>JBKDYW010000107.1:0-8608 GCA_046308575.1 Verrucomicrobiota bacterium
GCCGTGATTTGCATGGCTTCTTTGCGCTCAGGCCACACAACTTTCTTCACTTCACGCACGGCATCTTGACCAAAGGCCACAAACTGCTTGCCTGTATCTGAGATCAAAAAGACCACCACAGCCAAAACCAAGCCGGCGATCAATGCACCCCATTGGGCCAAAGCGCCTTGCTTAGACAGCATGTAGAAAGCTGCCAACGATGCCACCACCAAAGCAATGGCCAAGCCAAGCTTGAGCTTGTCAGCAGTGGAACCTACGGTTTGAACTTCAGAACTTGCCATATTGGCTTACAGACCTTTTTAGGCTCTTTCGAGCCCAGTAAAAATTACCTTGTCTTTTAGACGCCGAAGCCCGCCAGGTGATGGCGGGCTTGTTTTGCTCACCCTTATCAGGTGGCAGGGGCAGTAGGAATCGAACCTACAACCTTCGGTTTTGGAGACCGACGCTCTGCCAATTGAGCTATACCCCTTCAGCGTTTTTTAAAGACGCAAATTAAGCGAGGATTTTGGCAACAACGCCAGCGCCCACAGTGCGGCCGCCTTCGCGGATCGCAAAACGCAAGCCTTCTTCCATGGCGATCGGGTTGATCAACTTCACAGTGATCGACACGTTGTCGCCTGGCATCACCATCTCTTTGCCTTCTGGCAACTCAATGGCACCCGTCACGTCCGTTGTACGGAAGAAGAACTGAGGGCGGTAGTTGTTAAAGAACGGCGTGTGACGACCGCCTTCGTCTTTCGACAAAACATAGATCTCGCCGGTGAAGTGCGTGTGGGGCTTGATCGAGCCAGGCTTGCACAGCACTTGGCCGCGCTGCACGTCTTCGCGCTTGGTGCCGCGCAGCAAAATACCCACGTTGTCACCCGCCTGGCCTTGGTCCAGCAACTTGCGGAACATCTCAACACCGGTACATGTCGTCTTTTGTGTGTCAGCAATACCAACGATCTCGATCTCTTCACCGACCTTGATGATGCCGCGCTCGATACGGCCTGTGACCACTGTGCCGCGGCCAGAGATGGAGAACACGTCTTCCACAGGCATCAAGAAGGCACCGTCGACTGCGCGGTCGGGTGTCGGAATGTAAGAGTCCAAAGCATCAGCCAACTTCATGATGGCTTCTTCGCCCAAAGCGCCCTTGTCGCCTTCCAAAGCCAGCTTGGCTGAACCTTGAATGATCGGTGTGTCGTCGCCTGGAAAGTCGTACTTGGACAACAACTCGCGAACTTCCATTTCCACCAACTCGAGCAACTCGGCGTCGTCCACCATGTCGCACTTGTTCAAGAAAACGATGATGTAAGGCACGCCCACCTGACGCGCCAGCAAAATGTGCTCGCGGGTTTGGGGCATGGGGCCGTCAGCAGCAGAGCACACCAAAATGGCGCCGTCCATCTGAGCCGCGCCAGTGATCATGTTCTTCACATAGTCGGCGTGGCCTGGGCAGTCAACGTGAGCATAGTGGCGGTTGGCCGTCTCGTACTCCACGTGGGCTGTGTTAATCGTAATGCCGCGGGCCTTCTCTTCAGGCGCTGCGTCAATTTGGTCATACGCTTTTGCAGCGCCACCAAACTTGGCCGCCAACACCGTGGTGATAGCAGCTGTCAAGGTTGTCTTGCCATGGTCAACGTGACCAATCGTGCCAACGTTGACGTGCGGTTTTGTCCGCTCAAATTTCTCTTTTGCCATTTCTCGACTCCGAAAAAAACATTAAAAAAACAATACTCGAATCCACATGACTTCAACCCACATGGCTCAAATCTTTGGTGCCCATGGCGGGAATCGGACCCGCGATCTCCCCCTTACCAAGGGGGTGCTCTACCACTGAGCCACATGGGCTACGAAACTTTTAACCAGCTTTTCACAACTTAACTTGCACAACTTACCCAGCACAAGAAAATGGAGCGGGAGACGGGAATCGAACCCGCGTCATTAGCTTGGAAGGCTAGGGTTCTACCATTGAACTACTCCCGCAGTCTCTCCAAATAAATTACCAAGGTAATTCACCAAGTAAGCATCAAAGCAAGTTTAGCTGGTGGAGGAGACTGGATTCGAACCAGTGTAGGCGTAAGCCAACAGATTTACAGTCTGCCCCCTTTAGCCACTCGGGCATCTACCCTTTCACCACCGCGCTTGCGGCGCGGGCGCGGATATTCGTCCGAGTTCTTGCGGTTTGACAAGGCAAAACATGCCGCGCGGGAGAAATTTGCATCGGCGCGCCTACCAGAGTCCGAATTTCCCGAAGGCCATGATGTAGAGGCCCATGAGAAAATTCGCGACGGCGTGCATCACGACGCAGGCGCCGAGGTTCTTGCTCCAGATGCAAAGCAGATAGGTAAGGCTGCCGTAAACGAAGGCTCCGGCATAATCGACCGGCGAATGGGCGGCCATGAATAGTCCGGTGACGACGAGGTAGGACTTCCATGTCGCGCGCCCAAAGGGCTGGCGCCAGTAGTCCCCTTCCCAATCGCACACGAGCCGCGAGACATAGGCGCGCCAGAAAATTTCCTCCACCAGCGCGACAACGATCACCGCGCGCACAAAACGCATGATCAGCGAACTCCAGTACGCCGCCGGGTGTTCGAAAATCCCTGGATCAAAGCCCTCGCGCCGGGCCGCGAAACCAAGGCGCTTGAGCCACCCGGTGGCCTCGCCCTGCATGCCCCAGGCGTCATAAAGCGTCGTCGGCAAAAGCCAAAACCCGATGCCGACCGCACCAAAAACCACCGCGACGAGCGACCACTTCAGCGACCAATCGAAGCGGTAACATTTCCAATAACGCAGCAGGAAACCGAGCGTGACGATGACCTGCACCGGGTAGACCCACTGCGCGGGTTGGCGTCGCCACCACGGGGCCTCAGGGTGATCCCAACCGATCAGCGACGAGGCAAGTTGCAGCAGAATGAGAAAGCCCATGAAGACCGCAAAGGGCACCACATGAGCCCGCGTCAGTAGATCGGAGTCCGCCTCATGGTTCTTCGCGTTCATCGGATGTCACAGTCGGCCCACGAAGCGTTCGATGCGATCGGTGGCAGTGCGGATGTCTTCGAAAGCCGTCGCGTAACAGCAACGCAGGAAACCTTCACCCGAAGGACCGAAAGCACCGCCGGGCACGCAGGCGACACTTTCCTGCTCGAGCAATTTGAAGGCAAACTCCTTGCTCGTCAGACCGGTGCTGCGGATGTCGGGAAACACGTAGAAGGCCCCGCCGGGAAGATGGCATTCGAGGCCGATCTCGTTGAGCCGGCGCACGAGGAAATCGCGGCGCTGATGATAACTCTGCCGCATTTCGAGCATCGCGGGCGTGCCGTTTTCCAAGGCCTCGATCGCTGCGTTCTGGCTCATGATCGGCGCACAGAGCATCGCGTATTGGTGGATCTTCATCATCGCCTCGATGATCGGCTGCGGCGCACAGGCGTAACCCAAACGGAAGCCGGTCATCGCAAAGGCCTTGGAAAATCCATGCAGCAAAATCGTGCGCTCACGCATCCCCGGCAGCGCGGCGATCGAGAGGTGCTTCTCATCATCGTAGCGCAGCTCGCTGTAGATCTCATCGGTCATCACGATCAGGTCGTGCTCGATGGCAAGTTTCGCGATGCCCTCAAGGTCCTCGCGCGCAGCGCAGGCACCGGTCGGGTTCGTCGGGAAATTGAGCATGATCACGCGCGTCTTTGGCGTGATCGCCGCCGCAACGGCTTCGGGCTTGAGTGAGAATCCATGCTCCTTGGTCGTCACCACCGGCACCGGCACCGCGTGGGCCATGACGATGCTCGGGCTGTACGAGACATAGCAGGGCTCGTGGTAAATCACTTCGTCGCCGGGGTTGAGCAAAGCACGCAGCGCGATGTCGATCGCTTCGGAAACACCGACCGTGACGAGGATCTCGCTGGCGGCGTCGTACTCGACATCAAAAAAGCCGCCGACATATTTCGCGATCGATTTGCGCAGCGAGAGCAGGCCGAGGTTGGAGGTGTAGGTCGTCTGACCTTTTTCCAACGAATAGATCGCCGCCTCGCGGATGTGCCATGGCGTGGCAAAGTCCGGCTCACCGACGCCGAGGGAAATGACATCGTCGCGCCCTTGCACGAGTTCGAAGAAATCGCGGATCCCGGAGCGCGGGATCGAGGCGATGTTGCGGGCGATTTTCGCTTGATAGTCCATGGTTTGGCGCGGTGCGCGGTCGCGGAATCTGACCCAGCCAAGGCCCCGGCGTCAATGCCCGGAGAAGGAATTGACCCAATTTCACCCGACTCGCGAAAATGCATGCCCGCGTCCGGCATCAAGCACGGCATCACGCGATCGCGGAAAAACAGGGCGTGACACTCCAGCGGGCGCAGATCATCTTTTGGCAACTCATATACCGTCGATTCATGGAACCGCATTCCGAAGCCAACTCCCTTTCATCCCCATCGCAACTCACACGCCGCGGTTTCATCGCCCTCGCCGCATCGGCCGCCGGTTGCACCGCCGCACCACCGCTTTCAAGTCAACCGGTCGCACGTCGCGTGCCGGAACCTGCATCACTCCGTAGCGACTCGCCGAGCGCCGCGCCAGCAGCACCCGAAAACTTCGGTCCCGCTCCGCGCAATCCCGACCTGCCGCTCAATTCCAACTTCAGCCGCAGCGCCGGCGTCACCTTCACCCGCGTGCCGGTGAACGGCAAATACATCGCGCTCACTTTCGATGATGGACCCCACCCATCCAACACACCGCGGCTTCTCAACATCCTGCGCGAGCGCAATGTGAAGGCGACCTTCTATGTCATCGGCCGCAGCGTGAAACTTTACCCACAAATTCTCCGCCAAACGGTCGACGATGGCCACGAAATCGGCAACCACACCCAGACCCACCCCTTGCTCAGCAAGCTGAGCGACTCGGCAGTTCTCAACGAACTCCGCCGCTGCCGCGAATCGGTCGCACAGGCATCCGGTGCCACCATGCGCACGATGCGCCCTCCCTATGGCGGACTCCTCCCGCGCCAGCGCGAAATGGTTCACGCGGAGTTTGGTTACCCCACGATTCTCTGGTCGGTCGATCCGCTCGATTGGAAACGCCCCGGCGCCAGAGTGGTCAGCTCGCGCCTCATCAATGGCACCAGCGACGGTGGCATCCTGCTCGCGCACGACATTCACGCGCCAACGATCGACGCGATGCCCGCGACCATCGATACCCTGCTGCGCCGCGGTTTCAAATTTGTCACCGTGTCGCAACTACTCGCCATGAAAACCGAGGCCTCGGCGGCCCATGTCACACCCGCGCCAGCCAACTCCTGATCGCTCCACCCGCGTGAACCACGGCATCCTGAGCCCGCGCGTCACCGCCCTGCGTGGTCGTCTCGATGAGCTCATCCGCGGCACGCTGCAACTCGCCGAAAAACTTCCCACCACCAACGGCGAGCTCTTTCCGCACAGCCGCGATTACGAATCGGTTGCGCCCCACTGCCTGCTGCTCGTCGGTGCCAAGCCCAGCGACACATCGCGCTTGCTCGACCTGCTCGCCGGCCACGCGATCAGCAATGCTGGCAACACCCCACACGCATCGCGACCGCTCCTGCATCATTGCTACGGCAAACAGGCCGCAAAAATTTCGCCCGCCTCCGATCCGCAAGCGATGCATCACGCGCACGATCTGCTGCGTCATGTGAACTTCATCGAAGCGCGCGACATCAGCGCGTTTCCGGCGCAAAACGACAGCCGGCTCGCAGATTTCGCGCGCCAAGCCGAGTTGGTTTTTTTCGCCATTTCCACCAGCGATCCATCGCACGCAGCATCATGGAAGCACCTCGCCGCATGGCAGGAGAGCGAACTGGAAAAGGTCGTGCTCGTTGCGATGCCCGCGAATGAAAACGCGGATCACCACGAGGCGAATTGCATCAACATGCTCGCCGAGACCTCGCGCCAAAAACTCGGCCGCGCATTGCCGGCATTCGGCATCAAGGACGGCATCGCCGCGCTGCGCGATTGCCTCACCGCCAGCCTGCTCACGCCCGGGACTGGCCGCCGCACGCTGGAGGAGGCACTCGCACGCGGGGAAAAATCCCTGCGCCGCATCGAAGACCAAATCGAAGGACTCAACCGCAAGATCCGCCAACAGGATCGCTTCATGGACGATGTCGAACGCGGCTTCGCATCGATGCGTGCAAGTTTCGCCGCAAAGCTTCCCGGCCACATCGAGAAGGTCGCCAGCGTTTTCAATCACGAAGCCGCAATCGCCGCCGCGCACTTGAAGAAACGCCTCAATCCATTTTCCTCGATTGCCCGCCTCTTCACCGGCAGTCGTGTCGGCATCCAAATGCATTCGGTTTTCACCGAGCGCATCCAGCAAGCGGTGATGCAAATCGCAGCCACCGATGGCGAAGCGATCGCCGCAAGTTGCAAGGAACACCACCAACTTTTGAAACAAAAAACCATCGAGGAAATCGGCACGATTCCGAACCTGCCCGATGATGTCGGCGAGACGCTCGCACGCGCGCAGGAGCACTTCCTCGAACGCATCGAACACTCGGCCAAACGCGGCATCGTGAACCTCAGCTTCCGCAACCCGCTCGAAAAAATGCTGCGCCGCCGCAACACCTCGCTCAAGTCGTTTGCCGCCGTCGTGCTGACACTCACCACCGTCGGCGCATCCCTCGGCGCGATCGGCATTCAGTGGGCCGCCATCCTTCTCTGCCTACTCGCCGCGCTCTTCCTCGTGGGTGGACTCTGGGTCGCGTGGGCCACCCGCCAAACCATCCTCAACGACTTCAGCCAGCGGCTCGGCGAAGCCAGCAGCGCATTTGCCGCAAACCTCCACTCGGAGTACGAAACCGCCATCGGCACCCTGCTCGCCGAATACGCCGCCAGCCTCAAACCGATCCGCGCCCACATCAACCGCGAGAAAGACGCGCTCACCCCGCTCACCCGCCGCTGGCAGGAACTTTTCCTCGGCTTCAAGGCCCTCGCCCAGGACCTTTGAGCGCTTGCCTCAGCGCCATTCCTCCGCCTAAGCTCCGCCCGCTCACCGTGCGCTACCACTCGACCAACAACCCCGACCTCAAGGTCGACCTCAAGGAGGCGATCCTCCGCTCGCTGCCTGCCGACAACGGCCTCTACATGCCCGACCAACTTCCGGTGCTCGGTGCCGATTTCTGGTCGCGCTGGCGCTCGATGAGCTTTCAGGAAATCGGCTTCGCCGTCGCTCAAGCCTTCTTCGGCGAAGATGTGCCAGACGACGCGTTGCGCGAAATCGTCAATGGCACGATCAGCTTCGACGCGCCGGTCGTGACCCTCGGCCCCGGCGATCACATCCTCGAGCTCTTCCACGGCCCCACGCTCGCCTTCAAGGACTTCGGCGCACGCTTCATGGCCCGCCTGATGGCATGGCTCACCCGCGACGACGCGCGCATGCTCACAGTTCTGGTCGCGACTTCCGGCGACACCGGTGGCGCCGTTGCTTCGGCCTTCCACAACGTTCCCGGCACCCGCGTGGTGATCCTCTACCCGAAAGGCAAAGTCTCCGGCCTTCAGGAAAAACAACTCACCGCACTCGGCGGCAACATCACCGCCCTCGAAGTCTATGGCACCTTCGACGATTGCCAGGCATTGGTGAAATCCGCCTTCCTCGATCGCGAACTCGCCGAGAACCTCAACCTCACCTCGGCCAACTCGATCAACCTCGCGCGCCTCGTGCCGCAAAGTTTCTACTACATCCATAGTAGCCGGCAACTGCCCGAGGGCGTGAAGCCGGTCTTTGTCGTGCCATCCGGAAATTTCGGCAACCTCACCGCCGGACTGCTGGCGATGCAGCTCGGCCTCGAGGTCGATCACTTCGTCGCCGCCACCAACCGCAACGATGTCGTGCCCGAGTTCCTGCGCAGCGGCATCTACTCACCGCGCCCGAGCGTGGCGACAATTTCCAACGCAATGGATGTCGGCGCACCCTCGAACTTTGTCCGCATGCAGGCGCTCTTCGGCGGCTCATGGGAGCACATGAAATCACGCATCAGCGGCATGTGGTTCGACGACGATCGCACCCGCGCGGCGATCCGCGAAGTGAAGTCGCTTTACGATTACGAAATCGACCCCCACGGCGCGATCGGCTGGCTCGCCGCCCGCGCATGGCGCGCCGAACACCCCTGCAGCGCCACCATCACCCTCGAAACCGCCCATCCGGCCAAGTTCCCCGATGTGATGGAAGCCGAGCTCGGCCCCAATGCCGTCGAGGTGCCCGAACGCCTCGCCATCCTCGCCCACCGCGAGAAAGTCGCCACCCCGATGGGCACCGACAAGGCCGCCTTCCGCGAGTGGCTTACCCAAATGTGAGGGCGCATCACGCGCCCCACCACTTCGACCGGCATTTTTTCTTTTGCCTTGCCGCATGATCGCGGACTCGTGACGCTGAAGCGCACTCAAATTTTCACACTCATGCGCCATCTCACCCTTCTTTTCACCATCGCGGGACTCTCGATCAGTGGAGTTGCCGAAACCCGGGGCCAGACGCAGCTCGAAATGAACGCCTCCGCCGAGGCCGATCTCGCAGCGGCCCACGCCAAGCTCAACTCGCTGTACAAAAAAGTTCTTTCGACCAACGCCGACAACCAGCAGTTCTGCTCGGATCTCAAGGAAGCCCAACGCGC
>JBKDYW010000108.1:0-8412 GCA_046308575.1 Verrucomicrobiota bacterium
TCCTCATCGAGCAGGCGGTAGCCGGGGATGTATTGGCCGGTGCGTGCGAGATCGCGGCGGAACACGCGCAGGCGTTCCGGTTCATTCAGATCGCGCGGCTTGCAATTTGCTTTTCGGCAATGTGCGGCGGCCACGGCAACCGCTTGGGCGGCCACTCCCAAGGTGCCCATCACGCGGGTCGAACCGAAGGCCACATGCGAGGCACTGATGATGCGACCCGCGAGGAAGAGATTGGTGATATTGCGGCTATAGAGCGCGCGGTAGGGAATGCCATACACGCCACGGGACTGCCAATGCGTGCAGCCGGCCAAGGGGCTATAAACCCCCTCTGAGGGATGCAGATCCAAAGCCCAACCACCGTGCGCCACGCAGTCGGGGTGTTCCCGTTGCTCGATGACATCCTGCTGGGTCATCATCACATCGCCTTCAAAACGGCGACTTTCACGCTTGCCCGGTACATGCCCGACCCATTCAAGCGTCAGGTTTTCCGCCTCCGGAAACTGGCCCGAGTTCTTGATGTGATTCCAAACTCCATAAACCACCTTCCACAGCTCCCATTTGATCTCCTCCGTGTCATGCACGGTGTCGAGCGTGCCACCGTATTCGATCCACCAAAGATTGCAGCCGTTCTCTTTCGCGTTGAAGGATTTGTAGCGTGGAATTTTTGTGATGTCATCCAGCGCGAAGGATGGCGGAACATAACGGATCGGGCGACCGGTGTCTTTCGTGTAGAAATAGATCGAGTGACCAAGGAGTTCGCCAAAGGCGGCATCGGGACAAAATTGTTCCCCAAACTGCTCCCGGCTTTCGGCACCCATGCGGAATGCGGCTCCGGCCATGAATCCCAGGATCCCGTCGCCCGAGGCATCGCAGAACAGCGGAGCGGTGATGTCGTAAAGCGTCGAGTTCTGACTGCAAAAGGCGCGCACCGACTCGATGGTATCGGCATCTTTCTTGGCGACATCGAACACGGCCGTATTGAGGAGCAAAGTGATGTTTGGCTCGTTCCTGACCGCTTCCAGCAAAACGGTGTCGAAGAGGAGCGCGTTGCCTTCTGGATTGCGGTTGAAGTTTTCCAGCAGCAACTCGTTGAGCACTCCGCCCTCGCGGGCCCAGCGGTTGTTGTTGTACATGTGCGAAGTGGCCCCCAAAACCCAGAGCCGCACCTCGCTCGAGGCGTTACCGCCCAAGACCGGGCGATCCTGTGCCAGCACTACCTTCAATCCTTGCCTCGCGGCGGTGATGGCCGCACAAGTGCCTGCGATGCCTCCGCCGACGATCCCAAGATCGGCGGACAACGAGATTGTTTTCAAACAACGGGACAGGGAGGGTGGTTCGTTAATCATGACGATATAAGCTAGGCAGGTTGCTTCGATTTTGGGAATGGATGTAGCACGAGAATGTTTGCACTCTGAACGGGATTGCTCATGCGATAGGGAGCATTCTCCGAAGGCCTCGACGCTTACTTGCTGAGTGTCGAGGCGCGCACCACCAGTTCCCCTCGCAGGAGTAGGGTGCGGGGAGGGAGTTCGGGATGGCTGATGCGACCGAGCATGGCGTCGATGCAGGTGATGCCGAGGTAGCGGCAGGGCTGGCGGATCGTGGTCAGCGGCGTGGTAAGGAGCGTCGCAAATCCCGCGTCATCAAATCCGGCAAGCCGCAAGTCGCCCGGTACTTGGCACCCAAGCCCGGCGGCTGTTTGCATAAACCGGGCGGCATTTTGGTCGTTCGAGCCAACGCATGCATCGTAGCGTAATTTTCGTTGGATCAGCGAACTGACAAATACCGGGTTCGATAAATCGCCGGAACGCAAATCAGGGCGTGGTGCCCCGGCTTCGATCAGTGCTTCCCGCAGGCCGGAGAACCGCAGGTCGGTGGTCGATGGGTAGTGATTTTCGGCAACGAAAAGCACGCGCCGACAGCCCACTTCCACGAGATGCCTACCCATGTCGTAACCGGCGTGGAAATTGTCGAGCGCCACAAGGTCGCAATCGCTGCGCTGCGGAAACTCCGTCGCGTCGCGATCCACGAGCACCACGACCAAGCCCGCTTTGCGCAGCGCGTTCACCACGCCCAGATTGACCGCCTCGCGTTCCTCCCTTTGCTCGAGTGGTGCGTAAAAAACACCTTTGACTCCTTGGGCGGCCCAAGAGTTTGCCAGTTCCTCCGGAGGTCGGTCCTGCGGGAGAACGCCAGTGAAGACTCCGCATCCGCGCTGTTGGGCTGCCCGCGTGATTTCCGCGCAGAGCGGATCGAGGATTTCGGTCTTGCCCAAACCATCCACCAGCAGGCCTAGGGTGACTTGTAAGGGACGCCGTTCCGCTCGGATAAAGGTTCCTGCACCGGCGCGTCGATCCACCAAGCCCTGGAGTTGCAGATCGCGCAGCGCCCGAGCGACGGTAGGCCGAGATACCTTCCAGCGCCGGCAAAGCGCTTCCTCGCTCGGCAGTCGCCCACCGGCATTGGCGTATTTGCCGGCTTCAATCTCGCTGCGGAGGGCGTCGGAAATGGGTTTGTGCTTGCTCATGGGTGAGTGGGTTCTAGAAATGTAATTACAACTATATTATAACATGTAAATAAAATAACTCGACCCTGTAAGGTGTGCTTGCAAATTTTCGCAAGTCATGCGCTCGCTTCAACCCTTCGATTCACTCTCTACCCGCGAGATCGCTGCCGCTCTCGAGGGACTTTCCCATGCCACCGTCGCCGTGCTCGGCGATTTCTGCATGGATGTCTACTGGCCGATTGACCGGTCTGCCTCCGAGGTCTCCGTTGAGACGGGGCTACCGACCGAGCCGGTGTGCAATCAGCGATATTCGCCCGGAGGGGCCGGCAATGTGGTGACCAACCTGCTTGCACTCGGCGTGCGCCAAATTTTCCCCATCGGTGTCCTTGGTGATGATCCGTTTGGACGGGAGATGAGCCGGCAGTTGGCACGGACCGGGATTGATTCGAGCGGGTTGATTGTTCAGTCCGAAAATTGGGCTACCCACGCCTATGTGAAACCGTATGTGGAGGGCGTGGAGTTGAGCCGTATCGATCACGGCAATTTCAACCGGCTAGCGGCGGAGACGGAGGAAAAGCTTTTTGCCTGTCTGGCGGAAGTCATCCCCCAGGTGTCGGTGGTGCTGATCAATCATCAGGTTATCGGCAGCATCCATGATTCCCCGTCGTTCCGGGAGCGACTCTGCCGCGTCATCCGGGAGCACCGAGAGGTCAGTTTTATCGTTGATTCGCGCGGGTATCACGAAGCCTATGCTCCCGCAGTTCACAAGCTGAACGACAGGGAGGTGATGGTCGCATGTGGTCAATCGGTCGGGGCCGACGAAATCGTCCCGCTCGATGCGCTGGAAAAAGCGGTTGGGGAGTTGCAGACACGGTGGGGGTCCTCTCTGGTGGTCACCCGCGGTGACCGCGGTTGCCTCGTGTGCGACGGCAGTTCGCTTCTCCAGATCTTTGGCATCCTGGTGATGGGCAAAACCGATCCGGTCGGCGCGGGCGACACATTCGTCTCCGCGCTTGCGGGCATCGTTTCCACAGGCACCAACCTCAACGCGGCGGCATTCGTCGCCAACATGGCGGCGGCGGTGACCGCGCAGAAACTCTTACAGACCGGGACGGCGAGCCCAGAGGAAATCCTCGACATCGCGACGGACACGGATTTTGTCTTCCGTCCGGAACTGGCGCAATCCCCGCACCGGGCACAGTTTTTCAATGGCAGTGAAATCGAGATCATCGCGGAACCGCCGAAGCCCTTGGACATCCGGCACGCGATATTCGACCACGACGGCACGATCTCCACGCTGCGCGAGGGTTGGGAGCAAATCATGGAGCCGATGATGATGCGGGCGATCCTCGGCAAGCATTACGCCACAGCGGACGAGTCACTGTTTCACCGTGCGAAAACCCGTGTCCTCCATTTCATTGAAACCACCACGGGCATCCAGACCATCGTGCAGATGCAGGGCTTGGTGGAACTGGTGCGCGAATTCAATCTCGTGCCCGAGGCGGAGATCCTCGACGCGCCCGGTTACAAGGCCATTTATAACATCGAACTGAAGAAACTCGTGGATGCGCGATTGGCGAAGCTCGACCGGGGCGAACTGGAGATCAGCGATTTCACAGTCAAAGGCGCGGTGCCGTTTCTGGAATCGCTCCACCGATCGGGCGTCCGCTTGTATCTGGCCAGCGGCACGGACGACGAGGATGTCAAATTCGAGGCGCAACGGCTCGGCTATGCGTCATTGTTCACTGGCGGCATTTTCGGCTCCGTGGGCAATATGAATAAGGACGCCAAAAAGCTCGTGCTGGAGCGCATCCTTAGCGAGGTGAACGGTAAGTCCGGAGAGTTGCTTGCCCTTGGTGACGGACCGGTCGAGATCCGCGAGACCATCCGGCGGGGCGGTTACACCATCGGGATCGCCAGCGACGAAGTGCGGCGATTCGGTCCCAACTCCGACAAACGGGCGCGTCTCATCCGGGCCGGCGCGCAGGCGGTCATCCCCGATTTCTCGCAGCACGAAACACTCTGGCAATTTCTCAATCTCCCAAAATCCTAAACATCATGAAAAGTAATTCCGAAAAAATCATCACCGCTTCGCAAGCGCGCGCCTTCCGGGATCAATTGCTCGCAGAAGGCAAGACACTCGCATTCACCAACGGTTGCTTCGACATATTGCATCGAGGTCATGTGACATACATTCAATATGCCCGACAGCAAGGCGACGCGCTTTGCGTCGGCCTGAACAGCGATGCTTCGGTCAAACGCAACAAAGGAGAAAGTCGCCCCATCAACAACGAAGAAGATCGCGCCTATGTGATGGCCTCACTCGAGGCAGTTGATTGTGTCGTCTTGTTCGACGAGGATGAGCCGCGCGAGCTGATCGAAAAGATCATCCCGCAGGTATTAATCAAAGGCAGCGACTGGGCGCACTATGTAAGCGGAAGGGAAGTTGTCGAAAAGCACGGCGGCAAGGTCGTATTGGCCGACATGGTCGATGGCAAGTCCACCACCGGAACCATCGAGAAAATCCTGCAAGTCTATGGAGGTGAAAAATAATCATGAACACACATGACACCATCATCGTGACAGGAGCAGCCGGTTTCATCGGCCGCAATGTCGTCGCGGAACTCAACCGCCGTGGATATACCAATCTGCTGTTGGTCGATCATCTGGGCACAGACGAAAAGTGGAGCAATTTGGTCAACCTGCATTTCGAAAACATTGTGTCGCCAGAGCGCTTCCTGAGCCTGATGGAGACCCAACAATTGCCCAAAGCTCAGGCCTGCATTCATCTCGGGGCTTGCAGTGCGACGACCGAGAAGGACGCCGACTTTTTGCTCGAAAACAACTATCGTTACACCCGCGCATTGTGCGAGTGGTGCCTGAAACAAGGCACGCGTTTCGTCTATGCTTCGAGCGCGGCCACTTATGGCGACGGTCAACTCGGCTATAGTGACGAGGACGACATGACGCACCGGCTTACACCACTCAATATGTATGGTTACTCAAAGCATCTCTTCGATCTGTGGGCCTTGAAGCACGGCGTGATGGATCGCATCGTCGGACTGAAATATTTCAATGTTTACGGTCCCTTTGAGGATCATAAGGGCGGCATGCGTTCACTGGTGCAAAAGGCCTATCATCAAATCCAGGAAAGCGGCTACATTGAGCTCTTCCAGTCCCACCGGCCCGAATACAAGGACGGCGAGCAGATGCGCGATTTCATCTATGTGCGCGACGCAGTGGATGTAACACTCTATTTCGCCTTGGAATCAACAATGGGCGGCCTGCTCAACTGCGGCACTGGTATCGCACGGACATGGGTTCACCTTGCTCAAGCTTTGTTTGCGGCCATGGAACGCACGCCAGATATAAGATTCATTCCGATGCCCGAAATTCTTCAGGGAAAATATCAATACTTCACTCAAGCCGACGATGCCAAGTTGCGCCGGTCAGGCTATGCAAAAACCTTCACTTCACTGGAAGATGGGGTAAAGGATTACGTTCATTCCCATCTATCGAAGCAAGGTAAGATTGGATAGCAGCTTTGCCCAAACTTTGATCCTGCTACCCATGCTCGCACATCAGGGATTTGCTACTCGCCCTGTTGCAAAAATTTGAACATCCATGAAGACACTCCATCTTATCTCGCAAGCGCACATTGATCCCGTATGGCTCTGGCCGTGGACGGATGGCGCCGCCGAAGTCCTCACCACCGTTCAAAGCGCGGTGGATCGCGCCGCGGAATTTCCTGAATTCAAATTCACTCGGGCATCCGCCGCCACCTACCGATGGCTCAAGGAGATGGATCCGCGGCTGTATGCGGAGGTTTGCCGATTGATCCGCGAAGGGCGCTGGGAGGTCGTCGGCGGTTGGGTCGAGCAGCCCGATTGCAATCTGCCCTCCACCGAGAGTTTTGTCCGGCAGAGCCTTTACGGCAAATCGTGGCTCCGGGCAGAGACCGGTGCTTCGGCTACGGTCGGTTACAATGTCGATTCCTTCGGACACGCCGGCGGATTTCCCCAGCTTCTCCGGCGCGCCGGGTTCTCGCACTATGTCTTCATGCGTCCCGATCCGAGGGAGGCGCCCGATGTGCCCGATCTTTTCTGGTGGGAAAGTTCCGACGGCTCCCGCGTGCTCACCCAGCGGATTCCCAGGCAGTACAGCCAGTCGCCCAAGACCACGGCGGACGATTTGGAGAAAAACCTACGCGATCATTGGCAGGCCCATTTTTCGCCGGGCTTTGACGATGGAATTTTCTTTCTCGGCATCGGCAATCATGGCGGCGGCCCGACCCGCGAACACCTCGAGCGCATCGTCGCCCTCCAGGACGACCCCGCGCTTCCCCGGCTCAAGTTCTCCACGCTCGCGGAGTATTTTGCGGCGGTCGAAAAGTCGCCGGCTTCGAAGGGAATCCCAACCTGGTGCGGCGACCTGCAATACCACGCCCGCGGTTGCTACGCGGCCACCGGTGAGGTCAAACAACTCAACCGGCGCGCGGAGAAAAGCCTGTTTGCCGCCGAATCGGCGCAGGTGGCCGCGACCTTGGCTGGCCAGGGCGACCTCTCTGCGCCGCTTCTCGGAGAAGCCTGGTGGCGGGTTCTCTTCAACCAGTTTCACGACATCCTCGCCGGATCGTGCGTTCTCTCGACCTTCCGCCCCGTGCGCGATGCATTCGGAGCTGCCTGCGCCGAGGCCGACGAACTGGCCGTCAAGGCCGCGTTTCGCATGGCTCGCAAGGTCGATACGACCGGCGAGCCTGGTGGCGTGCTTTTCGCATGGAACCCGCTGCCTTGGCCGCGGCGCCTTCTACTCCAGACCGATGCATTCAGCGATCCCCATGGACGCGACCCAATCACACATCTCCAGACGCGCACAGGCCACAAACTGCCGATCCAATGGATGACGCCCGAGGCGCATTTCGGCCCGTGGCTCATGCCTTGGCAGAAACTCACGACCGTTGTCGATCTGCCCGCGCACGGTTACGCCGTCTTTCGCATGGCGACCGGTGATGCGCCTGAGCCACAGCCCGCGCCCGCAGCGCCATTCCAGGTTTCCAACGACGCGCTTGGTCTGGAATCATGGAAATCCGCAGACGGAGTGGAGCTGCTGGCGGCGCCGCTTGGGTTGGTGGTCTTCGAGGATCAAAGCGATACCTGGGCGCATGGTGTGGATGGATTTTTCCATGAACTTGGTCGCCCGCGCCTGGTCGAGAGCCAGGTCGTTGAATCCGGCCCCCTGCGCACCATTCATCGGCAGAAAGGAGTCTGGGAGAACTCGGAGATATGGCTCGACATCGTTCACAACCCGACGGCCGGGACGGTCGAACTCCTGCTCCGTCTCAATTGGCAGGAGAAACGTCAACTGCTCAAGCTCGACATTCCCTCCTCGCTCACTGAGCCGCGCGTTGTCTGCCGCAGCGCCGGTGGTGTCTCTGCACGCCCATTCGCGGGTGACGAACAGCCGTGTCATGACTGGGTCGCGCTTGCTGGCAAGGCTGGCTGCACGGAGCGCAGCATCGCAATTCTTAACGAAGGCAGCTACAGCTTTTCCTGCATGGATGCCAACCTGCGCATGATCGTGGTTCGCTCGACTCCCTACGCGGAATACGCCCCGATCATTCATGTCACCGGTGAGAGCGGGGATTTCACCACTCTCTCCAACGAGCGCTCTCCCGATGACGCGGTCGCCCCGCACACCGACCATGGTTGGCAGGAACGCCGTTTCGCGCTCGTTGAGCGCAGCGGACCGGACGCACTCGGTGGCTTGGATCGCGAGGCGGAAGAGTTTCAGATGCGCCCGGTCGTCATGATCGATTCCGCGCATCCAGGCGACCTGCCATGGGAACAATCTCATCTTCTCGTTGAGCCTGGCACCGTGGCCGTGCTCGCGGTGAAGCCCGCCGAGAA
>JBKDYW010000109.1:0-3650 GCA_046308575.1 Verrucomicrobiota bacterium
CCGCCTATGCCTCGCAGCTTTTCGGCGACACGCCGGCCGAGACCTTGCGCAAAGCGCAGGGCGTGCGGGCCAACGGTTTCCGCGCCGCCAAGTTCGGTTGGGGGCCCTTCGGTGTGGAACTCGCCGCTGACGAAGCCCACGACAGGATGAACGTCACGAAGTAAAAAAATGAGCGAAATCATAAAATCCATTGCTGGGATTTTTGCCGATGAAAAGACCGCGTGCGGCGAGGCGCCTTTGTGGGATGCAAAGAGGCAGCGGTTGCTGTGGGTGGACAACGAACGGGCATTGGTTTTTGCTCGCGGTTGTAATGATTCGGCGACAACGGTGCTTCACCGCGACTACCCGGCGTTTGCTTTGGCATTGAACGACGACGGCCGACTCGTGATGGCCGGGCCGCGCGGAGTTGCATTGCGATCAAATGATGGCGCAGTTTCCGTTGTGCTTGAAAATAGCGAGGGCGGCGACTGTTTTTTCAACGATGCCGTAGCCAGCCCGGTGGGCGGCCTCTACGCTGGTTCTTTTCACTGGGACGAGAAGGGAATTCAGCGAACGGGCCGGCTTTACCATGTTAGCGCCTCCGGCGAGGCTCAGATCATGGACGAAGGCTTTCAACTCTCCAATGGTCTTGCGGTTAGTCCGGACAATCGCACCTTGTACTTTGCCGACACAATTGCGCGTACGATTTATGCCTATGAAATTGCGGTGGATGGGCGGTTGGCCAATCGCAGAGTCTTCGCACGTGTGAGCCGGGAGGATGGCTTGCCCGATGGGCTGACGGTGGACGCCGCTGGTTTTGTCTGGTGTGCATTGTGGTATGGCGGACAGGTCATCCGATTTGATCACGCGGGTCGCATTGAACGGCGTATCACGCTGCCGGCCAAACAAGTATCGAGCCTGACGTTCGGCGGTCCTGAAATGACGGAATTGTTTGTCACCACAGCAGCAAACCATTGGCCGAGTGACTATCAGCCTGCCGAATTGAATCCCCAAGACCCGATGGGTGGCGCTGTGTACCGGTTGCGATTGGATGTGGCTGGTAAACCGGAGCACCATTGTCGTTTTATGCAGTAATGTGACGATGTGCCTCACGAGAACCCCAGCGCGGACCAAGTGAGAATCTATAAGCATGAATTCAATAACAACGACGATCATGGCTACCCCTGACGGGGCAACGCATTTTTCCCGCCACGACAATCACATGTAGCTGGCCGGGCGGCTGTATCGGTTGGTCAAGGGGTTCCTTGCTGATGGCGGGGAAGACCGAGAGGGTGGGGCGATGATGGAAGAAGGTTTTTTCCCGAGCGAACTGCCTATGGAAAACAACACCGCCCAGGTGTTCATTCTAACCCCGAGCCTGATAGCAGCTTGGGAACGCAAGGAACACGGGCTCATGAGTGAACGTCGCAGCCGGCCGATTACATAGGCCGTTCTTCACGCTGCTCCTTGGCGTGCCCGGTTGAGTGTCGCTTTTTGGTCAGGATGTCCACTGGTCCATCGCGAAATACTGTGGGGGAGCGTCCGTAGGCATTCCGGAAGCGGTTGGTAAAATAGAATGCGTTTTCGTAACCAGCATTTTCAGCGATCTCTTTGACGCTCAATTCCGTGGATCGGAGCATTATGGCGGTCTTCTGGAGTCGGAGCTGTTCATGATATCGCTGTGGGGAAATGCCGACCTGCTCGCTGAAAAGGTGAGCCAACCGCGAAGTCGAGAGGCCGCAACTGCGGGCCAGGGACGTGAGGTTGAATTTTTGGCTCCAGCACGCATCGAGTTTCCGAAGTGCGCGGTTCACACGAATATCGATGTTACGGTGGCCACCTTCGCCATGGATCGTTAGGAGGGTTCGCTCCATGGAGTTCAAAGCCTTGGCCAATCCGAATTGGTCGAGTTTATGGCGCCCATGCTGGACGACCTCCCGCAACGACGCCTCGATCCGGCGGCAGGCTTTTTTTCCGCTCTCCACATGCCGAAGGCCCTTCTCGATTTCCGGCCAATCAAGCCACATCCGCCAGTCGCGCTGGAGGTTGAAATGACACCAGATGATGCGCCAGGTTCGGGCGTTCGGGTGGATTAAATAGCGCTGGGGTATTCCCGGTTGGAAAACCACCGTGTGGCCTGCCTCCACACGGTGTTCCTGAGTTCCCGTGCCGACCAAGCCGACTCCGGAGACAGTGTGAATGAGGGTCCATTCGTGAGTGCCCCGGCTGCGCCATGCCTCAAAGCCGGGAACATAGCGGGACTCGTCGGCGAGTAAAACCTCAATGTGATAACAGGGGGTTTCACGGATGGGTACAGACATGTGCTGGTAGCATTATCTTATAGGTTTTTAGCAGTCAATGGTATTGTCGGGCGGCCCCTACAAAAGCCATGATCGCAATCGATGAACCTAAACAACACCCCACCCCAATGGAAAAACCGCACCGCCGTTATCACGGGCGGTGCCGAAGGCCTCGGCTTCGCTGTGGCGCAACGCCTCAACTCGCTCGGAGTTCGCGTCGCCCTGCTCGATATGAACGCAGTCAAACTCGACAAAGCCCGCGAGGTTCTCGGCAACGGCGCGCTCGGCCTCGTCGCCGATGTCGGCAACCAGCAAGCCGTCGAACAGGCGATCGCTGAAATCATCGCCAAAACCGGACGCATCGACATTCTCATCAACAGCGCAGGCATCACCGGCCAGACAAATCTCAAGAGCCATGAGGTCGACCCCGCGGACTTCGATCGCGTCATGCGCGTGAATGTCAACGGCTGCCTCAATACCTCGCGCGCCGTGCTCCCGCACATGCTGGCACAAGGCTTCGGCCGCGTCCTCCACTTCGCATCGATCGCCGGCAAGGAAGGCAACGCCGGCATGCTTGCCTACTCAACCTCAAAGGCAGCCGTGATCGGCATGACCAAGGTCCAGGGCAAGGAATACGCCGGCACGGGCATCACCGTGAATGCGATCGCCCCGGCCGTGATCTTCACTGAACTCGTCGCCGCCATGCCCGAGGAACAAGTGAAGTACATGACCGACAAAATCCCGATGAAGCGCTGCGGCACCAAGGACGAGGTTGCGGCCATGGTGGAATTCATTGTTTCACCCGAGGCCTCGTTCACCACAGGATTCACCTACGACCTCACCGGAGGCCGCGCGACCTATTGATTTTCACACCCCAACTACTATGAACATCGTAAGATACCAAGACCCGCAGGGAGCCGTTCACTTCGGCTCGCAAAAATCCGACAAGTCCACCGTGCGCTGCACGGGAGACCTCTATGCCGGACTCCAGGAAACCTCCGAGCCAGCCCAAATCGCCAAGCTGCTCGCACCATTCGAGCCGAGCCAGATTCTCTGCATTGGTCTCAATTATCGCCACCATGCTGAGGAATCCGGCATGAAGGCTCCCGAGCGACCCGTTCTTTTCACCAAGGGCATCAACACCGTGCAAAACCCCGGCGATCCGATCGAAATCCCCGTGCGCGCCGCCAGCCACGAAGTCGACTACGATTGCGAACTCGCCGTCGTGATCGGCAAGCCCTGCAAAAATGTGAGCGCCGCCGATGCCCTCTCCTATGTGCTCGGCTACACCTGCGCCAACGATGTCTCCGCCCGCGACTGGCAACTCAAGTGGGGCGGCGGACAATGGTGCAAAGGCAAGACCTTCGACAC
>JBKDYW010000110.1:0-5070 GCA_046308575.1 Verrucomicrobiota bacterium
CCGACTCTGCTGCCGCACCTTCACGCTGAATCCGATTGTTCGTTTCCTGTATTGGCAGATGAACTATCACATCGAGCATCACATGTATGCCGCAGTGCCGTGCTACAACCTCGGAAAGCTGCACAAGATGATCAAACACGACCTCCCACCCACGCCCAAAGGACTTGTCGGAGTCTGGAAAGAGATCGATGCGATCTTGCGCAGGCAACTGAAAGACCCCTCTTACCAGTACGACGCCATACTCCCCAAGTCGGCCTGAACCACCCCTAGATATAATGATGCCGCCTACGAAGATTGGCAAGGGTGTCGTCTCGACAGCCAACTCCTTTCGCTTTTGCAGCGATTCTGAAAAAACTCCCACCTATAAGTAGAAAAATTACTAATAATATTATGAACGATTCGAAAAATTGGTTTGAAGAAGCGCGGTATGGGATGTTCATCCATTGGGGGCCGTATTCGGTTGCTGCCCGGGGTGAATGGGCGATGAACCGGGAGCGAATTTCAGCGGAAGAATACACGGCTCTTTATGTGGAAAAGTGGCGAGCGGAGAACTACGATCCCACCGAGTGGGCACAGCTCGCAAAGGATGCCGGCATGGGCTATGTCGTGCTGACCACGCGTCATTGTGACGGGTTCGCGCTCTGGGACAGCAAGGCCACAGATTTCAATGCGGTGAAGCTCGGTCCTCAACGCGATCTTTTGCTCACGTATGTCGAGGCGATGCGTGCTGCTGGACTGAAGGTGGGGTTCTACTATTCGCCGGCTTCATGGCCGCATCCCGACTATCCGGGTCCCTTTTTCCGGGATTGGCCATCCGAACAGGACTGGCCGAGCGAGGAGGCCCGGCAGAGATTCATTCAGTATTACCGCTCGGAGTTGAAGGAGCTTCTCACGGGTTACGGGAAGATTGATTATCTCTGGTTCGACGCCTGCATTCCAAATAATCTCGATGGCGAAAAGACCCTCGCAATGGTCCGGGAGTGGCAGCCGGGAATTTTGGTGAACGACCGTCTTTGCAAGCCCTTCGATGTTCAGACCTGCGAGCAGGGGATCCATCCCGCCCAGCCTGGGCAGATGTGGGAGGCCTGCATGACGCTCAACGACAACTGGGGGTATCATGTCGGAGACAGCAATTGGAAGCAGCCGTATCAGGTCGTGGAAATGCTGCTCAGGTGCGCCGAGAATGGAGGCAACCTCCTGCTGAACATCGGGCCGAAGGCCGACGGCAGCGTGCCCGAGGAAACGGGGCGCATCCTGCGTGAGGCCGGAGCCTGGATTCAGCGGAACCGTGCGGCATTCGCCGGTTCCGAGCGCCACCCGTTCTCATGGAACATGACCGCGCGCCCGATCACCGCCAAAGGCAGCCTCGTGTATTTGCATTTTTTCAAAGACCCCAACGGCTCCTTCTGTTGGGCCGAGGCAAAAAACCGTCTACTCTCCGCGCGCCTGCTCGCCGATGGTCGGCCGGTTTCCTTCACCCAGGAAGCAGACCGCATTTTCCTAAACGATCTCCCAACGCCGATGCCGGATGCGCCGACCACGACGATTGTGCTGCAATTCGAGGGAGAGTTGGAGGCCGTCACCCCCCAGACTTGCGGCTGGATCCCCGGCTGAAAAGTCGCGCTTCATAGGCTGCACAGAATGCCCCCCTCACCGCCTATGCCAAAACACCAATCAAAAAATCACCGACATCGCGCTCGAAAGCGGGTTCGGCTCGGTCGCGCCATTCTATGCGGCATTTGAAAAATTCGGCGGAGGAAAAACCCCCACAGCCTTTCGGCAGGCGCATCTTTGAGCTGAGATACGGGAATGGCGATACGGGTCTAAAGCCACTCAGGGCCAGCCATTTAGCGCCAGCCCTTGCGTCCATGATGGAAAACCGGCGTCACCGGATTGTCGTTCAAGTACCGCACCGCGGCGGCATCGTTCCAGAAGCTTTGGGTGGGCATGGGTGTGTTCATGAATCTACTGACCATGCCATGACACATCGCCTCGTCGATATTTTGTTTCGTTAATCAGTTAAGTCACTACAGCGGTCTGCCCGCCCCAATCTGCTTTTGTCCATGCACAGCAACCTCATCGATAAACCTTCAAATTTACGCAACGCTCTGTCACGCGATTACGCATTCCAAAATGAACCGGCTCGTTCGGGAATCACCGTCCAGCCTGTTAGGTCTTGCGGAGTTCGCGCGGCGCAATCCCTGTGCGATCTTTGACGCATCTGGAAAGGTGGAAGGCGTTGGAGAAGCCGCACTGCTCGGCGACTTCGGCCAAGGTTAGGCCGGTGGCGCGGATCAATTGAACGGCTTGATCGGTCTTCAAGCGCCAGATCATGTCCGTGGGGCTTTCGCCTTGATCGTCTTGAAAAAGTTTTCGAAGGCGCGAGTAGGAAATTCCGCACTGGCGGGCAAGGTCCTCAGCGCTGCGGAATTTCGCGGGATTCATAGAAACCGCTTCGAGCGCCCGCTGTACTGCTTGGTGGCGAGCTTGCTTTGTTGGAATATTTTCGGAGGCGTGGGCCGCAAAGCGAAGGAGACATGCTTTTGCAAGGTTCTGCATCGCGAGGTTCAAGTGCGGGCCTGCATTCACAGGAATGGAGAGTCCCTCCTCGATGAGGATATTGACGGATGCCGGGACGCGAAAGGGGTGCTCTGCCAACCGGATGAGTTCGCGTTCCTTTCGATTTGTGAGGCCCGGCGCAATCAGGCACCAGTGGTGGACGCTTTTCACATCCGGATCAAAACGGAAGAATTCCATTCCACGGGGAGGCAGGATGAATCCTTCGCCAGATCTCAGCTTAACCCGGCGTCCATTGCAGTCGATCTCGACGCTGCCTTCCAGTATCGTGATAAGAAAATACACATTCTCTCGGCGTGCCCTATGCCATCCGCCTGGCAGATAGACGGAGCGTCCAAACATGTGGAGATCGCTCCCGCGTGATTTCGCGTGGTGGACGTCTACGGTTTTTGAAATGGCACTGTCAGGTTTAGAGGAGCGAGCTGCCATGAGGTCATGGTTTCTCTAAATTCCATAAAAGGCAATATAGATATGCATTAGATCAGCGGAGGTATGGACTCTTTGAGGCTGAAATGTTTTGTTTCGATCTGCCATGAACGAACAAATCAAAATCAACTGGTACCGCACGAAAGTGGACAAAGCAGTGATGAGCGAGCTGATGAAGCGCCATGACGGAAAAGCGCTCCGTCAGGCGCTCCTCCATCTTGGGCTCTACGCCTGCACGGGCACGGCGGCCTATCTCGCCTTCGAAAGCATCACGCAGGCAAATTGGGCATGGATGGTTCCGTTGCTTGTCTTGTTTGTTTTTCTTCACGGCACCTTTGCCGGGTTCATGGGTCTCGTGGCGGTGCACGAGTTGGTGCACAAGACACCGTTCCGGAGACAGTGGCTGAATGATTTTTTCATGTATCTGTTTTCGTTCCTGAAATGGACCGATCCGGTCAGCTTCCGTGTGAGCCATGTGAAGCATCACCAGGTCACCGTGCATCATGACCACGACGGTGAGGTGATCCTTCCGCAGAAATTCGACTTGGATGCTGTGATGTTCTGGTTCTGGCGACTTGTGCCCTTCCCGCATCCGATCGAACTTTGGGTAACCTTGAAAAGATGGTTTCAATACGCGATCGGCAATCTTGGCCAAGGCATTTACGCCGGCGGTGAAGAGTGGATGCAAAAGATCCTTCCCGAGAAGAACGAGGAACTTCGCCGGCGCCACCGTAACTGGGCCCGAGTTGTTTTATTCGGCCATCTGGCTCTGGCCTCCATCTTCATCGCCACTGGGCAATGGATATTGATCCTGCTGGTCACCTTTCCTTTCTACTGCAGTTGGCTGGGGATGCTCTGCGGGACGCCCCAACATTTTGGCTTGATGCCCGATGTGCCGGATTTCAGGCTCTGCTGCCGCACCTTCACCTGCAACCGCTTCATCGGGTTTCTCTATTGGAACATGCAGTATCATGTGGAGCACCACATGTTCCCGGCTGTACCTTTCTACAATCTCCCGGCGCTCCGCAAAGCGATCGAGCACGACCTGCCCCCCGCCCCTCACGGTCTCTGGGCTACCTGGCGCGAGATCATGTCCATTCACAAGAAACAACGCGAGAACCCGGATTATGTCTTCGTTCCTGAATTGCCGAAGGCGGCTTGAGCTTGCTGATGCGGCCTATGACCGATTCGCAGGAAGCAAAAGGATAGAGGCGCCGAACCTGCCCCACCCTCATTCCGTCTTTCAGTTCAGTGTTCTCCCATACGCAGCATACGCGCCTCGCGGGCATAGGCACCCGGAGGCATGCCATGGCGTGCGCGGAACATACGATTGAAGTAGTAAATGTCTGGAATGCCACAGAGTTCTGCGATTTCCTTCAAGGGCAGCTTTGTCTTGCGCAGCATGCGGGCTGCGGAGTCCATGCGCGCCTTGAGACAAAACTGGCGGAATGGAAGTCCGGTCGCCGCGCGAAACAGCCGCCGGAAGTGTACCTGCGAGATGCCGCAGGAACGGGCGGCCTTGGCCTCGATCCAATCATGCGCAGGTTGGCGGCGGATGCGGGAGATCAGGCTCTGCAGTTTTTTTTCATAGGGGCCTTCGTGAGAGGCCGGCGGTTTTTGTTGCCGAATCTCGAGGAACAATTCCTGCAAAAGAAGCCATGCACGCTCTTGATCATGATGGTCGAGCGCAGCTTGGAGCCGCTCCATTTTGGTACGAAAAAGTTCCGCGTTTTCGATGAGACAGTAAGCTTTTGCCGACGACGAAGGCATCCAGCCCGAACGGCGAAGTTGATCCACCCAAGGACCACGGAATGTCACATAGTAGTGGTCCCAACCAGGTGATTCCGTCTGGCCATATTCAAACCTCGGACCGGGCCAAGTCCACCATGCCACCGGGGCGGTCAGGACCATGGTTTCGCCGCCATCCACCGCCCAACGGATCTGGCCGGAGTGCGCGTAATTGAGCCCAAAGAAATCTTTGAAGACTGTGTCGATCCAGACCCGGCATCGTGGCAGATGGTCGTAATGATGAAATGCAAAGGGTGCTTTCATGCGTGATCAAATCAT
>JBKDYW010000111.1:0-13363 GCA_046308575.1 Verrucomicrobiota bacterium
GGTGCCAAGTGCAAGGCAGTTGGCGCAGGAGGCGGCGGATGGTGCGGTGCGAATCACGCCGCCCTTTAAGCCGCACTTCGAAGAGAAACTTTGGTTGGCCTTGTTGTGGTCGCCGGCACTGAAGGGCGTTTGGGAAAAATCCCTTCGCGGCAATCACCTCAAGCGGCTGCGCGAGTTGGTGCCTTTTGGTTGGCTTGTCGATCCCGCGCCTCTGCCACCGCATGCGGCGCTGCCGCGCTTGGAGCTTCATTCGTGGGATGAGGTCGCGGGTTTGAGTCAACGCGAACGGCAGTTGGTGCTCAAGGTGAGCGGATTTCACGAGACCGCATGGGGCTCGCGCGGAGTTTTTGTCGGGCATGATTTGCCCACGGCCGAATGGTCGGCGCGGCTGCGGCATGCATTGGATAATGCGGCGCAACAGCCTTGGGTCATGCAGCAATTTCGTGAGGCTAGGCGCCTCGAGCCTCCGGTTTTCCGCGAAGATGGTTCAGTTGAAGTCATGCAAGGGCTGGCACGGATTTGTCCGTATTACTTTACCGATGATGCGGGAACCACGCAGCTGGGTGGTTGCCTCGCCACGATCGTGCCCGCCGACAAGAAGAAGATTCACGGTATGAGTGACGGAGTGCTGGTGCCATGCGTGGTGGGATGAGGGTTTGATGGTCCACCTATGGTCCGCATAACATTTTAAGCTCGTTGTTGAATTATACAATTTCCCAGACAAATTGTATAGATTTCCCTTGCGATGGGGGCTAGCTGTGTTTATTGGTGGGGCATGAGCAGCAAGCGATGGTTGGCGCCGTGGAAGGATTCGGCGGAAAAGCCGGCGATTTATCACTGCATCAGCCGTGTGGTGGATCGGCGGTTTGTGTTTGAACAGGCCGAGCGTGAGAAGTTCCGGGCCTTCATGCGCATGCAAGAAAATTTCTCAGGCTGCCGGATCCTTTCCTACTGCCTGATGTCCAATCACATCCACATCCTGCTCGAAGTGCCACCGATGCCTGCCGACGGCATCTCCGATGCGGAGCTGTTGAAACGCCTCTCCACGATCCAGACCGAGGCCTTCGTGGCCGTGGTGGCGAAGGAATTGTCCGATGCGCGCAAGGCAGGAAACGCGGCCCTCGTCGCTGAAATCCATGCCCGTTTCACTTATCGCATGCACAACTTGAGCGAGTTCATGAAGACCGTGCTGCAGCGCTTCACGCGGTGGTTCAACCGCACTCACAACCGCAGCGGCACCCTTTGGGAAGAGCGCTACAAGAGCGTCATCGTCGAAAGCGGCATCGCGGCGCGCACGATGGCGGCTTACATCGATCTCAATCCGGTTCGCGCAGGGATGGTCTCCGATCCCGCCGAATATCGCTGGAGCAGCTACGGCGAAGCGGTGGGAGGCGGGCCGAAGGGCAATGGCAAGAAGGCGCGTGAAGGTTTGGTGCGTGCCTGTATGAGTCATCAAGCAGCGGGATTTGACGCGGAGAAATGGAAAGAAATCGCGCGCATCTATCGCCGTGCGATGGGGCTTGCGTTGGGGCGCAAGAATGGAAAAGCGACAGTGGAAAAAGGCGTGGTGAGGCCGCAGATGAACACCGCGGAAGCCTTGGAAGCGAAAGAAAACGGAACCGTGTTGCCCGACCTTGGCATGGCAGCAATGCTGCGCTGCCGCGTGCGATACTTCACCGATGGCGCGGTAATCGGCAGCAAGGCATTTGTCAACGAAGCCTTCGCCGGCGCGAGAGAGCGATTTAGCCCAAGGCGAAAAGACGGCGCGCGAAGACTCCGAGGAAGCGCGCGTCCCGCGGCCAACATGCTATGGAGCGCGCGGGATTTGCGAGTGCGCGTTTGAGCCTGAGACTGACAGATTACTCACGCCGGATAAACCGCGGCAATTTTCCCTGCCCACTCACGCGCCCTCGCCGCGTAGTCCAGCTCATCGCCGGCGTACAAAATGCCCCGCGAAACATTGATCACATCCGGCGCACTGCGACCCGCCGCCGCCAGCGCCGCAAGATCGCCACCCTGCGCGCCAAGGCCGGGAATCAACAATGGCGCATCGGGAAATTTCGCCAGCACATCCGCGGCATTCGTCAGACCCACGACATAACCCACATCGGTCGCGCGATCCTCACGCTGCGAACGCGCGCCCAGCGCCGTCACCAACTCATAAACCGCGCGCCCGTCGGCGAGTTGCTGACGCTGGAAATCCGCCGATCCTGCATTCGATGTCACCGCGAGCAAGTAGACCCCTTTGCCCTGCCAATCGAGAAACGGCTCGATCGAATCGTAACCAAGAAATGGATTCAATGTTACCGCATCGACATTCCACTTATCAAAATACCCTTGCGCATAATACTTCTGCGTTTCGCCGATGTCGCTGCGCTTGGCGTCAAGAATCACCGGCACTTCCGAAGGCATTCCTTTGAGCAATTCCTCCAGCAGGCGAATGCCCTCAAGCCCCATCGCCTCGAAGTACGCCATGTTCGGCTTGAATGCCGCCGCGTAAGACGCCGTTTGCTCGATCACGCGCAGCAACATCTCGCGCGCCACCGCCGCACCCCCCTCACCCGGCCGCGGATCCAAACCCACGCACAAACGAGAACCCGTCACACCAATCCGCTGCCGCAATCGCTCAATGTATCGCATGCCCCCACCATGCCCACCCACCCCAACTTGGAAAACGCAAAAATCGAGTTCGTCAAAAATTTGGGGAGTACCAAGTCATAGGACAATCAGCGCTGCGGGCCGGATCGCCTGCCGGATCGAAGCTCTTAATAACTCCGTCCCCAGATCGCACGCACGCTCGTCTCTTTGCCCGTGAGAATGCACTTCGAGCCCAAGGCGTCCGTTACATGCGCCGGCAACTCGACGCGGTCGAGCGGCAGGCAGCGAATGGTGATCTTGTGCTGTTTGGAAAGTTGTTCCTCTTCTTCCGCGGTTCCCGCCCATAGCGTGCAGAGCCAACCCGGATTCTCACCCGCCCAGTGCGCGTGAAACGCATCAATCGAAGTGCATGCCGTGATGTTTGCATCGCGAAACTCACGCGCACGCGCGAGCAGATTGCCATGGATCTCATCCAGCGTCGCTGCCGCCGAGGCGACAAATTCCTCACGCGCCATGAATTCCTTTTGCGCGATCGGTTGATCCCTCCGCTGCACGCAGACCTTGCCACTTTCCAAATCGCGCGGCCCGATCTCTATGCGGATCGGCACGCCCTTTTTGATCCACTCCCATTTCTTCACGCCACCATTAAGGTCGCGCGTATCGACATGCACCCGCAAGGCATCGCCGTGCGAAAACTGTTTGCGCAGCGATGCCGCCAAGTCTTGGCACGCAGCAAACACCGCCTCGCGCGTTTCCTCCTTCGGCGAGACCGGCAAGATCACAATTTGCTGCGTAGCGACCCGCGGCGGCAACACCAAGCCGTCATCATCCGAATGCGCCATGATCAGCGTGCCGATCATCCGAGTCGAGACACCCCATGATGTGGTATGCGCATGCTGCAAAGTGCCATCGCGCCCGGTGAAAGAAATGTTCTGCGCCTTGGAAAAATTCTGACCCAAGTAATGCGAAGTCCCGGCTTGGATCGCCTTCTTGTCCTGCACCATCGCCTCCACCGTGAGAGTCATGTCCGCTCCGGGAAACCGCTCGTTCTCGGTCTTTTCTCCGGGGATTACCGGGATCGCAAGATGATCGCGCAAAAATTCCTCATACACACCGTGCATCAGTCGCGTTTCATCAAGCGCCTCGGCCGCAGTCTCATGCGCGGTGTGCCCCTCCTGCCACAAAAACTCCGCCGTACGCAGAAACATCCGCGGCCGCATTTCCCAACGCATCACATTGGCCCATTGATTGATCAACAACGGCAGGTCGCGATACGACTCGATCCAACGCGCGAACGCCGCACCAATGATCGTCTCGGAAGTCGGCCGAATCACATACGGCTCGGCCAACTCGCCGGTCGGGATCATCCGCGTCTTGCCCGTCGCCTCATCCTTCACCGCCTCCAAGCGATGATGCGTCACCACCGCACACTCGGTCGCAAATCCCTCGGCGTGCTCAGCTTCCTTTTCGAGATAAGAAAGCGGAATCAACAAAGGAAAATACGCGTTCTGGTGACCGGTCTCTTTAAAGCGCACATCCAACTGACGCTGGATCAGTTCCCAAATTCCATAGCCCCATGGCTTGATCACCATGCAGCCGCGCGTCTCGGAATTCTCCGCGAGATCCGCGGCACGGATCACTTGCTGGTACCACTCGGGAAAATCCTGAGCACGGGTCGGACTGATGGCATTTTTATCGGCGGACATGTCGGCTGCCGGATAGGAACCATGAAGCCGGGAAAATCACACCAAAAAAAACGCGTCATCTGAGGCTGGGGGTTTGACAGCCAAAGGCTGCTTTGCCAACTTGTCAGAACACTTTCCCCGAACCCGCGCATGAGCGAAAATACACCACCGATTCCCAAACCTTCCATTCCGATCGCACCACCCAAGCCGATCGCACCGCCGAAACCAATCGTGGTTCCCAGCGCCACGGTGCCGGTGGTGGCTCCGCCGAAGTCCGTTCCGCTCGCGAGCGCAGTCACACCCGTGACCGTGGCACCCAATACCATTCCACTCGCAAGTGCTGTCACGCCCGTGGCCGTGGCACCGAATACCGCTCCGCTCGCCAGCACCGTCGCACCTGTCGCCGCGCCGAAACCAACCGTCGCCGTGCCAACTCGTCCAGGCGCTCCGGCACCCACCGTACCGCTTCGTCCGGCTGGCTCGCCCGCAGCACCCGCCGCTCCAGCGCCCACTATTCCTCTTCGCCCAACCACCCCAGCCACCGCACCCGGCGCGCCAACGATCAATCTTGCACCTGGTGGCGCCCCCAAGCCGGCAAACACCGTTCCGATCCTTCCCCAAGCCACGGTGCCGCTTCAAGCACCCGCCGCTCCCGGAGCCGGCGTACCCAAGCCCAAAGTGACCGCTGTGGAAGAAACCGCATCCGAAGAAGCGGAGGAAATCGAAACCAACAACGGGGTTCTCACGATTCTCGCCGGTGTTGGACTCGCCGCCGCCATCGTGGTGCTGGTCACGCAACTGATGGTCGCCAGCGTTTGGATCAACGCAGAAGACAGCGAGAATGCGGGCCAGTGGTCACAAGTCCTTCCCTTCTAATCACCCACCATCATGGCACTTCCGATCATCAACATCGTCCTCACGCTCGCCGTCCTATATTTCGCCTTCGCCGCCGGCAATTTGCCCAACGGACTCTAAAACGCGAAGTCAGGGAAACTACGCGATCTATCGCCGCAAGGCCTTGACTTCACCACTCCTCTCACCACATTAACCGCCATGGCCCTCAACCTCACTGAAACAAATTTCGATTCCGAAGTCATCCACTCCTCCGTGCCCGTCCTCGTCGATTTCTGGGCCGAATGGTGCGGACCTTGCAAAATGATCGGACCGATCATCGATCAACTCTCCGGCGAGCTCGGCGACCAAGCCAAAGTCGGCAAGGTCAATGTCGACAACGCACGCGACCTCGCGGTGAAATACAATGTCCGCTCGATTCCTCTCCTTCTGTTCTTCAAGAACGGCGAAGTGAAGGACCAAATCGTCGGCGCCAGCGTGACCAAGGATCAACTCAAGGCCAAGCTACTCGCTCTGGCCTGATCGATCAGGCACCGCCAGCATCCCGACCACTCGCACAAGCCACCGCAAATCGTTGGCTTGTTTGCTTTAGTCACGCTTAGGCAAATGCCGCGGCGGATTCCTTTCATAGGTCTCCTTGATCGATGGAAACATTTTTCCAACTCGCTCGATGACATACGGCGACACCACCGCCATCTGCATCTGCAAGGCCACAAACCACAGGCAAACAAATGCCCCTACCCGCGCACCTCGCAAGGGCTCGGAGACCACTTGGTGACCACCGGCGTGATCCCAAATCGGCATGCCCAGACGCTTTGTGCCAACCAAGGTCATCAGTTGGCAAATCAGTGCCAGCAAGCCCCAGCCCATGCCAATGCCAATGAAGTAAACGCGCCATGCGCGCCGCATCGATTCCGCAAGACTCATACGCGAACCATCCCGGTTCGACACACTCAGACCCATCAGCCATTTCCCCGGCGTGGTCCCGAAGCGATGCAGCAAAACAACCTCAAATGCAAACCACGGCAGGAAATGCAAAATCATCACCCATGTCTGATCGAGCAAAGCGCCTATGTCCCTTCCCAGCGCCCACATGCCAATCCACCAGACGCCTTCATAAAGGTAGAGGTCAAACCATCTCGCCCAAAAACGCCGACCAAGGCGCAGTTTGCTGTCGGCCGCTGAAGCGATGCCCTGCTCGGGATTTTTTTCCATCGCCACCTCGCCAAGCGATGGAGGCTTCACAGGATCCGGCTCTTTCTGAAATTCCCGCTTAAAATACTCAATGCTGCCCAGCACACCCCACTCCTTCATGCCTTCATGCCAGGCAGGCGTATTCTCATCCCACTCGCCGGCATTGATGCGCCGCCGCACTTCGAAGTCCTGATACGGACCCGACCTCTCCCCATCTTTGACGATCCAAATTTCCATCACTCACAAATTTCTCAACGACTTGGCCGCATCGCTGCGCGCCGCAAAAACTGCAGGCACCCACGCCGCCAACGAACACAACACAAACGCCATCACCGCAATCACCACCTGCTCGGAAACATTGTGATGCGCTGGCAAAACACCGAAGCCGGTGAATGATGCCGCAAACGGATCAAAGCCAAGTGAACGAAACACACCTTGGATCGGCCCGCGGAAATGAATCACTAAACGACCCAACACCACACCCAGCACCGCGCCACAAAGCCCAAGGATCATGCCCTGATAAAGAAACACCCGCACGATCTGCCCCGGCGCCGCACCCAAAGCCTTCATCACGCCAATCTCACGACGCTTCTGAATCGTGACAGTGAACATCACCGCCATCATCGAAAACGCCGAAACCAACACGATGAACGACAAGGCAAAATACATCATCACCCGCTGCTGGTTGATCAATGCAAAGAAGGTCTGATACTGCGCGCCCCAAGTGAGCAAAGACCAACCCGGCCCTAGCGCATCACGCGATTGAGCCGCGACCTGCTCAGCCGCGTAGGCATCATCAAGCCGCAACGAAATTCCCTGCACGCCCTCGCCCAAACCCGCGAGATCCTGCGCCAACGGCAAGGGCACAAACAACTCCGGCGTCACCGCCATCTGCGATGCGAGATACACGCCCGCGACCGTGACCTCCTTCGGCAGCACAATGCTCTTGAGCCCCTTGAGTGCCTCGCCATCCATCTTTTCGGCATCGGTTTTTTGCAAGGCATCGATGCCATCGGCCAGCGATTTTCTCGTCTCAGCATCGACCCGATACACGCCCGCTGCCTCATCTTTTTCCGCAGCCTCCATCGCCAGCATCAAGCCCACAAGCAAGTCACGCTCAGGCCCGCGGATGACCTCGCCCGAGAGCTTGCTCAGCAACTGATACGCATCGCTCAACTCACCAATCGGAATGCTCGCCGCACCCTGCTTCGCGCTCCATCCCTTTTCCAAAATTTCCGACGCACGCTTCCACGCCTCGGCATAGGCCTCACGCAATGGCGGCTTCTCGGTCGCACGGTAAACGCGCATGACCTCTTCAAAATTCCGCGTCGAATACAAACGCACCGAGTCCCCCACTCGAAGACCAAGCTGATCGGCAAGCACCGAGGAAACCACCACCCGGTCATCGATGCCAAGATCCGCCGTGGAATCGGGATGACCCTCACGATCCAGCATCCGCGCGATGCCCTCGACCTGCACCGCATCCGATGTGTCGATGCCACGAAACATCACCGGACGCTGCCACGATTCGAAATCAATGATGACATTGTCCGACACAAACGCGGTGGCCGATTGCACCCGCGGCAATGTCTTGGCCTTCGCCGCCATTTCCTGCCAATCCTGCATCGGCCCTTCGCCGACCTCCATGTTCTGACGCAATAAAATGTGCGGCGTGAAACCCAACAAGCGCCCCTTCACATCACGCTCAAGCCCGGCATACACCGCCATCACCACCACCAGCACCAAGACCCCGAGCATCACGCCAATCAGCGAGATCAGCGTGAACGAGGACAACATCGCGCGCCGCGGATTGAGATACCGCTTGGCCAACAGGAAACTGAAAGATCGTCGTTTGATGCCCTCTGCTAACGCCGAACGCGCGTCACGGCAAGCGATACCCGCCACGCAGTAGCGGAAAATGATCCGCCATCACGCCCGCCCTCAATCGATCGAGCGCAAACCCATCAGCTCAAGCAGCCTCGCGAGATCGTCGTTGCCGTAATACTCGATCTCGATTTTGCCTTTCTTCGCCGAATGCTGGATCGACACATGCGTCGCGAGATGCTCGCGCAGGCGATTGACGATGGCCCGCACATGCACATCGACCTCGCGCGAAACTGCCGGCTTGGAGCCATCGGCACCAGAGCCGTTGCTGCCATTGGCGATCGATTGCGAAAGCTTCTCTGCCGCGCGCACCGTGAGTTGCCGGCGGATGATTTGATCCGACACCAGCAACTGTTCCGCATGATCCTTGATCGCCAGCACCGCCTTGGCATGCCCAACCGTCAGCCTACCCTGCGCGACGAGCAATTGCACATCGGCATGCAGATCAAGCAAACGCATGGCATTGGCCACACTCGCCCGCGACTTGCCAACGCGCGATGCGATTTCATCCTGCTTCATCGCAAACTCTTTCGCCAAGCGAACATATCCCGCGGCCTCTTCCATCGGATTGAGATCCTCGCGCTGGAGGTTTTCAATCAAAGCCATCTCGAGCACATCGCGATCCGATGCCTCACGCTCAATCACCGGCACCGTCGCCAAACCCAGCTTGCCCGCCGCACGCCAGCGACGCTCACCGGCAATGAGCTCAAGCTTGCCAGCGACCGGACGCACGATCAGCGGCTGGATGATCCCATGCTGGCGGATCGATTCGACGAGCTCATCCAGCGGCGACTCGATGAAATGCGTACGCGGTTGCAGCGGACTAGGCACCACTTGGTCATGCGAAACATCACGCACGCGCTTGATGTCACGACCGGATGCATCCGACTCCAAAACGGAGCTCGCCGCACCTTTTTTGATCAATGCTCCAAGTCCTTTTCCGAGTGCCTGCTTCGCCATGGGGAGGAAATCCCTAAGCAATGCCGCAGCGGATTCCAAGCGGATTTCTCAACCCGCTGCCAACAACTTGCGGAAATACTCGATGGTCGGATCCAAACCATCCTCAAGCGCAACCTTCGGCTTCCAACCCAGATCGGCTTCGGCCAATGAAATGTCCGGGCGACGCTGCTTCGGATCATCACCCGGCAGCGGCAGATGCGTCACCTTCGACGGACCACCAACCTTCTTGAGCACCATTTCGGCAAGCTCAAGCATGGTGAACTCACCAGGATTGCCGATGTTTACCGGACCCGTCTGCGAAGGATGGTTCATCAAACGCACAAATCCCTCAATGAGGTCGTCGACATAACAAAACGAACGCGTCTGAGTGCCGTCGCCGTAAATGGTCAGATCCTTGCCCTGCAAGGCCTGCACAATGAAATTGGAAACCACCCGACCATCATCCGGCAACATGCGCGGACCATAGGTGTTGAAAATACGGACTACCCGAATATCAACATTGTTTTGGCGGTGATAATCGAAAAACAGGGTCTCGGCACAGCGTTTGCCCTCATCATAACACGCACGAATGCCGATCGGATTCACACATCCGCGATACGACTCGGGCTGGGGATGCACCTCGGGATCGCCGTAAACCTCGGAAGTCGAGGCTTGGAAAACCCGCGCACCCACCCTCTTGGCCAAGCCAAGGCAGTTGATCGCACCCATGACCGATGTCTTGGTGGTCTTGATCGGATTGTGCTGGTAGTGCGGCGGCGAGGCCGGGCAGGCGAGGTTGTAAATTTGATCGACCTCAAACTTGAAGGGTTCGATCACATCGTGCCTCACAAGCTCAAAGTAGGGATTGTCCATCAGATGTAGCACATTGCGCTTACGTCCCGTGAAAAAGTTGTCCATGCAAATGACCTCGTTGCCCTCGTTAAGCAAACGCTCACACAAATGGGATCCCAAAAAGCCCGCACCTCCAGTGACCAAGATTCGCATGCCGGGAACCCATCAGACCCCGCCCCACCGGGCAAGTACTGAATGTGCGTATTTGTTCAAATTTTATTGAACAAACCGTCGCCCGCATTAGTATTTTACCCATGCAGGAGCTCCAAGATGGCACCCGGCAAGAAATCGACTCGATCGAACGCGAGGTCCTAGCGGTCTTCGTCGATGGCGTCCGCGTGCTTGGCCTGCCCCCCTCGATCGGTGAAATTTACGGACTCCTCTTCATTTCCCAAGCCCCGCTTTCGCTCGACGACTTGGTAAAACGCCTGAAAATCAGCAAAGGCTCCGCCAGCCAAGGCCTCCGCACCCTCAAAAGCCTCGGCGCGGTCCGCGAAACCAACGGCAACGGCAACGGCGAAAGACGCACCTACTACGAACCCGCCGTCGAACTGAAACGCCTCGTCGGCGGCTTCATCCGCGAACAAATCCGCCCCCACCTCGACAGCGGACGCCACAAAATCAAACGCCTCGGCGACCTCGCCAACGACGAAACCGATCCCGAACGCCGCAAGTTCCTTCTCGAACGCACCGACCGCCTCGACCACTGGATTCGCAACGGCGGCAGAGTCCTCCCCATCATTCAACGAATCCTCGGCCAATGACCCCCTCCCCCCAAGACATCCCCAGCTGGTTCTGCGTCCGCACGCAAACCAAGCGCGAACACATCGCCGCCGAACACCTCAAGGAACTCGAAGGCATCGAGGTGTTCTGCCCCCGCCTCCGCTACCGCAAGGCCACCCGCCGCGGCAAAGTCTGGTGGATCGAGCCACTCTTCCCCGGCTACCTGCTTGCAAAATTCAACCTGGCGGAAATGGAACGCGCGGTGACATTCTGCCAAGGCGTCCGCGGCCTCGTCCGCTTCGGCAGCGAGATCCCCAGCGTGCCCGAATCCTTCGTCGAAACCCTCCGCCAGGATGTCCGCAAACGCTCGCAGGACGACCCCGAAACGCTCTCTGTCAGCCCGATCCTGCAAATCGGCGAAGAAGTCGAAGTCGCCCACGGCCCGCTCCAAGGCATGCGCGGCACCATCGTCTCGGTCGCACCCGCCGCCGAACGCGTCAAAATCCTCCTCGATTTCCTCGGCCAACCCCAGGCGGTCGATGTCGACCTTTTCTCCATTCTCCTCCCACGCAAGCCTCTTCCCCAGGACTAAACCCCGGAAATAGGCCGGCACCCACCCTTACCCCAAATCACCCATCGAAGGTTTCCCTACGCGATCGCGTAAGGATCGACCACGGGCGGTAGCATGCCCAAGCAAAGGAAATCCTAAATTCTAAATTCTAAATTCGAAACAAAGGCAGGGACCGTTCTCCGCAACGGTCCGTTGAATGACTAGCCTCTGGATATGCTTCTGCATTGGCGATCCAGCCCCGCTGCGCCACAACCTCCGAATTGACGACTGGACGCAAAAAGAACCATCACTTATATTTCCGAAATGATACAAACAATCGATGATCTGGCCCAAATTGCGGCAGAGCTTCCGATGGACCAACGGTACACGCTAGCGCAAAGAATCCTGGCAAGCGTTGAACCAGCTCATGAAACGGACTGCGAGAACGCATGGACCACCGAAATCAGCCAGCGCATCAAGCGTTACGATGCAGGTGAGACTCATGGAATTCCCGCGGCTCAAGTGTTTGTCGAAATCGAACAAAAACTTGCTCAATGAATCTCGAATTTCTGCCCGAAGCTCGCATTGAGTTCACGGAAGCAGTCGAATTCTATGAGAACAAGCAGTCGGGCCTCGGCGAACGCTTTAAAAATGAGATCATTGAGGCCTGCTCGACAATCCTAGCTCATCCGCTGCTTTGGCGCGAACGAGAGGGCGGATTCAGAAGAGTAAACTGCCCTGTATTTCCCTATTACATTGCCTACTTTACCCGCGGCCAAACGATCTTGATCGCCGCCATCGCGCACGAACGCCGACATCCGAATTATTGGAAAACGCGCAACCGATAGTACCGATAGTTTTCACACATGAAAAAAACCTTCATTTCCGGCCACCGCGGCATGGTCGGATCCGCCCTCGTTCGCAAAGCCGAAGAACTCGGCGGATTCAACATCATCACCGCCACCCGCAGCGAGCTCGACCTCTGCAACCAAGCCGCGGTCTTTGATTTCCTCGCTCGAGAAAAACCCGACACAGTCATCATCGCCGCCGCCAAGGTAGGCGGCATCCATGCCAACTCGACTTACCCGGCCGACTTCATTTACGAAAACCTCGCCATTGCCGCCAACCTCGTCGAAGGCAGCCGCCGCGCCTCAGTCCCGCGCGTTCTCTTCCTCGGCTCGTCCTGCATTTACCCGAAGCTGGCACCGCAGCCGATGACCGAAGACTGCCTGCTCACCTCGGCCCTCGAACCCACCAACGAGGCCTACGCGATCGCCAAAATTGCCGGGCTCAAACTCTGCCAACACTACCGCGCACAACACGGCCTACTCTATCATAGCGCAATGCCCACCAACCTCTACGGTCCGGGCGACAACTACCACCCGGAAAATTCCCATGTCATCCCAGCGCTCATCCGCCGCTTCCACGAAGCCAAGGAACGCGGCGATGCCTCGGTCACAATCTGGGGCACCGGCACACCACGCCGGGAATTCCTCCATGTCGATGACCTCGCCTCAGCCTGCTTCCACCTCCTCGGCCTCGACAATCCACCCGACTGGGTGAACTGCGGCACCGGCACCGACCTCACCATCCTCGAACTCGCCCAACTCGTCGCCAAAACCACCGGCTTCACCGGCAAAATCCTCACCGACCCCACCAAACCCGACGGCACCCCGCGCAAGTTGCTCGACATCACAAAAATCAAATCCACCGGCTGGCAACCCATCATCACCCTCGAAGCCGGCCTAGCCGCCGCGTACGAAGACTTCAAATCCACCCTCACCACCGGCCACGCAAGGCTTTGATACGATAGTCATAGTAGATCGTGGATTGCGACCTCTTCACAAGAGGGGCACGGGCGGCCCGCCCGTGTTTCAAGGAGAGTGGGCGTCCCGCCCACCTCTTCCCCAACCACAAATATCCAATCACCAATAACTCTTCTTCGCCCTCTTCGTTTCGAATTTCATGCTTTAGATTTAGTGCTTTTCCTCCGCGGCTTTGCGGCTCTGCGCGATCCTCTCTTCTCTTGAAACTGAAACCTTGAACACTTGAAACTTACTCTATGAAAAAAGCCCTCATCACCGGC
>JBKDYW010000112.1:0-6007 GCA_046308575.1 Verrucomicrobiota bacterium
AAATGCCTCGGCAGTGATGGATACGCTGCCGGAGTTGTTCACGCTCACCGACCTCAAGCTCTCGATCGAATCGGTCAAGAAAGAGGCGAGATTCATTTCAATGGATCTTTTGCGCGCGATCGAGCGGATCAAGTGGCTTGCCGATTCCAACTACGAGTTGCAGTTTCCGCTGAGCCTGCAGATGAGCGAGCGGATCATCTTTCCGGTATCCGCCAACGAAAGCAACGGCATCGAGGACGCACGCTTCGTACGCTTCATCGAAGAGAATGGCAGCGTGATGTATTACGCGACCTACACCGCCTACAATGGTCGCGCGACGCTGCCGCAATTGATCGAGACCCACGATTTCCACCATTTCCGCATCCTCACATTGAGCGGCAATGGCGTGCAAAACAAAGGCATGGCATTTTTCCCGAGAAAAATCGGTGGTCAGTATGTGACGCTGTCGCGCCAGGATGACGAAAACCTTTTCCTCATCCGCTCATACGATCCGCATCATTGGGACAATCCCGAGTTGTTGATGCGTCCGTCGGAAATGTGGGAATCGGTGAAAATCGGCAACTGCGGATCACCGATTGAAACGGAGGCCGGATGGTTGGTGATCACGCATGGCGTTGGGCCGATGCGCAAATACTGCATTGGCGCGGCGCTGCTCGATCTTAACGATCCGAGCAAGATCCTTGGTCGTTTGAAGGAGCCCTTGATCGTGCCGGATGGCAATGAGCGGGAAGGGTATGTTCCGAATGTGGTCTACAGCTGCGGATCGCTGATTCACAACGACATCTTGGTGTTGCCCTACGCGATGAGCGACAAGGCAACCGCCGTGGTAAGCATCCGGCTCGATGAATTGTTGGAAAAGCTGCTGGAAAGCGCGCCCTCAGTGCGAGCATCCGCATCCGCCGCCGCAGCAACCGCTTGAGGATTCTTCGAGGTCCTCGGCATTTGGCACGCGGCCGAGCTCGAGGGTCATGCCGACATAGCGGCCGATGATTTTCTGAAGTTGTTCGAGCTCGCGTTGGGCCTCGATGAAGTTGGTGGCGATTTCGTTGGCGAAGAGTGCCTCGCGGGCGGACTCGAACTCGCGGATTTCCTGAGCGCCGAGCTGGATGCCGGCGTGTTGTTTGTGGTGGAGTTCCTCGCCGCGTTCGTGCACGCTCTGGTACTGCAGGCGTGCGGCATCGTCATTCAGGAAGCGCTCGACCTTGTCTTGCAGTTGCAGGTAGGTGGGATCGCTGACGATCTGTGAGCAAAGCTCGCGGGTCTTCGCAATCAGGGAGGAGTCATAGGAGGCGATGGACATGGGGGGTGACTTAAACCCGATAGGGGTCGATGGCAACGGTGTTTTGCCGTAATGTGGGGTGGGTTTTGCGCCCTGAGCGCTTCCGGCGTGACAAAGCGCTCCGGCGGGTCTTCGATTTCACACATTCAACGACCTATGGCCATTGATCCACTCAAAGACGGCATTCGCTCCCAGGTGAGGATCGATTTCGGCGGCAATGTCCACAAGCGCCTGCGTGGGACCGATGCCGAAAAACGCTACGCGACCGAGGTCGAGGTGCTCAAGGTGCTCGAGCAGCGCGGATGTCCTTATGTGCCTCGCGTGTTGGAGGAGCATCCCGAGGAGCTGTATTTTGTGTCGACCAACTGTGGTAAGCCCGCGACGCAAATTTCCAAGGAGAAGGCCGACAAGTTGTTTGCAAAACTTGAGGCCGAGTACGGTGTGCGACACCTCGACGCCGAGCCCCGCAACATCACCTATTCCGACAAACTCGGATGTTTTTGCATCATCGATTTCGAATTGGCGGAAATTTTGCCCAACCCGAACCCGCAAGCCCCGTGTCCGCCGCCCTGACAGTCCAGTGGGCATCGCTCACCCACAGCGGTTCGCGCAAGGCGCGCAACGACGACTCGCTCATCGCCTTCGCATCGAGTCCGAAAGGTGCCGATACCTTGCCGGCGCACGGCACGCGCTCGTTGGAAAATGATGACCTGGTGTTTGCTGTTTCCGACGGCATGGGTGGGGGAAATGCCGGCGATCTCGCTTCATCGCTTTTGCTCACGCGTATGGCGGAGACCATTCCCGAAACTTTCAAGATCGCGGCTGCCGGATTTTTTCCCGATCGTCTCGAGTACCTCAGCAAGGCGATCCAGTCGGTGCACGAGCAGATCAATCAGGCTGCCAACAACGATGAGACGCGCGGCATGTCGGCGACGCTGGCGCTGACCTGGTTCACGCCGGAAAATCTCTATCTCGCGAATGTGGGCGACACGCGGATCTATCTTTCGCGGGCTGGCAAACTCAGCCAGTTGAGCGTCGATCACACTGCGGCGTGGTCGAGCTGGAAGCGTGGGGTGATCGGCGAGATCGAGTTCCGCAACCACCCGCGGCGGTCGGCGCTTTACGAAGTGATCGGCGGGGGGCACGCGCAGGTGTGCCCGCACTTTGCGGCGGTGCCATTCGAGCCGGGTGACTCCCTGCTGATCTGCTCGGACGGGCTCATCGACGGGCTTTGGGAGCGTCACATCGCCGATGCCATGGCCTCGGGGAAGCCGGTTTGGGAGATTGTTGAAATTTTGGCCAAACGCGCGATCGACAATTCCGGTATCGACGATACAACGCTGATTGTCGTCCGCGTCGCCTGAGGCGGGGGCAAAACCCGCAGGGGGAGAGCTTAAATTTCGCCAAATTTGAAAATATTGGCATGATTTTTGCTTTTTCTCTATCGGCTTCGGGTCCAAAAATCCGGCGCCGCAACCCATTCACCCTAAAACAACAACAAACGACCATATTATGGCCAAATACAAACTGGAATACATCTGGCTCGACGGTTACACCCCCGTGCCGAACCTTCGCAGCAAAACCCAAATCAAGGACTTCGACAGCTTTCCCAAGCTCGAGCAGCTTCCCATGTGGGGCTTTGACGGCAGCTCGACCCAACAGGCCGAGGGCCGCAGCTCCGACTGCATGCTCAAGCCGGTGGCGATTTATCCGGACACGACCCGCCGCAACGGCGCTCTGGTCATGTGCGAGGTCATGATGCCCGATGGCGTCACTCCGCACCCGACGAACTCCCGTGCCACGATCCTTGACGATGCGGGTGCATGGTTCGGCTTCGAACAGGAATATTTCCTCTATCAGGATGGTCGTCCGCTCGGTTTCCCTGCCGATGGATATCCTGCCCCGCAAGGCCCGTACTACACCGGCGTTGGCTACAAGAATGTCGGCGACATCGCGCGTCAGATCGTTGAGGAGCACCTCGACCTCTGCCTCGATGCCGGCATCAACCACGAAGGCATCAATGCCGAGGTGGCCAAGGGTCAGTGGGAATTCCAGATCTTCGGAAAAGGCTCCAAGAAGGCCGCCGACGAAGTTTGGGTCGCCCGTTATCTTCTCATCCGCCTTTGCGAAAAGTACGGCATCGACGTTGAGTTCCATTGCAAGCCGATCAAGGGCGACTGGAACGGCTCGGGCATGCATGCCAACTTCTCGACCACCTACCTTCGCGATAAGGGTGGCAAGGCTTACTTCGAAGCGCTCATGGCTGCCTTCGGCGAGCATTGCGAAGAGCACATCGCCGTCTACGGTCCCGACAACCACCTCCGCCTCACCGGCCTCCACGAGACCCAGTCGATCGACAAGTTCTCGTACGGCGTCGCCGACCGCGGTGCATCGATCCGCGTGCCTCACAGCTTCGTGAAGGACAACGCGTATCGTGGCTATCTCGAAGACCGTCGTCCCAACTCGCAAGGCGATCCATATCAAATCGCTTCGCGCATCCTCAAGACGATCGCAACCGTTCCCGCTCCATAATCGGAGACTTAGTTATCCCAAAGCCGCCTCCAGAAATGGGGGCGGCTTTTTTTGTGGGGGTGATGGGGGATCGCGGCGGGGAGAGATTCAGAAAGATTTACCGCAATGTCCTGTGAGCGTTAGCGAACATCAAAAATAGCGAAGCCTGTTGGCATGGACGTAGGGCACCGGAGTCAAAGCCGCAGAGGTCGCGGAGGAACGCAGAGAGGAAGAAAAGTGATTGGTTATTTGAGATTGGTTATTGGGGTTGGAAGATGAACATCGAACATTGAAGTGGAAGAGGGTGAAGAAGCGGTTTCCTCAAGGAGCGTGGGCATCCTGCCCACATCTTCGATCCCCCGGTAGGGCGACGCGGCCTCGCGGCGCCGACTCTTTTGGAAAAGACATGAGAAATTGAAAATTGGTTAAGAGAAAGAAGAAGCCGCTACTTCATGTGGCTGGAGCATCTTGCTCCAGGGCGTCCTTGGAGCGTCCCGCTCCAAGTTCTGCAACGCGAATGAACATGCCGCCCGTTGTGACTCACGCGCGCCGCCCGCGCGTTCGGCCCTTCGGGCCACGTCACTGGCTACGCGAGTTCCTGTCCAAAACGGCTACAAGCCTTCGCCGTTTTTCTTGAATCTTGATTGCCTGCTATTCGCTACGTCCATGCCATTCAGGCTTCGCATTTATTGAGGGTCGCTTAAGCTCCCGCTGCATTCATGAAGTCTTGCAGCTTCAGACAAGTGGATTGCGGGTTTTGAGTTCGGGGAAGAGTGAGAAGTCGCGGTCGGCGGTGTAGAGTATTTCGATGCCGTTTGAGAGGCAGAGAGAGGCGATGCGGGCGTCGTGAATTTTTGGGCCGGCGAGTTTGGCGCGGCGGGAAAGCGTCGCGATTTGTGTGAAGTGGGAATCGCCTTCGGATAGAAGAATCAACGATTTGCTTTGCATCCAGTTTTCCAAAAATGCGAGGGCGGTGTCGATCGGGGTTGGCGGATTGTAAATTCGCGGATGCGTGGTGATGCTGATGAATTCATGCACGCAGGGCCAGGGGATCGCCCATGGATGGCGGCTGTTGGCGAGCTGAGCGAGCACATCGAGGGCCGCCGAATGAAAAGGCGAATCCTGCCGGTGAGCGTAGACGAGGATGTTGGTGTCGAGTGCTATCATTCGCGTTCAGGATCCTTGATCGTAACTGAGTGCGCGGAGATCATCCCATGATAGGCTCGCGGCGTTGGGGCTGAGGCCTTGACCGGACATAAGCCCGACATCGCGCGGGATGCCCTTTGAGGCCGCTGGCTCGGGCCGGCTCTTGAGCCAGAGTCGCAGGGCCTGATGCACGGCGGCCCGCATGGATATGCCCTCCCGCGCCGTCCGTTTTTTGAGCGATGCCGCAAGGTCGTCGGCGAGATCGATGGTGGTTTTCATAAAAGTACGGTATGCCGTATTTAGTTTTACGGCAAGCAGTAAATATGTGGGAGGTAGGCCATTGGTTTTTTAGAGCTTGGCGCGGAACGGATGGGTAAAAGCTGAAAGTAGAAAGCAGAAAGTTGAAATGGAGAAAAGATTGCGGCGACATCCACGATCCACGATCTACAATCCCGTCTTCTGCGCTCCTCTGCGACCTTTGCGGTGAATCTTTCTGAAAGAGTCGCCGCTGCCGCGCTCAAGGCTTTGCTTCATCTGGCACGAAGCGGAGTCCGCCGCCGTTGATGCAGTAGCGTTTGTCGGTGGGGGTGTTGAAGCCTTCGCCTTCGAAGACGTGGCCGAGGTGGCCGCCGCAGCGGGCGCAGAGGACTTCGGTGCGGGTCATGCCGAGGCTGATGTCTTCGCGGATGTCGACATTTTCTGCTTTGGCGGGATCGTAGAATGATGGCCAGCCGCAGCCGGAGTCGAATTTTTCTTTCGATGAAAAAAGCAGTGCGTTGCAACCGGCGCAGTGATAGCTGCCGGTTCCCTGTTGTTTGAATTCCTTGTAGGCGCGGCCGTTGGGTCGTTCGGTACCGGCTTCGCGCAAGATGTGGTATTGCTCGGCGCTGAGGAGTTGGCGCCATTCGTCATCGCTTTTGATGACCTTGTCGGTGGGTTCCGTGGGTTTTTGGGGGCTCACATCCATTGCGGTGGATTTTCTGCCACTCGCGTCGCATGAAACAAGAGCGAATGCGGCGAGGGCGGAAATTGTCGTGAGGGTGCGGGACATGGGGCTTGGGATGATTACAC
>JBKDYW010000113.1:0-2865 GCA_046308575.1 Verrucomicrobiota bacterium
GTCGATGGAAAAATCCTCGGCGATGCCGTGAGCGTAGGCAGGATCCGCGTAATCCCAGCGGGTCTCCAATTCGCGCAGCGCAATGGTGTTGGGTCGATCGCCGTAGACCTTGTTGGTCGACATGCAAACAAATGGCGACTCTGGGCATGAACGGCGCGCCGCTTCGAGCAGGTTGAGTGTGCCGACTGCGTTGGTGTCGAAGTCATCAAACGGCATCGATGCCGCAAGGTCGTGGGAGGGTTGAGCCGCGGCGTGAACGATCGCATCGGGCTTCACCACTTGGAGAAGATCGAGCACGGCACTCCGATCTCGAATGTCGACATCGTGGTGCGTGTAGCGGGCGAGCTCCTCATTCAAACGCGAACGGTTCCAAAGCGTGTCGCCTTGCGGCCCGAAAAAGACCGCGCGCTGGTTGTTGTCGAGACCATGGATGCTGAAGCCTTGGTCATGGAAAAATCGGCAGACCTCAGAGCCGATCAATCCTGCGGAACCGGTGACAAGAAGCTTCATGCTCCAGCCAGCATGAATATTCGCCCGCGCGCTGTAAAAGCTGAAAAATTGAAAATCGCGCCGCCCGTCTGTTCCCGCTAAATGATCAAAATATGTGTTTCAGCGAAACGCAAAGAAGCGGAGCGCGCGGAGGTAAGCGCAGAGTTTTTTGTGGGTGGGCGAAGAGATGGATGGACCCCGAATTGCGCTGACTGACTGATCGGAGAGCGCGGGGGGGCGAGAGGTTCAAGCGGAGGGTGCTGAAAATGAAAGCTGCTATTTCTTTTGATAGGGTGTTTCCACAGTGTTGAGCATCGGAAAGTGCTTGGCGTTGAGCGTGATCAGGGTGAGTTGGTGCAGGTCAGCAGTCGCTGCGATGAGACAGTCTGCCAAGCCGCAGCCGTGAGATGTGCGGAAATCGCGCGAGAAGAGCCCTCCGAGTTCCGCAATCTCCGGCGTAATCGGCAAGGCCGTTAGCGCGGAGAGCATTTTTGACAACTTGGTCTGCTCTTTGCCGTTTCGTATTCCTTGATACAGCTCGGCTACATTCATGGCCGAGATATAAGCCTCGCCAGCGTGAGCCTCAACAAACGTCGCTGCAGCCTCATGTCCGCGCAGGTAGTCAATCAAGACATCGGTATCGATCAGCTTGGCCATCAAAAGCGATCAAAGGATTTTCTCATTTTGCGCAAATCGGGCAAGGTAGAGTGATCCGCCCACATGCCCCGCGCAGCCCGAAGTGCTTTCAATCGCCCTGCCCCGTCCCTCCGTTGGATAAACTCGTCGATCGCTTGGCGAATGACTTCGCTTTTGCCCTTTCTTTGAGACTTGCTGAGCCGTGTAACGGCACGGTTTTCCTCTTCAGTCAGGTAGATTTGCGTCCGAATCATACATCATGATGTATTAAATCTAGTTCGCTGTCAAGCCTGCGCCTGCGGTGACAGATTTTCAGGTTGGTTCAGATTTCATCGAAACGCAGAGCAGCGGAGCGCGCGGAGGAAAGCGCGGAGTTTTTTGTGGCTCGAGATGGATGCCTCGTAAAACAAAAGCGCCCTCAAATTCTCTCCGCGAAGTCCTCTGCGTTCTCTCCGCCTCGGCGTTTCGATTCTGCAAATCTGCCCACCTCACACCTCCGGCTTCTTCGCGGCATCTTCTTTGAGTCCGCCGAGGAAGAGCAGGACGGCGGCGATGCAGATGCAGGAGTCGGCGACATTGAAGGCCGGCCACCAGCCGCCGCTCGAGGGCACGAGTTTGTCGTAGAAGGGGATCTTGATGGCGATGAAGTCGACGACGTAGCCTTGTGAAAGGCGCTCCCAGAATGTGCCGTGTTTGAAGTCCTCGAGTAGGAAACCTTGGACGAGGCGGTCGGTGAGGTTGCCCAAAATCCCGCAAACGAGAAGCGCGACGGCGAGGATCGACAGCGGATGGGTGAAGGCTTTTTTACGCCAGAAAATCACCAGCAGCGTGAGTGCGATGAAGGGCACGAAGAGAAACACGACCGGTGCCCATGCCGTGCCGTTGCCAAAGCCGAAGGCCACGCCTTGGTTGTGAACGCGCACGAGGTAAAAGAAATTTTCGATCACCGTGATGTGTGCGCCGGGTTGGTGCCATGGCGGTTGAAAAGTGCCGATGGTCCAGAACTTCGTGATCTGGTCGATGATGTAGAGCGGCAGCGTGAGAATGAGCAGAAGGCGGGGAAGAGTCATTGGTCAGCGGTCATTGGTCATTAGTGAAGGAGCTTCGCGCCAAGTATGCACTTACCCAATGACTGGTGGCTGTTGACTGATCACTTCATCGCACCTCTCGCACAATCCGCTTTCGAGCAGTGGCTCGTGCTTGCGGCAGCGCGGGCAGAGCGGGAGCTCGGTCTTGCGTGCGGTTGCGACGAGCGCATCGCCAGCAGTGGCCTTGAGCCCGGCGATGATGAAGAACTCGGTCGCAAATTCGCGGTCGTTGAGTAGCGGCAGCAAGGCGGCGTCGGATTCCGGGATGACCAGCGTCACATCGGCTTCGTTGTTGCGCGAGAATTCCTTGGCCTGCACGCGAGCTTCGATCGCGGTCTGGATGGTGTATTTGATTTCAAAAAGCCTGTCTGCCGTGGCGCTTGCCTCACCCGGCGCGAAGGCGGGATCAGGCGTCGGGAAATCTTGCTCGTGCACGCTGCCATCGGCGAAGGGTGCGTGCTCCCATGCCTCATCGGCGGTGTAAGCGAGGATCGGCGCGAGCAGTTGGCAGAGCGAAGTGAAGATCGCGTGCATCGCCGACTGCGAAGCAATGCGCCGCGGTGAGTCGATCGCGTCGCAGTACATGCGGTCCTTGGTGGCATCGATGTAAACCGCCGAGAGATCGTGCGTGCAGAAGTTGTTAAGCGCGTTG
>JBKDYW010000114.1:0-3659 GCA_046308575.1 Verrucomicrobiota bacterium
CACCTACCACCGCCAGCTCTGCAAGGGCTTGCCCTTCGAAGCTTAAGCGAAGAAGGGGCCTGTAGCTCAGTTGGTTAGAGCACCGCCTTGATAAGGCGGGGGTCATAGGTTCGAGTCCTATCAGGCCCACCATTTTCCACCCAGTGAAGCGTTGGTTTTTCAAAGCCGCACGAGATAAGTAAACAGCTTAAAACAAGCTCGCTCTTTGACATCCATATGGAGAGTAATATGATTTAATTGACTGCAAAAAAGATTGTAGCAAATGGGAAAACAATCCCATGAGCCGTTCTTGCGGTCCTTGAATATATTCTGATTCCCAAACATCAAATTTTTTACGGCAACGCCGGTGGCGACACCGGCGCGTTAGGAGAAAGAAGGCGGAGCAATCCGGATTTCTTTCCAAAAAACGGCTGATTTCAAACATGGAATCAAGCTTTTTAGGGCACACAGTGGATGCCTTGGTGCCAACAGGCGATGAAGGACGTGACAAGCTGCGATAAGCTTCGGGGAGCGGCACATGCGCTTTGATCCGGAGATTTCCGAATGGGGTAACCTGACACCGTTAATACGGTGTCGTCTTTTCCTGAACAAAGATAGGGAAAAGCACGCAATACCCGCTGAAGTGAAACATCTCAGTAAGCGGAGGAAAAGAAAGAGAATCGATTCCGTCAGTAGTGGCGAGCGAACGCGGAAGAGCCCAAACCGGGAGCTTGCTCCCGGGGTTGTAGGACCCCGATGTGGGACCGGCAACGATAGGTCAAGGAGATGGAAAGCTCCGGCAAAGAGGGTGAAACCCCCGTGACCGAAATCCGAGCCGGCCCTAGGGTGTTCCTGAGTAATACGGCACACGTGAAACGCCGTATGAATCTGCGCAGACCACTGCGTAAGGCTAAATACTAGTTGGCGACCGATAGTGAACCAGTACCGTGAGGGAAAGGTGAAAAGAACCGCTGTGAGCGGAGTGAAATAGAACCTGAAACCGTGTGCCTACAAGGTGTCAGAGCAGGTTTTCCTGTGATGGCGTGCCTTTTGCTTAATGAGTCTGCGAGTCAGTATGTGTGGCAAGCCTAAGTCCTTATGGGACGGAGGCGAAGCGAAAGCGAGTCCGAATAGGGCGACATGAGTTGCACGTGCTGGACCCGAAGCGGAGGTGATCTACCCTTGGCCAGGTTGAAGCGCAGGTGATACTGCGTGAAGGACCGAACCGGTGAATGTTGAAAAATTCTCGGATGAGCTGAGGGTAGGAGTGAAAGGCTAATCAAACCCCGTGATAGCTGGTTCTCCTCGAAATGCATTGAGGTGCAGCGTCGCGTGTTTATGAGTGGGGGTAGAGCACTGAAAGGGCTAGGGGGCATACCCGTCTACCAACCCCTATCAAACTCCGAATACCACTCAACAGAACGCGGCAGTGAGACGGCGGGGGATAAGCTTCGTCGTCAAAAGGGAAACAACCCTGATCAGCAGCTAAGGTGCCCAAATCATGCTAAGTGGAAAGGATGTGGAATTTCACAGACAGTGAGGATGTTGGCTTAGAAGCAGCCACCATTTAAAAAGTGCGTAATAGCTTACTCATCGAGAGATTCCGCGCCGAAAATGATTGGCGATTAAGCATGATACCGAAGCTCTGGGTGCCATACCCTGGGGTATGGTGCGGTAGAGGAGCATTCTCAACGCGTCGAAGCGCGATGGCGACTGACCGTGGAGTGTTGAGAAGAGAGGATGCAGACATGAGTAACGATAAGGCGGGTGAAATCCCCGTCCGCCGTAAACCCAAGGATTCCCGGGCCACGTTTTTCGTCCCGGGGTTAGTCGGGACCTAAGCCGAGGCGGATACGCGTAGGCGATGGACAGCAGGTTAATATTCCTGCACTTGCGACCCTTAACCCGGATGGACGCATCGATGGAGGCAACTAAGTGATTGAATTCCGAGGTGAGGCTACGGCCGATCCGCATTGCCAAAGTCGGTGCCGAGAAAAGATCCGGTGTATGCTAAGCAACCCGTACCGCAAACCGACACAGGTGGGTGGGTAGAATATACCAAGGCGCAAGAGTGAACCCCGGTTAAGGAACTCGGCAAATTGGCCCCGTAACTTCGGGATAAGGGGTGCCTGGGTTTACCCAGGCCGCAGTGAAATGGCCCAACCGACTGTTTAGCAAAAACACAGCATTCTGCCAAGCCGCAAGGCCAAGTATAGGATGTGACACGTGACCAATGCGGAAAGATTAAGATGAGATGTTAGCAGCAATGCGAAGCTTCGAGTCCAAGTCCCCGTGAATGTCGGCCGTAACTATAACGGTCCTAAGGTAGCGAAATTCCTTGTCGGGTAAGTTCCGACCTGCACGAATCGTGTAACGAGTTGGGCGCTGTCTCAACCGGGTGCTCAGTGAAATTGTAATGGCGGTGAAGATGCCGCCTGCCCGCAGAAGGACGGAAAGACCCTATAGACCTTAACTGTAAGCTGTCATTGGTTTTTCGATTTTCATGCTCAGCATAAGTGGGAGGCTTTGAAGCGGCCCTTCAGGGGGCCGCAGAGCCGCCAGTGAGATACCACCCTTGGGTGTTGGAAGATCTAACCTCGGTCCCGTGAATCCGGGCGAGGGACATTGTCAGCCGGTCAGTTTTACTGGGGCGGTATCCTCCCAAAGAGTAACGGAGGAGCGCGAAGGTGGGTTCAGCACGGTTGGTAACCGTGTGTCGAGTGCATGGGCATAAACCCGCCTAACTGTGAGACCTACAAGTCGAGCAGATGCGAAAGCAGGCCCAAGTGATCCGGCGGTTGAATGTGGAATTGCCGTCGCTCAACGGATAAAAGGTACCTTAGGGATAACAGGCTGATTTCATCCAAGAGTTCATATCGACGATGAAGTTTGGCACCTCGATGTCGGCTCGTCGCATCCTGGGGCTGGAGAAGGTCCCAAGGGTCCGGCTGTTCGCCGGTTAAAGCGGCACGCGAGCTGGGTTCAGAACGTCGCGAGACAGTTCGGTCCTCTATCCTCTGTGGGCGCAGGAAAATTGAGGGGTTCGGTTCCTAGTACGAGAGGACCGGAATCGACGCACCTCTGGTGCACCGGTTGTCGTGTCAACGGCATGGCCGGGTAGCTATGTGCGGAAGAGATAAGCGCTGAAAGCATCTAAGCGCCAAGCTCCTCCCAAGATGAATTTTCCCCGAAGGATCGTCGAAGACTACGACGTTGATAGGCTTTAGGTGTAAGCGTGGTAACATGTTTAGCCGAGAAGTACTAATCATCCGTTTGGCTTGATTCCTGTTTTTGGAATCGGAAATGCCAAGGAAACCGCAGAAACGGTGCTGCAAGCAATATTCGCAGCCAGTCAAACCAGACCACACTCCATATGGATGCCAGAGAGCGGGCAAGCGGCCGTAAGGCCGCAATGTTGAATGTTGAATGATAAATTTTAATTCAAAATTCAAAATTCATCATTCAAAATTACTCCGGCCCCCAGAGTCCCAGTTCTCAAGATCGAGAGAATTGCCCTCTGGTGACCAGAGCGTGGTGGAACCACCCGGTCCCATTCCGAACCCGGAAGTGAAACGCCACAGCGCCAATGGTAGTGGGACGATAGGTCCTGTGAGAGTAGGTCGTCGCCAGGTATATGCCCGGCACTTTGCAAAATACGCAAAGTGCCGGGCTCTTTTTTT
>JBKDYW010000115.1:0-2345 GCA_046308575.1 Verrucomicrobiota bacterium
GAAAAAAGAAATGCAAGGGAACTTGTCGAGCCCGGCGGTCATGATCAACGATGTGTCTGCGATTCAGATAATCGATTGATCCCGTGGAGAATTTGGCGCTCGAGACCCTGATGCTGGCATGTGACTCGCTTGAGGGCGCGCTGCCGGAAAGCATGTTATTCATCGGCGCTCAAGCTCATCCAGCATTGCGCGGGCAGGCGGGGCTCCTTGGCTGGCAACCACTCAAGCCCTTGGCAGACGCGTGGGATAAAGCGGGATTTGCCCGTAGCGACGCATTGCCTGAAGGCAAATGGCCATGCGTGATGGTACTGCCGCAAAAATCGCGCGACGAAACGCTGCTGTGGTTTGCGCTCGCCCGCGATCGACTTGCGGCGGGTGGCAAGTTGCTCGTGGCCATGCCCAACACTGCGGGAGCCTCACGATTTGAAAAGGAACTCGCGCGCGCCACCGGGCGTGTCGATTCGATTCAGAAACACAAGTGCCGCGCCTTCATCGCCACCGATGACGGATCATGGAAAGAAGCGATCTTCGCCGAATGGCGCGAGCTCGGCCATTTGCGAAAAATCGATGGCACGGAGTTTGTCACGCAGCCCGGCATCTTTAGCAGCGCGCACATCGATCCGGGTTCGCTGTTGCTCGCGACAAATTTGCCAAAAAGCCTGCGTGGCCGCGTCGCAGACCTTGGTGCTGGATGGGGATATCTTTCAGCGGCGGCGCTCGATTCCTGCGATGCTATCACGCACATCGATCTCTACGAAGCCGACGCGCGTGCGCTCGAGTGCGCCCGCAAAAATCTCGCGAGACACGCCGAAAAAACCGCTTTCCATTGGCACGATGTCACAACAGGCCTCACGGAAAATTACGATACGATTCTCATGAATCCACCTTTTCACAGTGGCCAAGCTACTGATGTCGATCTCGGTCGCGCCTTCATCACAAGTGCCATCGCGGCACTTCGTCGTGGCGGAAAATTGCTGCTCGTCGCCAACCGTCAATTGCCCTACGAAGCGGTGCTCGAATCCAAGGCGCTCGCATGGCGCAAAGTCGCCGAGGACCCTACCTACAAAGTCATCTTCGCCGAGAAACGTTGATCGCACATTTCCCATGAAACTCGTCAAGCTCCTGGCCAACCTCGGATACGGCTCGCGCCGCGAGGTGCAACGCCTGATCCGTGCCGGCGCGGTGACCAACGAAAATGGTGACGCACTCGATGATCACAGCGCAACACCGCACGCGGAAATCCGCTTTCGTGGCGAGCCACTGGATCCGGAGTTTCCTCTCACGATCATGCTCAACAAGCCCGATGGCTACACCTGCAGTGCCGATGATCCGGGATCAACAGTCTATGATCTTTTGCCCGAGCGCTTCGCTCATCGCAACCCGGGCCTCAACTGCATTGGTCGCCTCGACAAGGACACGACCGGGCTCTTGCTGATGACCGATGATGGCAAATTGCTGCACAAGATCATCCATCCAAAGTCCGCCTGCCACAAAGTATATCGCGCCACGCTCGCGCGTCCTCTCGAAGGTCATGAAGCCGAGCTCTTTGCCTCGGGCACCCTGATGCTCAATGGCGAAACCAAACCCTTACTTCCGGCGCAGTACGAAAAAATCGGCGAATGCGAGGCACTCGTCACCCTCCACGAAGGCCGCTATCACCAAGTCCGCCGCATGTTTGCCGCTGCGGGCAATCATGTCGTGGCCCTCAAACGCATCTCCATCGACGGCCTGCAACTACCGAAGGATCTGCAAGAAGGCGAGTGGTGCGCCCTGTCGGCAGATGACATGCAACGGCTCTTGGGTACCTGATTGTGGACTACTCCGGCAGTCCGATCCGCTCGCCGAGGTGCTTGGGTTTGGTGTCGAGGATGTTGACATCGAGCCACATTTTGACGCGCGCGCCAATTTCGCGGAGGCGGGTTTTGAAGCCATTGCGCGGGCCGACATCGCGGGCGTTGTGGGCGACTGCATCAAGTCCGTGGGCTTTGGCGATGTAGATGGCGCGTTGGTTTTGAAAGCGTTGGCTGATGAAGAGGATCGAGTTGAGCCCGAAGATTTTTTTCGCACGCACGACTGAGTCGAGTGTTCGGAGTCCTGCGTAGTCACAGACGATGTGTTGGGCGGGCACGCCGAGTCGCACGAGTGCCCGTTTCATCTTTTCCGGTTCGTTGTAATCGTGCGCGCGATTGTCGCCCGAAACGATGAGCGTGCGGATTTTTCCCGCTTTCCAAAGCGCGGCGGCGGCCTCAACCCGATGCTTGAAATAAAGGTTTTCGCGGCCCTTCGTGCGATCGCTGGTGCCAAAGACGAGCCCGACCTCTGATGGTGGGGTGGCATTGACGCTG
>JBKDYW010000116.1:0-25548 GCA_046308575.1 Verrucomicrobiota bacterium
TAATTTCCATTTGAGATTTCCCGCGTCTGACGGAAACTCTTCCCCCAAGCCCCCCATGACTCATCACGATCTTGAGCCATCATTCGTCTCCCACGCCCCGGGCTATTGGCCCCAAGAAGCGATGGCCGATTGGAATGACGCGAAGTGGCAGCTGCGCAATCGCGTGGACTCGCTCACCGAACTCGATAGTCATCTCAATCTCACCCAAGAAGAGCGTGCCGGCGTTCTGCTCGCGGGAAACAAACTCGCGATGTCGATCACCCCGCACTTTTTCAACCTCATCGATCGCGACAATCCCGACTGCCCGATTCGTCGTCAGGTGATCCCGCGCATCGAAGAAGGTTGGAATGCTCCCGAGGAATTGGCCGACCCCTGCGGAGAGGATTCTCACATGCCGGTACCGGGCCTCGTGCATCGCTATCCCGATCGCGTGCTGTTTCTCGTGACCGATCGTTGCGCTTCCTATTGCCGCTACTGCACCCGCTCGCGCGTGGTTTCAGGCGTTGGCGAACAGCAACTGGAAACGCAGTGGGAGCCTGCATTCAAATACCTTCAGGAACACACCGAGATTCGCGATGTGCTTCTTTCTGGCGGTGATCCACTTCTGTTTTCCGACGATCGACTCGACAAGCTGCTCACCCGGCTGCGCTCGATCCCCCACCTGCAATTTCTCCGCATCGGCTCGCGCATCCCGATCTTCCTCCCGCAACGCATCACGCCGGCACTTTGCGAGATGCTCAAAAAACATCACCCGCTTTTCATCTCGGTCCACACCAACCACCCGCGCGAACTCACCTCGGAAGTCCGCGATGCACTCGGCCGCCTCGCCGATGCCGGTATTCCACTCGGCAATCAAAGCGTGCTGCTGCGCGGTGTGAATGATTCCGTAGAAGTGCAAAAAGCCCTCGTTCACAAGCTGCTGATGTGCCGGGTGCGCCCCTATTACCTCTACCAGTGCGACCTGATCAACGGATCCTCACACCTGCGCACCCCGGTCGCCGATGGTGTCGCGATCATCGAAGGCCTGCGCGGCCACACGACCGGCTACGCGGTGCCGCAATTCGTCATCGATGGACCCGGCGGCGGCGGAAAAATCCCGATCAATCCAAACTACCTGATCGACCACTCGCCCGGACGCGTCACGCTGCGCAACTACGAAGGCGAAACCTTCGAGTACCCAGATCCGAGCCAAATCTCGCAGTCGTCGCTCGCGCAACTTCACGAACTCGCGCTCAATCGCTGTCCGTGATTTTTTTGCCGGCTCACAGCGGCAGATCGTAACTCCGGCCACCGAGGCCTTCGTACCAACGCACATACGCGCGGTTGACCATGCCATATCCGCCAGGCGTCGGGTAATCACCGGTGAAATACCAATCGCCGCACTCGCCTTGAATCGAGTCGTGCAGGTTTTGAATGGTCTGGAAAATCACTTGAAGCTCGCCGTTCCAATCAATGTCTTCCGGATAGACCATGCGGCTGATTTCTTCCGAGATCTGCGCGTCATTGAAGGCCTCGTAAACCGGCTTCACGCGGTTGACCTGCTGAGCAACGGGCTTCTTGAGCTCTTCAAGGCAGTCGCCGTAAATGCGATCGAGCAAGGACTGACGCCCGGCCCGACGATGCAGCGCAACCGCCGCTTGGAAAGCGATGAACTTGCCAAGTTCGGACATGTCGATGCCATAGCAATCGGGATAACGAATCTGCGGCGCGGTCGAGCACACAACGATCTTCGCCGGTTTGGTGCGCGCGAGGATCTTGAGAATCGATTTCTTGAGGGTCGTACCCCGTACCACCGAGTCGTCGAGCGCGACAAGATAGTCGCCGGGATTCACGATGCCATAGGTGATGTCGTAAACATGCGAAACCAGCGTGTCCCGTCCCTTTTCTTGCGAAATGAATGTCCGCAGCTTGATGTCCTTGTGTGCGATCTTTTCGCCGCGCGGCCAGTTGCGCAAAATCAGTTCATCCACCACATCCGGCGACAGCGTGCCATCGGCGGCGGCTTTGAGGATCTCCTCCCGCACCTGCTTGCGGCGATAAAGTCGCAAGCCATCCATGAGACCGTAATAAGCAGTCTCGGCGGTGTTCGGGATGAAGGAAAACACGGTCTTTTCAAACTGACCGTCAATCGCATCGATGATCTGTGGCACGAGCGCCGCCCCCATCGCTTTTCGCTCGCGGTAAATGAGCGGATCATTGCCGCGCGAAAAATAAATTTTCTCAAACGAGCAAGGCGTGAAGCGCTGCGGCGGCATCATTGCCGTGTCGGAAATGCTGCCATCGGATTTGATGGTGATGATCGATCCAGGATCCACCGCTTTAACCTGATCTGCCTCAGCTTCAAATACGGTCATCAACGGCACACGCTCGGACGAGAATGCAATGACTTCATCGGTCACCAGCATGTGGCATGGCCGGATGCCACCGGGATCGCGCATCACGAACATGTCACCATTACCAATCACCCCGCAGATCGCATAACCACCATCCCACGCGCAAGCAGCCTCCGCCACCAGTCTTGGCACATCGAGCGCCGCAGAAATCCGATCCGGCATGTCTTCACCAGCAACGCCAGCATCGCGCAACTCGCGGTAAAGATCGGTGTGCGCTTCGTCGAGATGGTAGCCGATTTCCTCCAAAACCGTCTGCGTGTCGGTGCCGAAAATCGGATGTTGACCGCGGTCGATGAGCACCTGATTCAGCTCCGAGGCATTGGTCATGTTGAAGTTGCCCATCACCATCAGCGTCCGCGTCGGCCAGTTGCTGCGACGCAGGTAGGGATGGCATGAACCTTCATCAAACTCGCCGGAGGTCCCGTAACGTAAATGGCCGATGAGAATTTCACCGCCAAAATCGAAGCGTTTCTTGACGCTCTTGGGGTCGGCTGGGTCGAGTTGTTTTTTGCGGGCGAGTTTGTGGAACTGCTTGATCTCCTTGCGGAAAATTTCCGCCAGCGCGTCTTTCTCGATGCCACGCCTGCGGAACGAGTAGGCCTCACCCTTTGGCATGTCGAGCTTCACGCATCCGATGCCCGTGCCGTCCTGACCACGATTGTGTTGTTTCTCCATGAGAAGAAACAACTTGTTGAGGCCCCACAGCGTGGTGCCGTAGCGGTCGTGATAATAGGCAAGCGGTTTGCGAAGTCGCACCGCCGCGATCCCGCATTCGTGTTTGAGGAAATCGCTCATGATTGTGTGTCTGCGATGATCATTCGCCTTTCACGCGTACCCGCACTCCCTCTTCAGGAACCATGCGGCCGATCAAAACACCACCCGGTCCGGCAGCAAGCGCGGCATCGACATCCGATTCCGCGACGATCGCCACCCAGCCAATACCCATGTTGAAGGTGTGGAAACGGTCCTCGGCATCGACATGACGGTAAAGTTTTTCGATACCCGGCAGATTCCATTTCGGGATCTCCAGGTCCGCGCCCATGCCACGGAACAAACGCTCGAGGTTTTCGGGCAGCCCGCCACCGGTGATGTGTGCCATCGCCTTCGGCCTCACGCCGCTGTTTTTGAGACCTGCCACGACATCGTGATACAACCTTGTCGGCTGCAGCCATGCATGCAGTTCATCTTTGGAAACTTCGCCCGGAAATTCTTTGAGCACGCGGCGCACCAAGGACCAGCCATTGGCGTGAATACTATCAGAGGCGTATCCGACAAGGCAGTCGCCCACGGCCACCGTGGTCGGGTCGATCAAATCCGGCTTCTCGGCGCAACCGATGCAAAACCCGGAAAGCTCGATCACATCCTCAGGCACGATTCCCGGCATTTCCGCTGTCTCACCACCCGCAAGAATGCAATCGCAGGCCTCGAGGTAATCGCACATGCCGGTGATGAGGCGGTTGATCTTTGCCTCGTCCAATGCCGCGATGCCGATGTAATCGAGAAACAAAAGCGGATCACCACCGGTCGTGAGAATGTCATTCACGCTCATCGCCACAAGATCCTTGCCGGCGATTTCGAGGAGATCATTTTCCAAAAGCAATTCCAGCTTGGTGCCTACACCATCGCAGCCAGTCACTATCACCGGCTCCTTGTAGTCACTCAAATCGTAACAGGCGGCAAACAATCCGAATGCCCCCCACAATTTGCGCGCTTGCTGTGTTCTGGCCACTTGCGATCGGATGTCGCCCACCAGCGCCGCCGCCCTTCGCGTATCAACGCCCGATTGCCGATAAGTCAGTTTATCCACCATGTTGCAACACGCGCGTTCTAGCCGCCCAGCCTACCCATCACAAAGAAAAAGTTCTCCTCAGGTGAAATTCCCCTCGAATCCCAGGCCATGCACTCGTCAAATGTGCATGGTTGATCCTCCCATGCTGAAATTCCACCCGAAATCCCGCCAAGGCCTGCAGATTTTGCCGATGATCTTCGCGCTCATCTGCCCCTCGCTGTCATTCGCCGCACCGGCGTGGATGAGCGAGCTCAGCCCGCCCAAACCCGGACCACATCCACCGATCCCCTCCTGCACGGTCAATCTGCGCGTGAGCTGGAAAGGCCTGCTCGATTCCGGCCTCATGCGGGTGGAATTTCAACCGCGCGGCGCCAGCAAACCCGGCAAAATTTCCATCCGCTCGGAAGTCCGAAGCACCGGCGCCGCTGCGAAACTTTTTCCCTACAAAAGCCACGCCTGGTCGGAGATCGACCCCACCACGCTCAAGCCGCTGTTTTTCCAGTCCACCGAGACCGATCGCAGCGAGACCCTCACCACCACGCTTAGGCACACGCTAAACAGCGTGAATTGTGAGGAAAAATCTCGCGACCACAAATCGGGCAAACTAAGCGAAAGCCGCAAAACTTTTACCCATCAACCGGTCTATGATCTATTCTCCGCGATGCTCTTCATCCGCAGCCAAAACCTGCGCGAAGGCGATAGCTACAAACTCCTCATCTACCCGTTCAAACAACCCTACCTGCTGCATGTCACCGTGCGCGGCCGCGAAAACCACCAGCAACAAAAGTGCATCCGCCTCGGAGTGAACCTTCGGAAAATCAACGCCAAAACCCTCGAGCTGATGCCCTACAAAAAACTCAAACGCGAAGCGACGCTCTGGCTCAGCGATGACACCGCACGCGTGCCACTCGAACTCCGCGCCGCGGTCTTCGTCGGTGATGTCCGCGCCACCCGTGTCGGCACCTGAACAACCCAAGCATTTCAAATCCCACTTCTTCATGAAACGACTCATCGCATTCGCCTCAATACTCATCGGCCTCAATGCCTCGGCTTTTGATCTGCCGTCCAATTCCACCCAATGCCTGCTCGGCCTCGCCGACTCGTGGGATTCGTCGCATGCGACGCTCCAGCTATTTCAAAAATCCGGCAATCAATGGCAGCCTCAAGGCGAATCATGGAAAGCCCGCCTCGGAAAAAATGGTCTCATCTGGGGCCATGGACTCCACCCTTTGCCAAAGAATGCGCTGATCAAAAAAGAAGGCGACATGCGCTCGCCCGCAGGTGTCTTCAGCATCGGCGGCGCATGGGGCTTCGACCCATCGATTCGCAAACACCCGCTACTGCCCTATCGCAAGGTGACGCCTCAAGATCTGTGGGTCGAGGACCCCTCATCCCCACGCTACAACCAGCACCTGGTTCTCGATCGCCCGCCCTCATCGGCATGGGAGAAAAAACAACAGATGAAGCAAAGCGACCCCGCCCATGCGCTGAAGCTTTACATCGGCCACAATTCCCATCCCCACACGATACCCGGCGATGGTTCATCGATCTTTTTCCACATCTGGCGCGCGGGAGGTGCAAAACCGACCGCCGGATGCACGACCATGGACGAAACGAAACTTCGCCAACTCATCGCCCGCATCGATCCCTCGCGCAACCCGATCTATGTCCTCTTGCCTACATCCGAATACACAAAGTTTCGCAAGGCATGGAAGCTGCCCTGAGCCTCAATCGTCCCGCTCCTTTTACTTGCCCCTTCACATCGGAAACCCCACCCTTCGGGCGTGCCCGAGGAAATCGACAACCATACGCTCGATGAGCTGATGCGCGCGCTCGACGCCTCGGACGCATCCGCCGTGCTGGCGGCCGCCGAGGAGGCTCACTATGCCGACCTCGCCGCAGTCTACGAAAACCTCGATGACGAAAAACGCGACCTCTTGCTCAAGACGATCGGCCCGGAAATGGCCACCGATGTGATCGCCGAGCTGCCCTACCCGCTGATCGAAGAGGCGCTCAACCATTTCAAGCCCGCACAGCTGCGTGTGCTGCTCGGCAACCTTTCCGACGACGACCGCGTCGATGTTTTCCAAGTCGTGAGCGAGGAAGCGCAGGTCCGCTTCTTCAGCCTGCTCGGCCCACGAGACAAGGAGCTAACTCGCAGCTTGCTGAAGTACGAGGAGGACACCGCCGGCGGACGCATGACCACCAGCATCGGTCGCATCACCGCCGACATGACGGTCAAGCAAGCGATCACCGTGCTGCGCCGCGACCGTGACGATGCGGAAACGCTCGCACGCATTTTCGTCGTCGATGAACAAGGCCGCCTCGCCGGAAAGGTGCGCCTGCGTGATCTCGCATTCAGCACCTGGGACACCCCTGTGCACGACATCATGGAGCCAGCCGACGAGTTCGTGTTGGCTTCGGCCGACCAAGAAGAGGCCGCGCGCACGCTTTCGAAATACGACCTGATCGTTCTACCGGTGGTCGATGAATTCCACCACCTCCTTGGCGTGCTGACCTACGACGATGCGCTCGAAATTCTCCAAGAGGAATCCACCGAGGACATCGAAAAACTCGCCGCGATCGGTGGTGAGCAATCGGAGGTTTCCTACCTCAATACCAGCGTTGGTCTGCACTTTCGCCGCCGCGTAAGCTGGCTCATCGGCCTCGCATTTGTGTCGATTGTCACCGGTTATGTGATGTACCGCTTCAGCCACCTGCTCGAGCAGGCATCGGTGCTTTCCCTTTTCCTCCCAATGGTCGTCGCCGCAGGCGGAAATTCCGGTGGTCAGGCCGCTACCATGGTGATCCGCGCGATGGCACTTGGCGAAATCAACCCCGGCAATGCCCTGCGCATCGCATGGAAGGAAGCGCGCACCGGGCTCTTTCTCGGCCTCTCACTCGGTGTCGCCATCGCGGCATTCATCACGCTCATCCTTCCCCACCTGCAACCTCACACCCAAGCGCATTTTGACTTCCCCCACCTCGCGCTTGCCGTGGCCGCCGCCATCACATTGCAGGTTCTCTCCGCCACCGTCCTCGGCGCCCTCCTGCCACTCGGTGCCCGCGCCATCAAACTCGACCCAGCGGTCGTTTCATCACCGTCACTGGCCTCGACCGTCGATATCTCCGGCATGCTGATCTACTTCGTGACCGCCGCCGCCATTCTCGGACTTCGCTAAGGCACGCCAGTAATCAAGACGCTCCCTAATGCGCTTTTCCATGCCTTGATCACCGGCCTCGTAATAAACGCGGCCCTCCGGCAAATACGATTGCGGCACATAGGCACCCTCGAAATCGTGGGAGTAAAAATACTGCAGCTTGGACTCACTCTCACCCGAAGCCGCCGCAAGTTTCTTACGCGTCGCCGTGCGCAAATGCGGCGGCACCACCAAAGTGCGGCCTTGCTCGATGTCGGCCATCGCCTTGCCCAACGCCGCATAAGCGGTATTCGATTTCGGCGCCGTCGCCAAATAAACGGTGGCATGCGCCAGCGGAATCCGCCCCTCGGGCAAGCCGACAAATTCCAATGCATGATGCGCATCCAAGGCGACCCGCAAAGCATTCGAATCCGCAAGCCCGATGTCCTCCGACGCGGCAATCACCAACCTCCGTGAAATGAATCTCGGGTCCTCACCGGCATGCAACATCTTGGCGAGCCAATAAAGCGCGGCATCAGGGTCCGAACCACGAATCGATTTGATGAATGCCGAAGCCGTGTCGTAATGAGCATCGCCATCCGCATCGTAAACCACGGCCTTGCGCTGAATGGATTCTTCAGCAACCCCAAGCGTGATCCGAATCACGCCATCCTCATCCGCCGGCGTGGTCATCACCGCCAACTCAAGCGCTGTCAGCGCCTTGCGCGCATCACCATCGGATTTCTCCGCAAGGTGATTCAAGGCTTCAGCACTCGCCTCGACCAATTTTCCACCAAACCCGCGATCCTCATCCGTCAAGGCTCGCTGCAACAATCGCACGACCTCATCGACCGGCACCGGCTCGAGTTGAAAAACTTGCGAGCGTGAAACCAACGGCGAATTGACATGGAAATACGGGTTGTGCGTCGTCGCACCAATGAACCTCACCACCCCGCGCTCAATGTGCGGTAAGAGCACATCCTGCTGCGCTTTGTTGAAACGATGAATTTCATCAATGAACAAAATCGTCGTCTCGCCCCTCAACTCACGCCAGGTGCGGGCCTGGTCAATCCTCGCCCGGATCTCGGCGACATTCGACTCAACGCCATTGAGCGATTCAAATCGCGAACCAGTCGTCCGCGCGATCACACCGGCCAGCGAAGTTTTTCCCGTGCCGGGCGGACCGTAAAAAATCAGCGAGGTGAAACGATCCGATTCGATTGCACGCCGCAGCAATTTCCCCTCGCCCAAAATGTGACGCTGCCCAGCCACCTCATCCAATGACCGTGGCCGCATGCGCGAAGCAAGCGGCTCTGGAGCATCACCCTTGCGGGCGGTCGCGGCGGGAGTGGAGAAAAGATCGGACACGGTCGACAACCCCAGCATCCCACACGATTACGGCTTTGCCAGCCGATAAAATCCGGCACCCGCCTCAAGCAAGATCCGTCACCAGCACCTTGGCCCACCACTCGCGGTAAGCCTCGATGAAAGCCTTGTGCGACGGATGCGCCTGATACTCATTGTGATCCTCAAGCGAGGCAAACTGCATGCTCAACGCGTAGTCCCACGACTGGTCGACCACGGGCCTGATCTCCACCTTGGCAGGCACGGCCCAGCGACCACCGGCCACCAGATCCATTTCAAAAAGATCAGCCAGCGCCTTTTCGAATTCCGCGCGGTCCGCCGCATTTTGCCGCCCATCCTTGAGCCAAAAATAAACATGATGCTCCATGCCGCGGGTGTATCGCCACGAACATGCACCCACAAGCACCGATTCCTTCGGCTACCGCCAAAAACCCAAATTTCCTTTGCCACAATCAAGGCTCGCCCTATCCTTGGGCACTCCCATGCGATTGACTCACCTCGCACTTTTCGCCCTGCTAGCAAACGCCGTTTTTGCAGCTCCGTCCGATGTCTACCGCTCGGTTCTGCGCATCGAGGTCTCGACCCAGGTGCCCGACTACCAAACCCCATGGAACTCCGGCCGATTCGGTGGCGGCATCGGCACCGGTTTCATCATCGGCAAAAACCGCATCCTCACCAACGCGCATGTGGTCTCCAATGCCCGCCGTGTGCTCATCACCGTGCACGGCAGCCCGGTGAAATACCCTGCCAAGGTCGAACACATCGCACACGATTGCGATCTAGCCCTGCTCTCTGTCGAAAACTTCAAGGACTTCGAATCATTTCCCACATTCGCATTCGGCGATGTGCCAAGCCTCGAATCGGAAGTCCGCGTGATCGGCTACCCGATCGGCGGCGACCGCATCTCGGTCACTCGCGGCGTGGTCTCGCGCATCGACTTTCAAACTTACTCGCACACCCGCGCCGATTCGCACCTTGCGATCCAGATCGATGCCGCCATCAACCCCGGCAACTCCGGTGGCCCCGTGATCCAAGGAGACAAGGTCATCGGCGTCGCCTTCCAAGGGCTGCGCCAGGCCGACAACACCGGCTACATCATCCCGACACCGGTCATCAAACGCTTTCTCAAGGACATCGAGGACGGAAAATACGACCACTATGTCGACCTCGGCTTTTCGGAATTTCCGCTTCACAACCCGGCCATGCGATCGGCACTTGGCTTGCCCGATGACGGCATCGGCGTGCTGGTCACCCGCGTGATCGCGACCAGCGCCAGCGACGGATTTCTCCAACCCGGCGATGTGGTCACCGAACTCGATGGCTACAAGGTCGACAGCGCCGGAATGGTCAAAATCGATGGCGAAACAGTGAACCTCAACGAAATCTCCGAACGCAAATTCTCAGGCGACAAGGTCGCGGTCCGCTTCCTGCGCGAGGGAGCATGGAACGATGTGGAAATTTCTCTCAAGACAGTGCCGGCGTCGCGCATGTATGCGATCGAGTACGAAAAAAATCCAAGATACATCGTCTTTGGCGGACTCGTCTTCCAACCGCTCGACACGAACCTTTTCGCTTCGGCAAAATTTGACGATGTGACGGTGCGTCGACTCTACACGGATTACATGCCCAAGGGACTCTTCCAGAAACATCGCGATGTGGTGATCCTCACCCGCGTCGAAAGCGATCCGATCACCAGCCAGTTGGGTGATTTCTCCGGCTTCGCGGTGAATAAAATCAACGGCGTGGAAGTCAACGATTTGAAACACGCCTACGATCTTCTTCATCCGGAAAAAGCGCCCGAGTTTCATGTGATCGAGCTCTTCGGCGCCGACAGGCCGGTGGTGATCCCCGCCGCCAAAATCGCCGAAGCCGAGGCCCGCATCGCCAAGGTCTACGGCATCACCAAGATGGAAAACCTCACCGACTGACCATGCCCCGCGCAGGCATCGCACTCGGGTCGAATCTCGGCGACCGCAAAGCAAACCTCATTGAGGCAATCCGCCTGCTTGGAGAAATAGCCCTTCAAAACGAGCCATTTCTCAAAGCCCCCATTTACCAAACCGAGCCGCTTCATTGTCCGCCCGATTCGCCGGATTTTCTAAACACGGTCGTCGAATTCGGATTCAATGGCACTGCTGCGGAACTTTTGGAACAAACACGCGAGATCGAAAAATCCATGGGCCGCACGGCCAATCCGCAACGCAACGCACCGCGCGTGATCGATGTCGATATCCTTTACCTCGGCGACGGACGGTGCGACTCACCCGACCTCGTTCTCCCGCACCCGCGACTGCATGAACGCCGCTTTGTGCTTCAGCCACTGGCAGACATCAGGCCCGAGCTCGTTCTCCCAGGCCACTCGAAGTGTATCGCCAAGCTGCTCGATGAACTCAAAAGCGACGAAGCCCCGCTGGTCGCGATCGCTTGATCGCTCAAGCCTTGCTCTCCCACTCGCCAAAGTTGCGGAACTTGTCGTAGCGGGCGTCGAGCAGCTTTGAAATGCTCATCTTTTCCAGCTCATCCAAGTGCCGCGAAACGACATCACGAAATGCGGCGGCAGTCGCCTGATGATCATGATGCGCGCCGCCGGTCGGCTCGGGCACCACATCATCGATGAGATCAAGTTTCTTGAGATCCGGCGCAACAAGCTTCATCGCCTCGGCAGCTTCCGGCGCGTGCTTGCGGTGCTTCCACAAAATTGCGGCGCATCCCTCGGGGCTGATCACCGAATAATACGCATTCTCGAGCATGATGACGCGGTCCGCGACACCGATTCCCAAGGCACCACCGGATCCACCCTCGCCGAGCACGACTGCCACGATCGGCACCTTGAGCAGCATCATTTCCCTGAGGTTGAACGCAATCGCCTCGGCAATGTTGCGCTCCTCAGCGCCAATTCCTGGAAACGCACCCGGCGTGTCGATCAACGCGATCACCGGCAAGCCGAATTTCTCGGCCAGCTTCATCAAACGCAGCGCCTTGCGATAACCCTCGGGATGCGCGCTGCCAAAGTTTCGCTTGAGGTTCTCTTTGGTGTCGCGGCCTTTCTGGTGACCAATCACCACCACCCGCCGATCTCCTAACCGCGCAAATCCACCGGGCATCGACGCATCATCGCCAATGTGGCGGTCGCCATGCAGTTCACAGAAATCGGTGAAGGCATGCGCAACATAATCCAACATGAAGGGACGCGAGGTGTGACGCGCAATCTGCACGCGCTGCCATGGGGTTAGATTTTCATAAATCCGTGCGCGTGTCTCCGCGAGCTTCGATTCCATGGTGGAAATCTCGGCCGAAAGATCGATGTCCTGGGAGGCAGCTTTGGCGCGAAGTTTTTCCAGTTCACGCTCAAGTTCCGCTGCCGGCTTTTCGAAGTCGAGGAGCTGCATGGGCGAAGTTTCGCGACTCAATGCCGCAGATGCAAGAAAGGATGTGCCGTCGCCGAAGATCAGCGAATTTCCATCTCATTGCCCGGCCGGGTCAGCAGAAAAAGTTCCTCCATGTCCGCACTTGCGAGCAACACCGCACCCTCTGGCGGATCCCCCTCGCCATCCCAGCCCTGAATCTTGAGCGCCGGCCGGGCGAGCCAGATGGCCTTGGTCGCCGACCTGTACTCCGCAGTGCCAACACGCGGCTTCAAATCGGACGATCCGGCGACCTTGGATTCGATGAAATACCCCCCACGCTGACGCGCCATCCTGTCGACAAGTTGCAAAACAGCAAACTCGCAAACAAATCGCCCGCCATTCCAAACCGAAATCACCTTTCTCTCTATCTCCAAAACAAAATGAAAATCCAAGGGCAAGACCAACAGCCGCTCACCCTCCTTGCTGCGCCGCAAATCCATGGATGGATTGAGGTACAAAAGGCAATCCAAGTTGCTACGGCATTTTTCCGCTGCCTGCTCGTGCGTCTCCCCGCGCTGCATGTAATGGAAAACCTTGCCTTCAAGTCGCCCGACCGAAAACAGCTCGTCGAGATTGATCTCGCCCACGATCTTCCTCGCAGATTGCGCCCTGCCGGACATAGGATGATTGGCAATGATCATGCCAAGTTTCTCCCGGGCCTCAACATGCTTCCCATCGGCCATCAGACGCTGCGCCGCATCGTAAAACTGATCGCCCGGATCAATCACCGGCACATTTTTCGCAGCCACCGCTGCCGCCAATTTTTCCGACGCTCGCACGGCAGCGATCCTCTCATTGACGGGGACCACCCTTTCAAACAAGCCGCCCAGTGGCTCGACAAAAGCGTGATATGCAAGAGCTCCACTGAATGCAACGAGACCCATCACGAGCACTGCCGCGCTTGCCTTGCATAGGGTCCCAATCGACATCGTCGTTGCTTTCAGATTAATCCACGCCGCTTGAAATCGAACGCGTTGATCTCATGCGAACGCTGGATCATCTCGAACGAAAATTTCAGAATCGACACCTCCCACGCATCATCCACTCCTTCGATTATCGCTCGTGAGGGATTTCCGGTTCGCCGAATATCTTCCATCACCCGCTCACGCACGGCATCAATGTGGTCGCATACGATTTCCTCGTGCACCGCGCTGCGACGAAAATGAAATCCATACTGCAAAAATGCCAAATCCCTCCCCTGCGAGCGGAACTTCTCGACCATTTCGTCAAACCTCTCGCGCGCGTTGGAATCAAAGCCCTCGAGTTGAATGTCCCGCAACGCCTCCGGCTTGAGAATTCGCGGCCGCTGGGCCTCCACCTCACCGGTGCGGATCCGCACCTCGCCGGCCCGATCCATCAGCTCGCTGATAAGCTGAAACTCAAATCGCGTCTCGCCGAAGGTCATGATCCGGTGATCCGGCTCACGCAAAACTTTCGTCGTTTCAAGCGCGTATTGAATGTCGTCCCGCGAATGCATGGCAAGATGATCGGCTGACTTGGGGGATTTTCAACGAAAACAACAAGGGCGGACACCACGAAGGAGCCCGCCCTTGGAAATTGTTGCAAGTGACGGATCAGCCCTGCTGGCTGTTGATGTAGCTGATGACATCAGCAACGGCCTGAAGCTTCTCGGCTTCTTCATCCGGCACTTCGATATCGAATTCCTCTTCAAAGGCCATCACCAGTTCAACAGTGTCGAGAGAGTCGGCTCCGAGGTCTTCAACGAATTTGGCCTCTGGGGTGACTTGGTCGGCGTTGACGCCGAGCTGGTCGACGATGATGTCCTTTACACGGTCTTCGATGCTTTTGTCTGACATGGTTGGGGTGGTTGGAGTTGGAGTTGCAGATGCTTAGTGTCTTAGGGTCGGGCTTGGCAACCCATAAAATGAAAACTGATAGCGATTTCGGTGATTGACTTGGCTGGCTCAGGAATTTTCGGACTTTTCCTCGGGTAAATCTGCCGACTCCGACGCCACGGCGTAGTCGACAATCTCACCGGAAAATTTCGAACGGATCAATTTCATCAAGCGCTCGGCAGGTTCGTCTTGGGCAAGATTGAATCCGCCATAGGTGAGGCCATCGATCCGCATCCTGCCTTGGCCGGACTCATCCTCGTAATCGATGAAGGCCAACCCTTTGCTGGCCCATTTGCGCAAATCGAGGCGTTTCATCGCACCATAGGAAATCTTTTTACCCTGTTGCGATCTCACACCCTCATCGTCGCCCTCAATCCTGCGCGACATGGTGCGCAGGAAAATGAAGATCGCCACCAAGGAAAGGGCGATGCAGATCCAGAACACCACCCATTGCTCATGAATTTTTCCAGCATCGTAGGGCTGCTCGGGCGGGTTCGAGCTGAGACCCTCCTTGCCGGAATACTCGAGCCAAAGCTTATTCCACTGCATCGGCAGCATTTTGTCGTAATCATGCAGAACCGCAGGCCAGGGCATTGGCAGTTTCAGATTTGCAGGCAAGGTCGATTGATCGCTCGGAAACTGAACCGATTGCTTCGCGGCATGTTCTTTCCACGACTCCGGAGTCAGCCCACCCTTTGCTTTCATCGAAGCAAACTGCTCATTGGCGGTTTGGAAATTCCGATGAAGGAAATAGACCATGTTTTTCTCGCGGTAGCCGGTGGAGCCATCGATGAAAAACAACACCGCGAACACCACCAGCATCAAAAGAATCAGCGAGACCCGCGAGATGAACCAGCGAGTCGGCTTGCACACGATCGGCAATTCATTCCTCATGCAAATGATTTAGACCGCCAAACGGATGCCTTGGCAAGCGAAACGGTTTAGAAGAATTTCGGCTTTTTTGGGATTTTTTTTAGGGTTTTTCATGCGATTCCCGCTTGTTCAAAGCCTGTGGGTCGTTTACGGAGACCCCGCCATGCCTATTGCCACACCTCCCCAATACCGTGCCATGTTGGATGCCGCCCAAAAAGGTGGCTATGCCTACCCCGCGATCAATGTCACATCGATCACGACCATCAATGGCGCCCTCCGCGCCTTCTCCGAAGCCAAGTCCGACGGCATCATCCAAATTTCCACCGGTGGTGGTGAATTCGCCTCCGGCACTGCCGTGAAGGACGCCGCCTACGGTGCCATCGTGCTCGCCGAAGCCGCCCACCTACTCGCCGAAAAATACGATGTGCTCATCGCCCTGCACACCGACCACTGCCACCCGAAGAAGGTCGACCCCTTCCTTCGCCCATTGCTCGAAGCATCCAAGAAACGCATCGCCGCAGGCAAAGGTCCGCTTTTCCAAAGCCACATGCTCGATGCATCCGAGTTGCCGCTCGCCGAAAACCTCGAGCTCTCGAAGAAGCTTCTCAAGGAATGCGCCGATCTCGACATCATCCTCGAAGTCGAAGCCGGCGTGGTCGGTGGCGAAGAAGATGGTCACGACACCTCGGGCGTCCCCGCTGAAAAACTTTACACCACCCCTGAAGACATGGTCGCCGTTTACGAGGCACTGCAACCGATCGGTCGCTTCCTCTTCGCCGCCACCTTCGGCAATGTTCACGGTGCTTACAAACCCGGCGCGGTGAAACTCAAACCCACGATCCTGCGCGATGGCCAAAAGGCCGTCATGGATAAACACGGCAAAGGCGCCGAAATGGACCTGGTTTTCCACGGTGGCTCGGGCTCCGAACTTTCGGAGATCCGCGAGACCCTCGACTACGGTGTGGTGAAAATGAACATCGACACCGACACGCAATACGCGTTTACCCGCCCGATCGTCACCCACATCTGCCAAAACATCGAAGGCGTGCTCAAGATCGATGGTGAAGTCGGCGATAAGAAAACTTACGACCCGCGTTCGTATCTCAAGAAGGCCGAAGCCGGTCTTTGCGATCGCATGAAAACCGCCTGCGACGACCTGCGTTCCACCGGACGCACGATCTTCGGAACGGTTTGATCCACTCACCGACAAGGCGGTCCCATGGCGGGGCCGCCTTGTTTTTTTAAACCCACACCGCTAAGGCTTAACCCATGGCCGCCGACAAAGATCATCAGGAGCACCCGCTGGCCAATGTGCTGGTCAATGTGCTGATTCCGGTACTCGCTCTCAGTTATTTGAGCAAAGATCCGGAGTTCCAGCGCGCCATTGGCAAGACCGTACAGCCTTGGCACATCGGTCCGGTCAAAGCGCTCATGGTCGCATTGGCATTTCCCATCGCCTACGGCATCCGCCATTTCATCAAAACTCGCAAAGCCAATTTCTTTTCCGCGCTTGGATTGGTTTCCGTTCTGCTAACCGGCGGACTCACCATTTTCCTTTGGAACGAAGACGGCACCATCAAGCCAAACGCCGATGTGCTTTTCGGGCTCAAGGAAGCATCCATACCCCTCATTCTTGGAATCGCGGTGATCGGATCGCACTTCACCTCAACTCCACTGCTCCGCACCTTTCTCTACAGCGACACGATGTTCGACATCGCCCGCATCGAAAAAGAAGTGGACGCAAAAAACGCCCGGGCTGGATATGAGAAAATCATTTTCCAAGCGACCCTGCTCTTCGCGGCATCATTTTTCATCAGCACGCTGCTCAACTTCGGTCTCGCCTTGTATTTTCTCGGCAGCCTCGACCACACCGCCGCGAACGCCCGCGAGCTTTACAATGAGCAAGTCGCCAAACTGACCGGCTGGGGTTTTGCTGTGATCGGCCTGCCAATTCTTGTTTTCCTCTTCATCACCCTACGCCGAATGATCACCCAACTCTCGAAGCTCACCGGCCTTAAAGAGGAAGAGATCATGCTGCCGCGCTAAATAAGAAAAAACGTCGGCATCACCCATCACCGACCATTAGGCATCGACTGGAGATCAAAGAGATTCATAAAGGTCTAAATTTCGTCCTTACAGCCCAACGCAGTTTGGCCGAAGTGCTACGGGGATTCATGTGTCTTTCTTCCGCTGAGGCAGTGATCACACCATTGCTGATGTCGGAAAAAACACCATCGCGCAGCCCGGCCTGAAAACATTTTTTCACGCGGCGATCCTCACCCGAGTGAAATGTTAGGATCGCCACCCGGCCACCGGGCTTGAGGCAATCGGGCAAGCTTCGCAAAAATGCATCGAGCGCGGTGAACTCCTCATTGACCGCAATCCGTATCGCCTGAAACACCCGACGCAGCGTGAGATCTTTTTCATCATCCCGTATCGCGGAAATGGATTGGATCGCGATGGCGAGTTGCGATGTGGTTAGAAATTTTCGACCCGCGAGTTCCATCGCGATGAGTTCCGCATTCGGCTCGTCGGCATTCTCGCGCAAGACGCGTTCGAACTTTGTCGCATCCGTGCGAGCCAACCAATCGGATGCGCTCAAGCCGCGTGTTGGATTCATCCGCATGTCCAGCGGACCGTCATATTTGAAACTGAATCCGCGTGATGGGTCATCGAACTGCATCGAAGAGCAACCGAGATCGGCGAAAACGAAATCCGCTCGCATGTCACGCTCGGCGAGCAGCTTTGCGATTCCCGCATAGTTCGAGCGGACAGCGACAAAACATTCCGGCCCGAATCCCCTATCCCTCAAGCGGCGCTCGGTTTTCGGCAGCTCGATCGGGTCCTGATCCGCGCCGATCAACATCCCACCCGGGGAAATCCTTTCCAAAATTCTCGCGGCATGGCCTCCATAGCCCAGCGTTGCATCAACCCCGATCATGCCCGGTGCCAAGGCAAGCGCTTCGAGGCACTCATCCATCATGATCGGGATGTGCGATCCGGCGGGCGTTTTGCCCGATGCGATGACCTTTGCCACCGTTTCCGCGTAGCGTATCGGATCGCGCTCTTTGTACTTCTCGTCGAAATTGCGCGGATTTTTCCCGCGATACCGCTTGCGGCGCGGTGGTCTTGGCACGGCGTCATCCATCGCATGTTCCGTCATCGCACCCATTGCTCGCAGAGCCGTTGCGATTCGTCAAAACCCATGTGGAAAAGCTCCGATTCGTCGTAAAGCCCTTTTTTCTTTCGCATGCTACGACTTTGGGCGAAGTTGGCCGCGCCCATGAAAATCGGCATCGCGCAAATCAACTCGGTCGTCGGCGACTTCCCCGGCAACGCCAAACGCCTCATCGCCGCCTATCGCGAATGCATCGACCAAGGTGCCGAACTGGTGATTTCACCTGAGCTTTCCCTCGTCGGCTACCCTCCTCGCGACCTGGTTTTCAAATCAAGCTTCGTGCCGAAATGCCTTCAGGCTCTTGATTACCTCGCGGGTGAAATTCGCGAGGTCCCAATGCTCGTGGGCTATGTCGACCATCATCATCCGCGCCTACCCGGCAAGCCGTTTCGCAATGCCGCCGCATGGCTCGAAAACGGCAGCGTGCGTCACCGCGTTTGGAAAACTCTGCTGCCGACCTACGATGTGTTCGACGAAAGACGCTATTTCGAACCCTCCGCAACATGCGAGCCGATCGAATGGAATGGCAAACGCATCGGCATCACCATCTGCGAAGACATCTGGACCGAGGACTATCTCGATCGCCCGCTCTACGATCGGGATCCGGTCAAAGAACTCAGCGAAAAAGGCATCGACCTCGTGCTCAACCTCAGCGCATCGCCATTCCATCTCGGCAAACCTGAGTTGCGTCGCTCGATGATCGGCGCCATCGCCCACAAGCACCAAATACCGGTGGTCTACTGCAACGCCATCGGTGGCCAGGACCAGCTGGTCTTCGATGGTCATTCGTTAGTGGTCGGAGCCAATGGCCGCATCATCGAACAATTTTCGGGTTTCAAAGAAGCGTGCAAAGTGATCGACCCTTTCCAGACAAAACACGAAGACGCTGTTTTCGACGATTGTGATCCTTCACAACTCTACCAAGCCCTCGTTCTCGGACTACGCGACTATGCCCAAAAATCCGGCTTTTCCAGCGCATGTCTCGGCTTGAGCGGTGGCATCGATTCGGCGCTCACTGCCGCCATCGCCGCTGGTGCGCTCGGCCCGGAAAACATCCACGGCCTCACCATGCCGAGCCCGTATTCATCGCGAGGCAGTGTCGATGATTCCTTCGCTCTCGCGAAAAATCTCGGAATTCGTTGTGATGAAGTATCGATTCGCGCTCCCTTCGAATCGATCAAGGCGACCATGCATTCACTCTTCGAAGGCAGGCCCGAGGATGTCACCGAAGAAAATATGCAGGCACGCATCCGCGGCCTCCTCCTGATGGCACTCTCCAACAAGGACAACCACCTGCTGCTCACGACCGGCAACAAGAGTGAACTCGCCGTCGGCTATTGCACGATTTATGGCGACATGTGCGGAGGCTTGGCCGTCATTTCAGATCTACCCAAAACCCGCGTCTATGAAGTTTCGCGCTGGCTTAACCGCGACCGCGAAATCATTCCGTGGAACACGATCGACAAGGCCCCAAGCGCCGAGCTACGCCCCAATCAAAAGGATCAGGATACTCTCCCACCCTATGACATCCTCGATGCGATTCTCGAACTCTATGTCGAACATCACCTCTCAACTGATGAGATCATCGCGCGTGGATTTGATGAAACGACCGTCCGCTGGATCCAGCGCCGGGTCGACCTCAATGAATGGAAGCGTCATCAAGCCGCTCCTGGATTGCGCGTGACCACCAAGGCCTTTGGCATCGGCCGCCGCATGCCGATCGTGCAGCGATTCAGCAGCTGATTTCCGCGATCAGTCGCAGCATGCGCATCATACCTCCGCTTCGCGAGCCGGGGGTCCGCTTTCAAAGCGCATCAAATCAGCAATGAAGGTCAGCGGAATATGCCCGGTCTCACCATTCCGGTTCTTTGCGAGAACAAGCTCCGCCTTGCCGGCCTCCGCTTCTTTTTCCTCCGCGTCCTCAGCATAATACGCGCTGCGGTAGAGCAGCCCGACCATGTCGGCGTCCTGCTCGATCGAGCCCGATTCCCGCAAGTCCGACATGCGGGGCACACCGACACTCTTGCCGCTTCGCGTTTCAGGACCGCGGTTGAGTTGCGCGAGAATCACGATCGGCACCTGAAGTTCTTTCGCAAGGCCCTTGATGCCCGCAGAAATTTCAGCAATTTCGCGCTCGCGCGAATTCTCAGCCTGCTTCGTGCGAGATTTCATCAATTGCAGGTAATCGATCGCGATGAACTCAAGACCTTCATCGCGCTTCTTCCGGCGGGCCTTGGCGCGCACTTCGTTGATCGTGATGCCGGGCGTGTCATCGATGAACATGCGGGCGTTGGAAACCTCCATCGCAGCACGCTGAATACGCGTCAGATCGCCTTTGTCCGGCGCGTATCCACGCGTCAACTTGCTCAGAGCAAACTTTGCGCGCGAGAACACCAAACGCTGCACAATCTGAAACGAGCTCATTTCGCAGGAGAAAATCAGACTCGGTTTTGACTGATCGATGCAAACATGCTCTACGATGTTCATCATCAGCGAGGTCTTACCCATCGACGGACGCGCGGCGATGACAAACATTTCACCGGGCTTGAGTCCGTTGCTCATGCGGTCGAGTTCTTCGTAACCCGTCGATATCCCCTGCGAGCCTTTTTCACCAGCAAGCAACGCCTGAAACTGCTCGATGACCTGCTCGACGGATTGCTTGATGTTTGGCGCCTGCGCAGTTTCCGAGCCTTCACGAATGGCGAGGATCTTTGCTTCGACCGTATCAAGCAGCCCAGCCACCTCTTCCGGCGAATCGTAGGCCTGCGCGATCGCTTCATTGGAATTTTGGATGATCGACCGCAGCACATGCTTGTCTTTGACCAACTGAAGGTGATGGCGAAAATGCCCGGGGCTCGGTGCGTAGGAATAGATTTCCGTCACCGCGCCTGGCCCGCCAACACGGTCGAGCATGCCGCGGTCGAGCAATCGTTGCACCAGCGAGACCAGTTCGATTTCCTGCCCCTGTTGGAACAACTCCTCGAGCATGCCGTACAAAGTCGCATGTCCGGGCAGATAAAAATGCTCCTTGGTAAGCTTCTCTTCGATCGCCAAACCAATGTATTCCTGCGGCTCCTTGAGCATTGATGAGAGCAGGCTTTTTTCCGGCCCTACGGCATGCGGCAGAGCGCGCGTCACATCATCCACACTGGTCGCAGCCTGTTGCAAATTTGTAGGCGCGGCAGCGGCAGTTGGCGGAGTTTTGAGATCGGTCGACATCACCAGTTATTTCATAAAATCGACGGATCCGCGTCAATGTCGGCATGATGCGAATAAGTGTGAATAACCTTGGATAGGACGTTCAAAACAACGCTGAAATCTTGCCCGCTGAGCGACCATTGCCCAAGCTGCCGCCGTGCGAGTGGTCATTCAAAGAGTCGCCGAGGCAAGTGTCGGCGTGGACGGCATCACCGTCTCCGCCATCGGTCGCGGACTACTGGTTTTGCTCGGAATCGAAGCTTCCGACACGGAATCCGACATCGAATGGTTATCGGGCAAAATCGCAGGCATGCGGATTTTTTCCGATGCGGATGACAAAATGAATCTCAGCGTCTGCGACATCTCAGGCGATGTGCTCGTTGTGAGCCAGTTTACCCTGCATGCCTCGACCAAAAAAGGAAATCGCCCGTCATTTCTCAAGTCCGCCGCACCCGAAATAGCCGAACCGCTTTACGAGCAATTCTGCGAAGCACTCGGAACAAAAATCGGCAAAGCAGTCGGACGCGGAATTTTTGGGGCCGACATGAAGGTCGCACTGATCAATGACGGCCCAGTGACCATCGTGATGGATTCACACGCGCGTGAGTGAACCATGATTTCAATCAACGAAACCACTCATCGGGTCCGCCCGGTGGCGGCAAGGGTTTGTTGAGTACGCTTTGATCTTTCGGTATCGCAAGTCGCTCCTCGAGCAGAACGATGGCTTTCGAAACGCCATGAACAGGAAATCCGTCGCGCGTGCGCTCCCAATGCGCTGACAGCGCCTCGTAGGCATTTTCGGGTGTTTCAAAAATTTCAATCGCCGATGCCAGCAGATCCATTTGCGGATTTTCCCATGCCTGCAAAACGAAGAGCAGGGCTTTCATGGTTGGCGTGTGGTTGATCTTGCCTTGGGCGTAGAGCCTTCTCGCCTCGGCCAATGCCTCGGCCTCACGGCCCTCAACGCGGGCCAATGCATAAAACGCCGAGCGCTTCACATAACCGAGCGCTTTGCCGGTCGCATCAGCCTTGCGGTAGGCCTCCGCCGCTGCGGCGAATGACGCATTTTTGTCGCGGAAAGCAGGGTACTTATTGGAATCGGAAAGCAGAAATCCATAGCTTGCAAGCATGCTCCAATCATCGGGATTATTGCGGATCCCCCTTTCAAGAAATGCCCGCCCCTTGAGGATCGACATCCGCCATGCCTCACGCCGGCGCAGTGGCGGCAGCTTTGAATCGTTGATGTAATACGATGCCGCGTTGTAAGCCATGTGCCATGAACCCGTTTCCCAATAATAGCGGGTGTGTGGCGCGAGATCGACGATGGTGTTGAAGGTCTCCTCGACATCCTGCCAGCGTTGCTCGGTGAAATAAGTGAATGCCCGCAGGTTCAAAAATGTCGCGACCAGAGTGCGCAGGCCACCAAGAGCGACCGCCGAGCTCGTCTGTCCGATCTTATCGCGTGTGGTTATTTGCAGCGCCGGTGGAAACAAACCCGCGTCACGAAGCGAATTTCCAAGTGCCTGCTCATAAGGCATGCGTGCCGCTCCGAACGCGAGCAACGCCACCACCAAAATCACAATTTTGCACCAGCCTCTCACAGGATTAAAATTCCTTGTCCGCAAAAATGAACCAGGACGCGATAGTAAAGAACACCGCGTAATAGAGACCGACCAGCGCCAACTTTGCGACAGCGATCATCGGCAGCGCCTGACCCTCGATCACCGCGTCGATCACATTGAAGAGCTGGAAATCCGGAAGCACCAGCGAGAGCAGCAGCGATGCGAGACGCGCAAAGACACCCTCACCCGCTTCACCGGAATGCAGGTAGAGATTGCGAGCATCTGCTTGGAAGTGACCGATGAAGTAGATCAGGAAGCTGACAATCGTTGTGAACAGCGTACTGGATGAAAAGGTGGAGATCAGCAACGCCAGCGAGGCCATGATCGAAGCCCGCAGAAAGACCGCAAACACCGCTCCTTGCAATGAGGCATTTGGCCCGCTTTCCAGCGTCTCGTTGCGAAGCGAGGTAATCGCGTCCTGCGGCCAGCCCATTGCCTTGGCCATCTCTTCCTGCTGGGCGACGACCATGTTGGTGCGCACATGAAGAACGGCGGTCATCAACGCATCCATCAAGGCCAGCGAAACAAAAACCAAAAGCAACACACCAAGAAGTTTGCCCGCGAGGTAATCGAATCGCGGCACCGGCTTGGCAAGTATCGTGTAGAGGGTCCGATCCTCCGCATCCTTCGGCAAAAGCAGGGCAGTCGCCACCACCGACAACACCACCGAGAACAAGGTCATCGCGCCGAGCGACCAGCTCTTGATCGATCGCAGCACATTTGCCCCCACCGCTTCGGGACCTTCGTGCTGGGGCAGATCGAAGAAATTGCTCGCGATCGCGATCACCGCAAAGACCGCGAGAAAGTAAAATACCTTCATCCTCACAAGTTGCGTGAAGGTATGGGTGGCAATGACCCAGATGCGGCCCAGGTGTGAGCCTTTCGATGATGTGGCGGCGGTACTACTCATGGTGCATCTTCGCTGATTTCACGCAGGAACAATCTCTCGAGAGTGGTGCGCGGCTTGCCGGTTTTCACCACCGATGCACCGGGCGTCGATTCGACCAGCGCCTTGATTTTTTCCAAAAGCTCGGGCGACGCATCGCGCAACACGATCTCCGATTGATCTTCGATTGCGATCAAATCCTCCAGCTTGCCTTCGCGCACCATTTTGCCGCGAAAGATGATCCCGACCCGGTCGCAGACTTCTTGGACTTGCTCGAGAAGATGCGAGCAAAGGAAAACCGTAATGCCTCGCTCGCGAAGTTTGAGAATCAAATCGCGAATCTGCCGAGATCCCAGCGGATCAACCCCGGCAGTCGGTTCGTCGAGAATGACAAGCCGCGGCTCTTGAACCAATGCCTGCGCCAGCCCGATTCGTTGCAGCATCCCTTTGGAATATCCGCCTAGTCGACGATCGCGAGCTCCTTCCAAATCCACGAGCGCAAGCAACTCGCCGACGCGATCTTCCAGCTTGCGACCACCGAGACCGCAAAGCTTGCCATAGAACTTCAAGGTCTCGGCACCGCTGAGGTGTTTGTAAAAATACGGGTTTTCTGGCAGAAATCCGACTTCGTCGCGCGAGTCGACCTTCAATGAATCGCGCCCGTAAATCGAGCATTGACCGGACGAGGGAGCCACGAGGCCCAGAAGTGCCTTCATCGTCGTCGACTTGCCCGAGCCATTCGGGCCGATGAGTCCATACACTTCGCCGGGCATGATGCGGATCGAGACATCATCCACCGCACGCAAGGGTTTGCGGCGGAAGGAGGTTTTGAAATCCTTCACCAGGTTGCGAATTTCAACTGCGGGGGCGAGATCAGACATCGACAGGGAAAAACTAGTTTCGGGCACCGCGCATGGCAACGGGCAAATGCACGCTCACAGGCAGATCCGCCGGAACAACACATCGAGCGGAAGCTGCAGGCCGATGTAGAAATCACCAAACTCCGCATAGCGTGCGGACACCTCGTCGAAGCGCATCTCATAGACGATCGCCTTGATGTCAAAAGTGTCCTTGGCCAGCAGCGTCACGCCCCACTCGAATTCATCCAAACCGGTCGAACCGGTGATGAGTTGGAGGATTTTTCCCGAGTACTTGCGACCAACGCGAGCATGCCCCGCCATCAGCTTGCGGCGTTCCTCATATCCGAGCGAATACCAATTGTCCTCGCCACTGCGGCGCTTCGACATCGGGTAAAAACAAATCACCGGCCAGCCCGGCAGCACCGGATAAAGCCGGTGCTTGAGGTAATGCGCCATCCGTTCGTCGAACTCCACGAGCGCAGCATCAAACTCCGCGCTCCCCTCGGTCATGCCCTTTTCCCCGATCAGCGTTTCAACTGAGTACTGCTCGCGGGTCGTGGTGTATTCCGAAGATTCGGTCTGCGAAAGGTAGGAATATGCCGGACTCAGAATCTCAGGTCCTAGCGAGAGGCTGATCTGTTTTTCAAACGAATTGAGCGTCTGCAGGTCGGGCCCGAGCAGCATGAAGCCAAGATCGGCCTTGGGCGTCGTCACCGAAAACACCAGCAGATGCGTGTCGGGCGTGGCGCGGATCTCGTGGACAAGTTCGGTCAGCCTTGTCTTGGCCTGCCTTTTTTCGTCATCGCCATAGAGCGACCACTGCGCGTGATCGACATGATAAAACAAGTGCATCACATGCCAACCTTCGCGTGGCACGACCGGGGTGATTTCTGCGGCGGACATGGCGAAACAATCAGCGACGCTCGGTGGAAATGTCGATCTCGAACAGTTTCACAAAATTGTTTCCGGAAAAATTGTCCG
>JBKDYW010000117.1:0-10845 GCA_046308575.1 Verrucomicrobiota bacterium
TCAAGGCACTTGGCAAGATAATCACGCGAATTCCAGTTGATGATGACGATCGTGAGATTCATCGAAATGTATATTCTAGTGTTTTCCATTCACTGATTTTCACCACAGGTTGCGATCAGCGATTTGGGCAAAAACAGGAAACGTTCTCTCAAAATTTTTGCTTCGGGAAAGAGATCGGCTACCATTGGAACACTTAGCAAACGCGCGCTCTCGGCAGTAGCCACCGCCGCATCAACGCTCCTCCTCCCACGCCAGTAACCAAGGTCGAAATGCCTTAATAGCCACACCCGTGAAGCAAAGGGAAGCCAATGGAAAAATGGCGTGACACAGTGAGGCTCAACCGGAAACCAAAAGTTAGGCGTCTGTACGAAATAGGCCTTGGACACACGCCTCACCTCGTTTGCAAAGCTACGCATACGTTTCCAATCACCCACATGCTCAATGACCGAATTCGAAAACGCGATGTCAAATGAGCTATCCTCGTACCGTGACAAATCACATCCATCCGAATCCTCAAATTTCATCCGACCTTCGCTCCGCGGCTTTTCCACACCGGGCAAATTGACCACCAGAACGTTGGCATTAAATTCATCCAGAACCGGACCGATTGCTGTTTTCCAAAATCGGCTAGTACCCCCGATGTCAATGATGTCAGCCCGCCCATGCTTCGCGTGGCAGTCGGAAATCATTCGGATGAGTGGCGACATTCTTCTGCGGCGCATGACTGGGCCAAAGCGTTCGACAAAGGCCGCGGAAATCGGCTTGGGTGCATGGATGGTGGTCGGCATCATGGAGCTTCAGGATTTGGAATTGTAATTATTTTCACGGGTTTTCTTGAATGTTTGGAGCGCGAAACACCTGTCTCATTCGATCGATCTGTTCGAGGCGCAGGTGCTCTCTCACCGCCGTAGGCACGATGGATTTTTTGCGCGTGATCCACCCCGCAACATAGCCACACCACCATGCGCAAGATCCCGCAACCCATGGCGCATCACCGATCCGACCCAGGCATTTGATGGCTTCGAAGCAGGGGTGATATCCAACCGCATGGTCGCGCATGCCCATTTGCCAACGTCGCTTCAAAACATTTCCCTGCGAAACATTTCGCGGCTTGAGATGATCGACCACCAATTCGCTCAACAATCGCGTACGGTATCCCGCCATCCGTGCCATGACACAAGCAATGCCGTCCCAGCCCCCCTCAGGAATCGCGATCAGGCCGCCGATGGCTTCAAAGCATTCCTTGCGATAAAAATGCACCGCACCAGGTATGTCCAAGCTGTTTCGAGGCACCCGATCGCGTGGTTCACCTGGATCAATCACCACACCACCGGCAAGCCCGAGAATGGGATCACGCTCAAAACACCGCATGGTATTTTCATAGTAATCCGCATCAAAAACCACATCCGCATCTAGCAATCCAAGGTAGGCGTAATCCTTCGATTCCAAATAAGAAATCGCCGTCATGGTATTGATCACCACCGAAGAAAAACTACGTCCCTTCCGAGGCGGCAATTCCAGCAATCGAATCCAAGGGTGATCCTGAAGATATGCGCGTACGATTTCACTGGTACCATCGGTCGAACCATCGTTCGCGATGACCCATTCTACCGGCCTGATTGTTTGAGCCACAACCGCCTCGATGGTTTTACCAATACTTTGCTCCTCGTTTTTGACGGGAGTCACGAGCACATAGTCTGTCGATACGCTCACGATTGATTGTGACGATGAATGAATTCGCGAATACTAGATGTCAGGCTCTCATCGGCATGACTGGAAATTGCGACAGAATTTTTTGCGTCATCAATAAACTGGAGTTTTTGAATCAAAATCCTTTCATCGATCGCGACATCAACACCTTCGATGCAGCCAAGCTCTCTCGCGGTGTCCACTTGGTGATTGTTCCTTGTTTCCCCCATTGCGCCTCTTCTTGGCATCACCAGCAAGGGTGTATTGAGTTGCAAAGCGGTAAGTATTGTTCCCATGCCGGCGTGACCTACCACCACCCGCGCAGCGTTCACATGACGCTTAAAATCATGCGTACCGAGCATCTCGGAATAGGCGACAAACTGCGGTTTCCATGCGTTTTTTCCGATCTGTGCAAACACGTCACGCCGGCCATTCTCGAAGGCCCAGCGGTCAATCGTTTTGATCAAGCGGTCAAAAGGCGTGTCGCTGCCAACGGTCACAAAAATCATGTCAACGCACTGCTGTTAAAAACCGAGCCGCGAAAATGCGGACCATTTACTCCAGTAAGATGCCGCCATTGGGTCAGGCAAAGATCCGCAAATCGCATGGCTTTACGACCCGACGATGAAAGACCGCCGGCATTCGCCATGCTGTCTAGCCACACGGTGCGCGCACCGATGAACTTTCCGAACATCACCGCAAAATACCCAGGCGCTGCGCCAGTCGTCACGATAACCTCAGGTCGCAATTTCACCAGCAAACATCCAACACCAAACGCCGACCGCAGGAGGCTCCACACACTCCACAAATTTCCATTCGGAATGCGCGCAAAACTACCATTCTCGACATCCGCCGCATATCCATCGTCAACCGTAGCATAAGTCACCTCGCATCTATCGAAAGCCGCCCGTATCCTGAGCAATTGAATCCAATGTCCACCGCCTGATGAAATGGCGAGCACCCTCGGCATTGTTTCATTCTCAATTTCCTTCATCAGCACGCCCCCCTGCTACTCAAAACCGCCGGAATCGTTTTCAATAAAATCTGCAAATCGAGCCACAACGACCAATTTTCCACATAGTCCTGGTCCATTCGCATCCATCGCGCGAACGACACATCACTGCGCCCGCTAATCTGCCAAATGCAGGTCATCCCGGGCTTCACCGAGAGCCGCTTGCGAAACATCCACTCGTAACGATCAACCTCCTCCGGCAGTGGCGGACGCGGGCCCACTAGGCTCATTTCGCCACGCAGCACATTGATCAACTGTGGCAACTCATCGAGGCTGGTTCTGCGTAAAAGTTTTCCCAACTTGGTTACACGCGGATCGTCCTGAATCTTGAACACCGGCCCGTCGACCTCGTTGAGATGCGCGATGGAATCTCTCACTTCCTCCGCATCGTCACGCATCGATCGGAACTTGATCATGCGGAATGTCCTTTTGTTCAGGCCCACTCGCTCCTGCGTGAAAAATACCGGACCACTGCTTGTCGCCTTGATGCAAATCGCAATGACAAGAAACACCGGCGATAGGACCAGTAGCAGAATAGATGAAAGCACGACATCTAGCACGCGTTTCATGAACAACTGCCCGATCATCCTCTCGCGAAACAGCGTGATGACAAATTCATCGTCAAAATACTCAAAATGCATGCCATCCAGGATCCGGCGCTCCACTTCGCCCGGCACCAGTCGCATGACCACCCCAAGATCACGCGCATAACCAGTGACGCGGGCAATGTCATCAATCTTAGAATCGATTGGTAAACACGCGATGATTTCGTCGACACTCTCGCGCTCGAGAATTTCCTTCAGCCCGCCGATGTTTCCCAACACCGGCCAATCAGCGCGTCCGGTCGTTGGCTTAGTCTCCTGCCCCGCCGTATTCTCATCGACAAATCCGACAATACGAAATCCAAGCTCCGGCTTTGATACGATCTTCTTCGCGACCCTCAAGGCGTGATCGTTGATGCCGACAAACAGCAAGTTTCTGAAGTTGTATCCCGATTTCCTAGCGCCAATAACCACCGATCTCACCAGCAGCCTACTTGCCGCGCCGCCCGTTCCAACCAACGCAAAAAACAACGCGAGAGAAGTACTGTCCATGCCGTAGCCGGGCATCAACAGGGCAATCAGCACCAGCCAGAAACACGCAACGCCGGTGGCTTTGATGAAATCAACAATCTCTGCCGAAAACGGTACGAAACGGTCGGCCCGATAGCGCACGAAGTGATCATGGATGAAAACCCATCCGGTCATCAGTACGATCAAACCTGCGGCATTTGCAAAGACAGATCCAAAGCCGCGATCCGCCAGCCCGTTCACATCCGAATCAAGAATGACAGGCCGCATCACCACCCACAACGCGGCCGCAAGAATCAACTGATCCGTGAGCCTAAGCATGCGAATCAGAAATTTGTGGCGAAGCCTCGTCATGATAAAAATATCGATCCTGTAATGCTGTTATGAAATTTTTGAATGATCAGTTAGCACACAGCCAGGATGGCACGTCAGATCGCGCCTTGTTGAAAACGCACGAAACATCGGCCTTGCCTTTGGTCAGCTCGGAATAGGTCCAGACGAGCATGTCCTTGATCGTGTTTTCGGCATCGAGCACCAGCACAACCTTGTCCATCAACGCCGCCATGGTGAGCGTGCGACCGGATTTCTCGATCGATGGCATTTCGAAGATGATGTAGTCGTAGGGGCTGTCCTGCATTTCCGGCAGCATGCGGCTGAACTGCACGGCATTGATGCCACAGGCTCCTGGCCCGATTCCATCGCCGCTCGCATGAAAGAGGCTGCGCTCGTTTTCCGCAAAATTCGGACTCTCCGCCATGCGCAGCGCGCGGTTCAGAGGGCATTTTTGGCCATCGGCATTTTCATCGCCGCCGGGATCAAAAGCACTGAGATCCACCCACAAGACCTTTGCTCCTGGTATTTCGGAAAATGACTTTGCCAAACCCGCAGCGATCGTGGTCGTGCCCGATCCAGCACACAGGCTGGTGACCGCGATGAGCTTGGGCTTGTGCGTGATGCGGTTTGCTTCGAAATCAAAAATAACCCTGTCACGAATGGTCTCGGCATAAGGCAGGATGAAATGCCTCGCATCACCCGCATGCGGATCACCGGGCGGCGTGATCTCATCACTGTTTCCAAGCAAAGGAGTGCCGCCGAAGGTCAGGAAATTCCCACGATCCGCATCGCGAAGATACGGGATGCACGACATCAACGGAATGCTCAAACGTCTTTCAATCTCATCAGGACGCTTCACTCGTTTGTCGAGCAAGAGCTCCATCAGCAATGCGAGTGCAAGGCCCAGCGAAATGCCGCCGCCGGCCAAGCCCATGATGATCTTGTTCTCACGCTCGTCATAATATCGAAACGGCTCGGTCGGCTGCTGCACGATCGTGATGTTTGGCATCCTCGATGGATCAAGCGTCTGATCGACCTTTGCATTCTTGAGATTCGCCTCAAGATTGCGGTACTCGGCATCTTCCATTTGCCTCTGCCTCTCGAGCTCCTCAATGCGCGAACCGATCGCGTATTGCTCGCTAAACTGCGTGGAAATTTCTTTGAGATGGTTTTCAAACACCTTGATCTTTGCCGCATACGCCGCAAGCCGAGCCTGTTCGATCGATTGGCTCCATAGGGGATTGTTCGAATCGTCTTTGGTGCCAGCGGCCAGCATCGGATACGCGGCAACCAAGGCCTGGCGCTTCGATTCGCATTGGCCGATCTGACTGCGGTTCAACTCAAGCAAGCGGTTGCCGGGCTTGAACTTGATCCGCAACTCGATGTCTCGCTTGCGCAGGAAATCAAGCATCTCGAGGTTCACCCGATACTCGGCTAGAACCGATGGAGTGATGCCCGATGCGGGATCGGATGGACCGGACGGACCCACAACCCGATCACCAGCGCCGGTCGGCTTTTGCCGCAATGATTCGATTTTTGCCTGCTGTTCCGCATATTCCGCGCGTACTTTGATGAGTTCTTCATTCGTGGCCGCACGCTGACTGGCAAGCGTGCCGGTAGCCTCACCGAGTGAGGTGATGCCGGATTCCGTGCGCAACTTGTTGAGCTTCTGTTCAGTCTGGCTGAGTTTCTCCTTCACCTCCTTGGTTTGGTTCGCGATGAGATCAAATGCCGCCGCCGAACGGTGAATCAAAAGGTGCTTCTGGAAATACGCATCCATGAGATTGTGCAGGACCTCCTTGGTCACTCCCGGATCGCCGTGCGAGTATTTAACCAACAACACATTGTTGCTCTGACCCACCGCGACATTGAGGTGACCAAGCAGCTCGGCAGCCGCCTTTTCAAGATCTCGCTCACCCTGAAGACCTGGTGAAATTTTTTCGACACCGACATCGCGAGCGACATCAAGCGCAAGGTCCATGCTGGTGAGAATCTCGATCTCGGTCTGAATGACCTGATCCGCCTTCGCCGCACCTGGATTCTGACGCGCCTCGTAGGGATCGACCGCACCGCGCTCGAGCACATATCGCACCAAGAGCTTGGCATCGGAGGCGTAAACCGGCTTGCGCGAAAAATGCATCCACGCGGCAAGCAACAGCCCGCATAGCGCGAGTGAAACAATCAGCACACGGCGACGACGCAGGGCATACAAAATATCATGTAATCCGACAGCTGCGGAATGATTCGTTTGATAATGATTTGGCATGGAGTTTTGGAGGGATGGGATTGATTGGTAAAAATTTGTTCTTTCACTCGGGCTCACCGGCCTTCATCTCGCCGCCAAATACGGAGTTTCTCAGTACGGAAAAAACCTGACGCAGCAACACGCCCGGCGTTTGCAGCATGATTTTCAAATCCAGCCACGGCGAACAGTGACGCACATATGACGCATCCATCGCGTTCATTTCGACAAAGGTCGAAAGCCCCCGACCCTGGATCTGAAATAATCCCGTCAGCCCCGGCAACACATCAAACCGCCGCCTCTGAATCGCCGTGAAATAACACAGCTCAGTCGGCAAGCAGGGTCTTGGTCCGACCCAACTCATGTCACCCCACAGAATGTTGATGATCTGTGGCAACTCGTCCAAGCCCGATGCGCGCAACAAACGCCCACCCGGGATCAATCTCGCATCACGCGCCAAATCAAGCCTCAGCAATGGCGACCCAGCGCGCACGAGATTCCCGAAATTCCGATCTTCCGGCATACCATACGCATCAATCCTCATCGTGCGAAACCGGTACATCGGGAAACAGCGGCGGTTCCTTCCGATCCTATCCTGCCTCACCATCACCGGCCCGCGCGACACGGTGGCAATCCACAAACCAACCAACACCATGCAAGGCATGACCACCGGCAAACTCAAAAGCAACAGCACCGCATCAAGCACATGTTTCCAAATCGGTATCCGGCATCCTTCGTCAGCCGACCCCTGAACATCCGCAGCCATACCGCCAAAGTTTCGCGTCGCATCCAGATCGCGACGGTAAAACGGACCTATGTGCATGGCGGTAAAATGAAAGTTGGCATTCATCGGTGTTTTTTCGGTGTGTGTTTTGAAATGGTTTGCTCAAACGGGCCGGAAACGCTGCCGCCCTTGGTCGATCAACGCGTCGCCGCGTCAAAACCTGTCCATGATGTTTTTCGTGAGAGAGAATTCTCCCGCTCGACCACCGCCGGATGCCGTCAACCTCATGAACCCCGCGAGCCAGCCAACCGCTGTGCGTCACGACGATCATGCCGCAACGGAATCAGGGGCTGTGAACGGGTAGAAATTTCATCGGATGCGATGCGCACGGGTCACGAGCGCAACGAAAAAGACGATGACAGAAAGATTCCAAACCCACATAACGCGATGGCGTGCGCGCGCCCCACAGGTCCGCGCACTTGATAAATTTCACGATCCGTGAAACGGAAATTCACCCGCCGCACCGCGCATCGAGCTGTCAATTCGAAACTATAATTTTAAATGTTCAAATGAACATTTAAAATTGACCGCCGGATTTTGCCACGCGAAGCTCGCGGCCTTGGACCATCCGCTCACAGCGCTTTTTGTCGATTGCGACTCGTTTTTCGCATCGGTCGAACAACACTTGGACCCTGCCCTGCGCGGTCGCCCGGTGGGTGTCGCTCCGGTGATGGCAGAGTCATCTTGCTGCATCGCGGCCTCCTACGAAGCCAAGGCTTTCGGAGTCAAAACCGGCACGCGGATCAGTGACGCACGCGTGCTCTGCCCCGGCATCGCGATCGTGGAATCCAAACCCGCCGAATACATCGCCATCCATCACCGTGTGGTCGAGGCGGTCGAGGATTGCATTCATGTCGAGCAGGTCCTGAGCATCGACGAAATGTGGGCATGGCTGCCCTTCAACCGACGCGATCCGGCAACAGTCGAAAGCATCGGCAGAAAAATCAAAGCCACCGTCGCCCGCGAAATTTCTCCTTTCATCAAAGTAAGCATCGGCGCCGCACCAAACAAATATCTCGCGAAAATGGCTTCAAAGATGCGCAAGCCCGACGGGCTGTTCATCATCGAAAGCAAGGACCTGCCGCAAGTGCTCTACGAACTCAAGCTGCGCGACCTCACCGGCATCGCGCGGCGCACCGAAGCGCGCTTGCACGCGGCCGGCATTCACAGCGTCGAGGCACTTTGCCATGCGCCAAAACATCTGCTGCACGGAGTATGGGGCGGCGTGCTCGGCGACCGACTTTGGCACTTGCTGCGTGGCGACGAAATTCCCGAGCTCGTCTCCGCCCGCAAATCCATCGGCCACTCGCATGTGCTCCCACCCGAACACCGCCACCCGGACAAGGCATGGCCGATCCTTTGCAAGCTGCTTCACAAAGCTTGCGAACGACTGCGCTCACACGGGCTGCTCAGCGGCGCACTCACCATGCAACTCGCCTACCTCCGAGGCCCGGCATGGGCACCGGAAATCCGCATGCCCGAGACCGACTCAACACTGCGCCTGATGCACCTACTCGACCGCCTCTGGCGCGAACGACCCGACCCGCGCGAGAAGATCCTCCATGTCGGCGTCATGCTCACGCGCCTCGTCACCCACGACAACCACACGCCCGAGCTATTCCAAAGTTTCGTCGCCGAATCAATGGAATCGACTGAGGAAAAAACTGATGAAAAACTTCGGCGCCTCGATGCCACACTCGATCAACTGCGCGCCCGCTACGGCCGCTCAGTCGTCTACTTCGGCGGCGTTCAGGAAAGCCGCGACACCGCTCCGATGCGAATTTCATTCACCCACATCCCCGACATCCGCGTGGAAATGTGAAACAAAATTTAGAATGAATCCCGCAAACCGAACCTGAGATGACTCGCAACATCAAAGCCGCAATCGCAAATCCCGAGCGCTCCATAGTAAGTCGGCCGCGGGACGCGCGCTGCCTCTCAATTTTCGCGCGCCATCTCTGCGCCGCGGACTGAAGCGTTCTCTCGCGCCGGCGAAGGCTTCGTTGACAAATGCCTTGCTGCCGATCACCGCGCCATCGGTGAAATATCGCACGCGACACCGCAGCATTTCCGCCATGCCGAGGTCGGGTAAGACAGTGCCGTTCTCTTTTGCTTCCAATGCTTCCGCAGAGTTCATCTGCGGCCGAACCACTCCTTTTTCCACAGTCGCCTTTCCATTCTTGCGGCCCAGCGCAAGCCCCATGGCGCGTCGATAGATGCGCGAAATTTCTTTCCATTTCTCCGCCTCAAAGCCCGCTCCCTGATGACTCATGCAGGCTCGCACCAAACCCTCGCGCGCCTTCTTGCCATTGCCCTTTGGCCCGCCTCCTACCGCTTCACCATAGCTGCTCCAGCGATATTCGGCGGGATCGGAGACCATCCCGGCACGAACCGGATTGAGATCGATGTACGCTGCCATCGTGCGCGCCGCGATGCCGCTTTCGACGATCACACTCTTGTATCGCTCTTCCCACAAAGTGCCTGTGCGGTTGTGCGTGCGGTTGAACCAACGCGTGAAGCGCTGCAGCACGGTTTTCATGAACTCGCTCAGGTCGTGCATGCGATAGGTGAAGCGGGCATGAATTTCAGCGACGAGGGCCGCGTTTCCAGCCTTGCGCGCATCGGACAATTCCTTCGCCACCACGGCCACGAAGGCCTCGGTCTGGATCGCAGAGAGGCGTTTTAATAGCTCCGCATCCGAAATTCCGCCCGCTGGCATCGGCGGCACTTCCAGCAGGATGTGGATGTGATTGGACATCAGACAGTAGGAAAGGATCCGGCAACCCGAGAAATTTTCCTGCATGCGCATGAAGGTCCGGAACTTTTCACGCTCGGTTTCCTCAAAGACAAACCGCCGATCCACCACACGGCTGATGCAATGGTAAATCGCCGGCTTTTCCGCCGAATCCTTCCACGGCGCCAACCATCGCTTGTTGCTCATGCCCCACTAATAAACACAGCTAGCCCCCATCGCAAGGGAAATCTATACAATTTGTCTGGGAAATTGTGTATAATACAACAACGAGCTCAATGTTATGGGACCATAGGCGGACCATCAAACCGTCACACCACCACGCAAGGCACCAGTACACCATCACTCATGCCGTGGATCTTCTTCTTGTCGGCGGGCACGATCGTGGCGAGGCATCCACTCAGCTGCGTGGTTCCCGCATCATCGGTAAAGTAATACGGACAAATCCTTGCCCGCCCTTGCATGACTTCAACTGAACCATCTTCGCGGAAAACCGGATGCTCGATGCGCCTAGCCTCACGAAATTGCTGCATGACCCAAGGCTGTTGCGCCGCATTATCCAATGCATGCCGCAGCCGCGCCGACCATTCGGCCGTGGGCAAATCATGCCCAACAAAAACTCCGCGCGAGCCCCATGCGGTCTCGTGAAATCCGCTCACCTTCAGCACCAGCTGCCGTTCGCGTTGACTCAAACCCGCGACCTCATCCCACGAATGAAGCTCCAAGCGCGGCAGCGCCGCATGCGGTGGCAGAGGCGCGGGATCGACAAGCCAACCAAAAGGCACCAACTCGCGCAGCCGCTTAAGGTGATTGCCGCGCAGAGATTTTTCCCAAACGCCCTTCAGTGCCGGCGACCACAACAAGGCCAACCAAAGTTTCTCTTCGAAGTGCGGCTTAAAGGGCGGCGTGATTCGCACCGCACCATCCGCCGCCTCCTGCGCCAACTGCCTTGCACTTGGCACC
>JBKDYW010000118.1:0-2537 GCA_046308575.1 Verrucomicrobiota bacterium
CCCTACCCTCTGCAAGCATTCGCTCGCGGATTCGGGTCCAGAAGCCAATGCTTAGATCCACCCAATGGCGGTAGGCGGGATTTCTCGGGTCACTCAGTTGCGGGCCTTCGCTAAATCCGACGCGGGCATGAATGTGATCCGCTGCGGCGATGATGGCATCGACCGTCTCGGGTTGATCGCCGAGGTTGCTTTCGTGAACGCAGAGAAGGTGGGAGAAATCTGCCGTCAGGCGAAGCCCGGGGACAGCTTCCAAGTAGGCACGACAGAGGGGGCCGGTGAAGAGGGCACGACCGCGGTGCGTTTCATGGAGCAAGGGCACGCCTTCGCGCATGGACAATTCGAGCGCCCCTTCGAACAGCATCCGGTTTTCGTCGAAGCTGAAGATGTCACGGCCGGTGTGGCTGACGATGGCGATGGGTTCGTATGCGATTGCATGGTGGTAGTTTTCCTTGAGTGATTGGAGGTGCTCCGCCGGGCTTGATCCTGTCGAACAAATCTGTGCGATGAGCTTGAGACCTGATTCGCGGTGGAGCCGAAGAATTTCCTCACGGCTTTCCGGGCGGTCTTTGAGATAAATTTCCGTGGCGTTCCAGCCGGCGGCGGCGGTTTGTGGGATGAACCAGTCGAGAGGTCGGTCGTAGACTTCCCAGCAGGCTTTGCTGAATAGTGTTTTGATTGGATGATTGATGTTGTGGCGGCGCATCCGGGATCGGACCGAACGCGCGGCGCCTGGTTATGGATCAATGGGCGTTCTTGTAGCGGCTCATCGCACCACGGGCGGCCATCACTTCGGGATAGCTGCGGGTCGGGTCGGCATAACGATTGCCAGCGAGGTCGCGGCCCTTGGCGAGGTAGACTTGATGCGCGCCGGCGAATCTTTCCACGTTGAACTTGCAGGCGGTGCTGGCGAAACGAAGCGTCCATCCGCAGCGACGGATCTGCGAGGTGTTTGGCTCGCTGCCGTGCATGATGCGCGAATCGTGAAGCGAGCATTCGTTGGCCTGCAGCTCGATGTAGACCTGCTTGTCATCATCACGCTGCTCTTTCTTGATCTCGGTACCGAAAACGCTCGTAGCCATATCAACCTGATCATAATCGGAGTAGCCTTTCTGACCTTCGGCATGGGTGCGTGGAATCACCTTCATGCAGCCGTTGACCTTGGTCGATGGGTCGATCGCGAGCCAAACGGTGGCGACTTCCATCGGATCAACGAGACCTCTCCAATACGCCGAATCCTCGTGCCATGGAACGCGCTTGCCGTTGCCCTTCGGTTTGCAGATGAAGTGGGTGGAGAAGAGCGCAATGTCGGGACCAACGATCGGCTCAACGAGAGCGAGGATGTTTTCGTCGAAGGCATACTTCAGCAACTCGGGGTGCATGAAGTGCGGTACATCCATCGCCTCCGGGCGCTCATCGGCGGGTAGGTTGGCAAGGATGCCTTCGAAGCAGTCCTTGAGTTCCTTGAAGCGGTCCTCGGGAAGAACCGGCTTGTTGAATACGAAGTAGCCTTCATTCCTGTACTGCGCGACTTCGTCGGCATTCAGGCGTGGGGCAAGACTGGCGGTTGTTTGTGTTGTGTTGCTCATGGCGAAATCAATAAACCATGAATCGAAAAATTCTTCTTCCGCTGCGGATGTTTTTTATTATGCTGTGGCGGCATCAAAAAATGACCCCATGAACCGGCTCCCGCTCAAACAATTCGTACCACCCGGCCAGCATTACCACTTCGCCCAAGGCTTTTTCGATTCGTCGGTACCGAAGCACTTTCACGATCACGATTTCCACGAAGTGTTCTGGGTCGAGCAAGGATCCGGCTGGCACCACATCAACCACCGCAAGCGCCCGTTGCGCGAGGGCATGGTGGTGTGGGTGCGGGACACGGACATCCACGCGCTCAGCGCGGAAGAGGGCGGCAGCATGCGAATCGCCAACCTGGCCTTCTCGAAGCGGCATTGGGAAGATTTGATCAAAAGGTACTTCCCCGATGACAAGGACCCCATGCAAGGCACGACAGCAAGCCGTGAATTCTCGCCCGGCCTCGATGGACTTCTCATCATCAAGCGCCTAGCGCAACGCCTCGACACCGCGATCCGATCGAGAGCACAACTGGATCTTTTTCTGCTCGAGATGATGTTTCTAGGGAGGCATGCGGCACCGGTAGAAAATCGTTCGCCCATCATTGCCGATTGGCTGCAAGCCGCATGCGATGGCATCAAAAATCCCAAACATCTCGAGGCAGGGCTCGAGTCATTCTACCGCCTCGCCGGACGCAGCCCCGACCATGTGGCACGCGCTTGCCGCAGGCAGCTGGGCATCAGCCCGACGGAGGTCGTCAACTCGGCACGACTCGAGCACGCCGCCACACGGCTCACTGCGAGCGACGACAGCATCCTCGACATCGCCGACGAATGCGGACTGCCCAACATGGCGCATTTCTACAAACTCTTCGCCGCCCGCTTCGGCACCACACCGCGCCGCTATCGCATTCAGGCAAGACTCATTGTCGGCAGAGATTCATTCGCCAAAGGCAGCTCAAG
>JBKDYW010000119.1:0-2090 GCA_046308575.1 Verrucomicrobiota bacterium
ATCGACAAGCCCGATGCTTCCCTTTGTTCCATCTTCTTTGGTGAAAGCAAAAGTTTGTGACAGCCGATCCACACTCTTGGTGCGACGGCCGAAGAGGTTCTGATTGGCGGCACCGCTGAGGTGAGGCTCGAGGGTGATGCGGGACTCAAGCGCCAACGGTTTCGTTTGGGTGGTGGCAGCATTTTTTTTCGCTTCTTCGAAGCCCTCCTTCGAACTGAGCAAATGATATAGCGGCGCCGCTGTGTCGGGCTCTGGAGTTTGCCTGATGAAAAGATCCATCGGTTGCTCGGTGAAATTTTTCCAGCGGGTCGCTTCGATCTCCACCACCTGCGGGTCGCGCAGGCCGAGCCAGAGAAGATTTGCTGAAACCGATGCGGGAGCGGCAGCCCCAAAGGTGATGCCGACCTTGTTGATGAATTTTGCGCCGGGTAGCGGCAGCACAAACTGATCCGTGTGGCCAACCTCACAGACGAAGTCCTTGGTCATCGGACCCGCATCGGTATCGGCTGCGAGCGTGACCTTTGATCCTTTGGGAAGCCCCGCACTTAAGACGAGTTGCGTGTATGATCCCAGGGCCACACCGCTTCCGGCATAAACGCGTTCCATCGATGGCCCATCTCCAATGGCGGCGGCTTTCCACGTCAAAGTGACCATGCACCAGCCCTGTGCGGCATCAGTCTTTGCATTCTTGTCCGCGATGTTCCACTTCGACCAAGCGCCGAGATTGCGGTCCCAGAAGGCCTCGATGATGGCATCGCCGCCGGAAACGGGAACTACGCGCGCATCCGTCGGGCCGGATGGGGTGGGGGATGGCGTTGCCGTCGCGGATGGTTCCGTGCTCGGGTTCGAACGCGTGTTGACTCTTTTACAACTCACGCTGGCGAAAGCGATGGCGATCGTGGCGACAAGGATGGAGGGCTTGTAGGTTATCTGTTGCATTGAGAGTGAGGGTGAAAAAGTTTTGCCCTCTTGTGCGGAGGTTGCTTTAGCGGCGCGCCATCGGCCGAGACACCGATGAAGAAAGCCGATCCATCGGCGGCGCGCCAGGACATGGGGTTTGGAGTGGAATTGGTGTAGCATGTTGGTTGCACTGAGTCCTAATAATGGCTTTTTAGCGGCCGCCCGGGAATATCATCGGCTGCTAAAAACCTATAAGATCTTGCTGCCGCTTTTTAAGATTAGATTGCAGGAAGTGAATCATGATCCGCCTCAGTTTCCAGGAAAAATCAGATCCCGTTAGAAGTCGACATATCATTCGGATCATTTCAATCAATGTGTTGCCTCATTGAAGCGGACACCGAGAAGAGATCAGTGGGAGGTTTTTGAGGGTCCCGTTGCCTCATAAATGAGGACACCATGGCGCCAGCCATGAAAATGAGTGAAATCAGCATTGAAAAGTATACACAGAAGATGCGTTGCAGGTATTCGCGGATGACAGGCAGGAGGGGTCGTGGGCGGCTGCTTGACGAGTTGGTCGAGATGACGGGATGGGACCGCAAGCACGCCAATAAAGTGCTATTAGGCAAGCGTCGGACAGAAGGAAGACGAGGCAAGCGCGGGGCACCGACGCGGTATGAAGAAGCTGACGGAAACTCTCAAGATATGCTGGCTGGCGATGGATCAGCCATGCGGCAAGCGTATGAAGGACATGCTTGGGTTGTGGTTGAGGCACTTGGACTGTTGCGAGGAAGTCCGCCATCAACTTACCAAGGTCAGCGCGGCGAGCATTGATCGGCTGTTGCGAGACGTCAAAGTTGCAGCTCGCAAAAAAGCGCGCCCGCCCAAGGCAGCCAGTGCGGTCAAAGCCCTTGTGGAAGTTCGAGCGCAAAGTTGGGACACGTCCGAGACGGGATGGACTGAGGTTGACACCGTGGCCCATTGCGGCGGCGACATGGGTGGCAATTTCATCTGGACGCTTACGAGTGTGGAGATCTCGAGCGGATGGGCCGAGCTGCGCGCCGTTTGGAACCGCGGGCAACAAGCCTGTTTTGAGGCACTTGAGTCGATCTGGGAAAGCCAGCCATTTGATTTGCTGGGAGTGGACAGCGACAATGGTGGCGAGTTTCTCAATTATCACCTTTACCATTGGC
>JBKDYW010000120.1:0-2647 GCA_046308575.1 Verrucomicrobiota bacterium
CTAAGATGCCGAGGATGCCACCAAGGCCCAGCATCGTCACCATCCATCCCGCGCCATTCGGAAGATATGAAATCATTTGCGCCCAATGATTCGCCCAAACCCGCGAAGTTTCACCTACGCGATCATGCGAGTGACGATAAAAAATCCAAGCGTATTGCGCCAATGATAAATGACACCGGAGGGGTGAAGTCGTTGCGCCAGGATTCATGACACCCAGCGTTTGGTTTGGTTTTGGTTCTTTGTGGTGGTTTTGACAAGGTTTTCCGCAGGGGCGGACGGAGTGGAGGCGCAGGGAGCGATAGCGACCGAAGCCGTAACGCAGTCCGACCCTGCGTCGGCCCGCAGGGGGTGGGATTCACCCGCTCGCTCCATTTCTTCCTGACGGTCTTCTTCGATGCGCTCAACGATGGTGAAAATCTTTCCCAGCCGCGCTTCAATGTCGGCGGCCAGATCCATTGGGTCGAGGGCCGCGCGAGTGGCGCGAAGTTGAACTTTGGTTTCTTCGCTGACTTTGGCGCAGGTGAGGAGCCTGTCGCAGGGCGTAGCGGGAGTGTCGTATTTCTTGCGAACTTTGCTGCCGATCCGCTGTTTTTCGATGAGTTTCATCACGGGGGTGAAGTAATTGCGAAGGGGTAGCCAGGCCTTTTCGTAGAGCTCGTTGACTTGTTCCCGCAACTCAAGGTCGCCGAATCGCCCGTAACCTAACAGTTGTCGGACATGGGTGAAGTTCTTCTGCTCGACGTGAGCTTGGTCGTTCTTTTTGTAGGCTCGCGAGCGTGTCCACTCGACGCTCCGGTTGCGTCGCACGAGGTAGGCTTCGACAACTTCGTTGAGGAATTCGCTGCCGTTGTCGCAGTCGAATCCGAGCATCGGAAACGGTAGGCGTTTTTCAATCCGCTCAAGGCCTACGCGCACCTCGCCGCCGCCGTTGCCCCAAAGCGCCGCCAGCTCAGTCCAACCGCTGTGGAAGTCAGTAAGTGTCAGGCTCCAAAGAAAGGCTCCGCTGCTGCTTCCGCCTCCATGCGAGACGGTGTCGGCTTCAAACCAACCCGGCTCGTCGAAGGCTTGCGGGCCGCAGCGGATCGGTACGAATTTTTTGATCCGGTTGCTGGCGCGGCCAGTTTTGCGTCCGAGGCGGTCGCTACCCGCACTGCGATGAGGAGCGGTGATGCGATCCAAGGTGCGCGGGCTGTAGCTGAGGATTTTCTGATGGGTGGAGGCTTCAAGCGAACCGTGGCGGGCTTGGTAGCTGTCCAGCCAGAGCGGCAGGGTTTGCTTGAGACGCGTGCCGCAAGGCCGCTCGCTGTGCTTCCAGATCCCGACGATGACAGCCTTTTCTGACTCGGAGTAGGTAGGCTTGGAACCTCGCTTGCCCGACTTTTTCGCAAGACTAACCCTGCCGTTGAGGGCCTTGATCGTATGCTTGCGCTCCCAGCCCAGCGCATCGCTGACCTCATCGATCATCAGGCTTTTTCCAGCCCGATTCCGACTCCGATACCGCACGCGGCAACTCTCCAAATACTCGGCTTTGCTCTTTTGACTCATGATCCCGGTAAGTGTCTTCATCCGGGTGTCATTATTTCTGGCGCAACGACCTCTTTCAGCCTCTTTCTTGCTACCCCGCCGGTGTCATTCTACTTGGCGCAATGCGAGCCCGCGAATCTCCGCGATCGGCGGTATTGACTCGTCCACGCCCGCTATGCTAGGAAACGCACCGATGAAACAACTGACCAAACTGGCATTGGCTTCCGGCGTGGCCGCCTTCGGGCTTGCAGCGTGCAACACCTCCAACGGGCCGACCGATTTCGGCACAGCCGATCCACTGCGCGCCCCGGGCACCAATGCGAGCACCACTTCGACCGATACCGAAGGTTTCAGCGCAGGTCAGTTCGTGCGAGCCGCCGTCGACAACACGGCATTTTTCCTCAAGCGCCCCAAAGGCGATGCCGATGCCGACAAGCTCCTGCGCCGCGGCACCTCGATGAAGGTCATTTCCACTAGCGGAAATTACCTCAAGGTCGAACTCGACAGCGGCGAAGTCGGCTTTGTGCCACCCGTCATGGTCGAAGACTCCGCTGGCGCGAGCAGCTCCGCCGGTACACTTCCAAGCAACCCCAACGAAATCCAACTGTACCCGCCCCTGCCGGGCTCAACCCAACCTCTCCCTCCCGTCGCACCGGGAGAACAACCACCAGTCGGCGCAATTCCAACGGTCATCGATCCCGACGCACCATCACCCGCCAGCGCGCCACCGATTTCCGCCCCGGATCAAACCCCACCAAATCCAGCGCCTCCAACCACACCGGACGCCAACGCCGCAACCACTGCGCCAACGACGCCCGCAACACCCGAAGCTCCAACAGCCAATTCGAAAGAGCTCGAGGAAATGAAGAAAAAAGCCGAGGAGCTCGCACCGAAGGAAGGCGAAGCGCCACCCGCGCAGTAGTTTGTAAAAAAACCAAAAAACCGTCGAAACAAGCCTCAAGCGCGATACCGCTCGTAAGCCTCGACGATGCGCCCGACCACCGCGTGACGGATGATGTCGGCCTGCGAAAATCGCTGAAAGGCAATCCCCTCAACGCCCTGCAGCGCATGCTCGGCCTCAGCAAGCCCCGAGCGCACGCCCGGCTTGAGATCCACCTGCGAG
>JBKDYW010000121.1:0-13585 GCA_046308575.1 Verrucomicrobiota bacterium
GACCGCCGATATGCGGTGGATCCGACGCGCATCGAAAAAGAGCTCGGATGGCGAGCGAAAACGGATTTTCGAGACGGTCTTCGTGACACCGTGCGCTGGTACATCGATCACGAGGAATGGATCCGTGGAATCGAACATAAAAGCTATCTCGGGCAACGCCTGGGGCTGAGAGGAGTTCTGGAATGATACAGGACATTCAGACGGACGGCATTGGAATGACTGCGGAGATAGCTCCTGCGCGGCGGGGGATCATCCTTGCTGGGGGCACTGGCAGTCGGCTTTTTCCGATCACACATTCCGTCTGCAAGCAACTCGTTCCGGTTTATGACAAGCCGATGATTTATTATCCGCTTTCGATGCTGATGCTTGCCGGCATACGAAAGATTCTGGTGATTGTGAATCCGCGCGATCTTGGCGGATTTCATGCTTTGATGGGTGATGGTTCGCAGTGGGGTCTTGATATTTTTTATGCCGAACAGGAGCGCGCAGATGGTCTCGCGCAGGCTTTTTTGATTGGTGAGGAGTTCATTGAAGGCGAGCCGGTGTGCTTGGTGTTGGGCGACAACCTGATGCATGGCGAGGCCTTGCCGGATACGCTTTTGACGGCGTCTGAAAGAACCCATGGCGCGACTGTTTTCGGGTGTGAGGTCCAGGCCCCCGAGCAATTTGGGGTGATCGAGTTCGATGAAGAGGGCATGGCTATTTCGCTTGAGGAAAAGCCTGATGTGCCGAAGTCGAATTATGCCGTGCCGGGCGTTTATTTTTACGATGACAAGGTCGTTGATTATGCGCGATGCCTGCGACCATCCGCGCGCGGCGAGCTTGAGATCACTGACTTGAACCGCGTGTATCTTGATCGTGGCGAGTTGAAGGTTGAGCTGCTTGACGATGGCATCGCGTGGTTCGACACCGGACTGCCGGAATCATTGGCCGAGGCATCGCACTTTGTGCGGGGCATCCAAGAGCGCGAGGGGTGCAAGATTGCGTGCCCGGAGGAGATTGCTTTGACACAAGGGATGATCGATCGCGACAGGCTCGATGAATCCGTCGCCAAGTACGAGGGCACGCCGTACGGCGAATATCTCAAGCAGCTTTAGTGCAGTACGATAAACGATGAATATGGCGATTCAAAATTCATGGAGAGGTTTGCGGCCGCAGGCGAGATCGAGGTTGGAAACGAGAAACTACGCTTCCGGTGCTTTGGCCAAGCGCGTGACCGGTGATGGCATCGGTGTCATGGATGCCATCTCGGCCCGTGCGGAATTGGCGGACTCTTGGATACCGGGCGTGGAAGTTTTTCCACGCAAAGTTTATCCGCAAAAGGGCAGGGGGCATTTTGCGGAACTCGCGCGATTGGATGACGGTGTGCTTTCAAAGATCGGGCTGTTTCCCAGTCAGTGGGCATCGGCTATGATGCATCGCGACAGCGCGAAGGGGTTTCACATTCATCCGCCATACCTGCCCGATGGTGTTGATCCGGCTGAATGGTTTCATGGGCTTTATGTCGACTATCCCGATGATTATTCGCGCAGGCCTTATCGTCTTGAGCAATGGGATGTGATGTTTTTCCTGACGGGTATCTGCGAGATGATTCTTGTGGATGAGAGGGACGGCATGCCGCGGCGCGTGATGCGTTTGATCATTTCAGGCGACATGCGCAGTGGTCCCGATACCGGTGGGGTGGTGATTCCGCCGGGCGTGGGTCATGCAATTCGCAGCATTGGCGCCGAGGATCTCATCATGGTCTACGGCACCAGCACATCCTTCAACCCGCAATGGGAAGGGCGCATTGCAAGCAGCGTGGAGAAGGCGTCGTTGCCGGAAGATTGGATCGACCACCTCGAGTGGGGGATTTGAGCGAAAAAACTGAATTTTTTTATCCCGATAGTGAACAAGTAGAAAAATGAATATCATGAAGACAAAAAGTAAAGATGGAGTCGGCAGGCGGACATGCGGCCTGATCATTGGAACCATGTCGGCATTGGCGTTGGCCGTCGGTTTGGTTGGTTGCGGGAATGGCGGCTCTTCTGCGGCCATTCCATCGGAAGCTAGGATCGCCGGCTTCGGCGGTGTCCTGTCGCCGGGTGATGAAGTGAAGGTGACCTTTCGCGGGGCACCTGAGTTGGACACGCGTCAGAAGATTCCTGCCAATGGCAGGTTGAGCTTGCCGACGGTTGGCGATGTGCAAGCAGCCGGTCAAACGATTGGTGGCCTTCAGTCGAGTTTGATGGCGCGTTACCAGCCGCACCTGCAGGACCCGAATGTGCAGGTGTCCTTGGAGAATGCCGCGGCGGGCGTTTATGTCTCGGGCGAAGTCCTGCGGCCGGGAAGGATCCCGCTTGATCGTCCGATGACCGTGCTCGAGGCGGTGATGGAAAGCGGTGGATTCACGCGCATGGCCAATCCGAAGCAAGTCGTGCTGGTGCGCAACCAGAATGGCAAAAGCATGCGGTATTTGCTCAACATGAACGACACGCTCACATCGGCGCAAAGCAGCCCGTTTTATGTGAGGCCTTATGATGTGATCTATGTGAAACAGAGCGTTTGGTAAAACGGCGTTTTTGTTGATGGCGATGCGTCGCCTCACATTACGATCAAATACAAAAAACCCGACGGGAAACCGCCGGGTTTTTTTGTGCTTGTGAAACAGCGTCCTTTTCGGTGCAGGTGTAAATTTTTCATTCATTTTCAGTTCGACATCCCGAAATTTTTCGTAACGATAAATCCCGTCATGAGTGAGCCGCTGGCATTTTTCCGTGCGATGGCCGATGAGACGCGCTGGCGGATTGTCCGTCTGGTAGCGGATCGTGCGTTGTGCGTCTGTGAGTTGGCGGACATCCTCGAAATGCCGCAGTCGTCGGTATCAAGCCATGTGCAGATCATCCGCAAGGCGGGCATGCTTGAGAGCGAGACCTGCGGGAAGTGGACCTATTTTCGCATCGAGCGCGGGCACTTGCCTTTGTTGCGGGCGGTGCTGAAAAACTTCCCTGGCAGCGAACTGCGAGCGTCGGATCTGAAGCGGGCGGAAGCGCGTATGGCGCGACGCGAAGGCAGTTGCTGCCCGGGGCCGGTGAAGCTCGCAAAATCCGCGAAAAAAGCGATCAAACCATGAATCTTTCCGAACTTAAATCCCTCTTGGCCGAGCATTCTGAGCGGCATTTTCGTTTAGCCCTGCCCGATGGTTCGGCGGTGCCTGTTTCCTTTCACGTCACTGAGGTCGGCTTAGTGCAAAAAACCTTCATCGACTGCGGTGGCAAGCTGCGAGAGCGGTCGAACTGCCTGCTGCAAGTGTGGGTGGGCGAAGATTACGACCACCGCATCGAGACCGGCAAGATGGCCGGGATCCTCGAAAAGGCGCAGTCGCTTTTTCCTGATTATGGCGTGCCGGTGGAGATCGAGTACGAGGACCGCGTGATTTCTCAATACACCATCGATGGCTTTGAACTTGCGGCCGATGCTGTCGTGTTGCGTCTTGCGCACAAGCACACCGAGTGCCTCGCGCCCGAATTGTGTGGACTTCCATCCATCGGGCGTCTGCCTGCGATCGGTGGCAAGTCGCCCTGCTGCGGGCCGGGCGGCAGCTGCTGAAATTTTTTACATCAACCAAACCATGAAACCAACCGCCATACTGATTCTCTGCACTGGCAACAGCTGCCGGTCCCACCTTGCCGAAGGCATCCTGCAAGCCGCGCTCGGCGACAAGTACCGCGTCGAAAGTGCGGGCTCGAAGCCTGCGGGCTATGTCCACCCCCTCGGCATCAAGGCGATGGCCGAAATCGGCATCGACATCAGCGATCATCGCTCGAAACACCTCGACGAATTCCTCAACGACCAAGTCGAAACGGTGATCACCGTTTGCGGTAACGCCGATCAGGCATGCCCGGTTTTCCCCGGTCAGCTGAATCGCCATCATTGGGGCTTCGACGATCCCGCGCACGCCACCGGCAGCGAGGATGAGCAAATGGCGGTATTCCGCCGCGTGCGTGATGAGATCCGTCGCGTGTTCGAGGCCTACGCCGCGGGACTTCTTGATGCGGCGAAGCGCGCGAATGCCTGATCGCTCAACCGCCTCGCGCTTTCACTCAAGCGCTTCGAAATGATAGCGTCCATCCTTCGCGGTGACGCGTGGAGTGCGCTGTTTTTCCTCAAAGTGGTCGTAGCCTTCCTTGAGGTTCGACCAATGCGCGTGCCATTTGGAATTTTTTTCCATGTCCATGCGTTGCGGAGTCATGCGGAATGGAAAAATGTGCACGGAAAAAGCAGCCTGGCCGCCGCTGTGCGCCGCCGTGCAAATGGTGTAGATTTCCTCGATCAGTTCATCGGTCATTGCAAGGCAGCCGATAGAAACGCGGTCGCCGTGGATCATGATCGCGCTGCCTGTGCGGTCGAGCGAGCGGTCGAGGGCATTCGGGTAGCCGATGTTGAAGGCCAGGTGAAAGCGGCTGTTGGGATTCATCGCCGAGGGTGGAACGGCGTAGAATCCTTCCGGCACTTGGCGGTCGCCTTCGGCGAGTTTTGGGCCGAGCGTTCCGGATGCGGCGGCGATCGGATAGCTGCGGAAAAGTTCGTATCGCCCGGTGGATTGATCCTTGATGAAAAGTTCAAGCATCCGCTCTTCCTTGAAGGCGCGAATGAAGACCTCATCGCCAAGCTTCAAATTTTTTTCCGCGAGGGCCGTCTCAAGGGAAGGTTGCACCCGACCAGCGGCGACCTCGACTTGGGGCAGGGATGAGGTGTCCATTTTGGCTGACCTTTTTTCGCAGGACACGCTGCACACGAGCAGCAGAAAAACGCAGAATACGGGTTTTTTCACGGACTTGAGGGCAATGATGGGCGGGGCTTTGGGGATTTCCACAAAATTTTTGGCATCGGAGACAACAAAGACTGCTTTGTGTCTATTTCAAGAGACAGGTTGCAGGCCCGGCGGTTTTAAGCGACAAGGAAAGCGTCACCCATGACCCAACTACTGATCGAACCCGCCCGCCGCACCGGATGCGAGGACCTTGCCGCACTCGACGAGGTGCTGCGCAATGCCGCGCAACGCCAGTGCTCGCCGATTGACGATGTGCTGGATGCCGGTGTCGTCGACGAGGAGCGATACATGCGCGAGCTTGCCCACGATCTGGGCATGGAGTGGCTCGATGTCATCCCGATCGCCGAGGTGCCGCTGCCACTTCGTGAAGCCTGCGGCCCACGTATCGCCCTGCGCCATCGCCTGTTGCCGGTGGAAATTACCGAAGTCAACGGCGTGAAGCGTCTCAAGCTCGCGACCTTCGATCCCTTCAATCTCGTCGCGAGGCAGGCTGCAGCTCAGGAACTCGCGCTGCCGATCGATTGGTGCATGACCTCACGCAAGCGCCTGCACGAAGCGCTTCGTCGGCTTTATGGTGTTGGGGCCGACACCTTTGAACAAATTCTCGAGGGCCGCGATTTTGATTACGACCACCTCGATGCCGGTGAGGACGAGGCAAATGTCATCGACCAAGACGACGATGAGGAAGCGAGCGTTGTCAAATTCGTCAATCAGATCATCCGCGAGGCGCTCGACCAGCGCGCGACCGACATCCATGTCGAGCCGCTAAGCACAAATCTGCGGATTCGTTACCGCATCGATGGTCGCCTGATCGAAGTCGCGGTGCCGGAAAACATCAAGGCGCTCCAAAGCTCGGTGATTGCGCGTTTGAAAATCATGGCGCGGCTTGACATCGCCGAGCGCCGGGTGCCGCAGGACGGCCGCATCAACCTGCAATTCGAAGGTCAGACCATCGACGTTCGCGTGGCGACGGTGCCAACGGTCGAGGGCGAAAGTGTTTCACTGCGTTTGCTCAACCAGGAAAAATTCAATCTCGCGAAGCTCGGCATGGAGCCCTTCGTGCAGAAAAAAATCGAAGCCCTGCTTCACCTGCCCAATGGCATCATCCTCATCACCGGTCCGACGGGATCCGGAAAATCGACGAGCCTTTATTCCTTCCTCAGCGAAGTGAATCACCCCGAGCGTCGCATCGTCACGGTCGAGGATCCGGTGGAAAACAAACTCACCGGCGTGATGCAAATCGCGGTGAAGTCGGACATCGGGCTCACCTTTGCCAATGCGCTGCGATCGATCCTGCGTGCCGATCCGAATATCGTGATGATTGGTGAGATCCGCGACCTCGAGACGGCGGAGATCGCGATCCGCGCATCGCTGACCGGTCACTTGGTTTTCTCCACGCTTCACACCAACGACGCGATGGGCGGGATCAGCCGCCTCGTTGACATGGGGGTCGAGCCATTCCTTGTTTCCGCCGCAGTGCGTGCCTTCCTCGCGCAGCGCTTGGTGAGAAAACTTTGCACCAACTGCCGCGTGCCTCGCGAGGTCAGCCTTGTCGACCGCCGCAACCTTGGCATCCCGGACGAACTTCAGGGCACGATCTATTCGCCCGGTGGATGCGACCGTTGCCGTGGCACGGGATTTTCCGGACGACTTGCGATTTACGAAGTCGTCTTGCTGACCCCTGCGATGCAGGAGCTCGTCGCCCACGGCGCGCCCGCTCCGAAGATGCGCGATCAGGCCCTGCGCGATGGCTATGTGCCGATGCGCACCTACGGCTGGCACAAGGTGATGCAGGGTCTTACCACCATCGAGGAAGTGATATCGGTGACCTCATCCGACATCGGTGGCGGTGATGATTGAGCCATAACGATTGCCCACTCATTTATTCGTCATGCCCGTCTTCGCTTACAAAGCTCTCAACTCCAAAGGCTCAGTCATGAGCGGCGAGCTCGATGCGGCGGACCGTCCCGAGGCCTTGCGCATGCTCGATCGCAAGGGGCTTCAACCGGTCAACCTTCGCGAAACGGCGGGAATCGTCGCTGCTGCGGGAAAAGATGCGAAACCAAAATCCGATGAGGCAGCGGCTGCTTCAACAAAGCCCGATGAGGCGCCGATCCCTGAAGGCCCGATCAAGCTCAAGCGCCAGGAAGTGGTGCTCTTCACGGAAGAGTTGTCCGACATGCTCGGCGCCGGCTTGCAACTCGAGCCGGCATTGAAGTCGATGGAAAACCGCCAAGAGCTCGGCAACCTCAAAGCGGTTTCCTACAAGATCCGCCAGATCGTGCGCGATGGTGTTAATTTCTCTGTTGCGCTGAAAAAAGTAAGCCCGAGCTTTGGACCGCTTTACTGCTCGCTCGCCGCAGCGGGCGAAGCATCGGGCGCGCTCGACACGATTCTCAAGCGTCAGGCGCATTACCTCAAGACGCTCGCCGAGTTGCAAAGCCGCCTCGTGCTGGCGATGATTTATCCGGCCTTTCTCGTGCTGGCTGGCATCGGTGTATCGATCGTGTTTGTCACAACGCTGATCCCACAACTCACGCAGTTGATCGAAAGCACGCCGGGTGGGAAAATCCCGCTGGGTGCTGCAATTCTGATCGGCGCTTCGGAGTTTATCTCGAAGTGGTGGCTGGTGATGCTTCTCCTGCTGATTGCCGCCTTCATTTTCTTCAAGGCATGGAAGGACAACGAGGAAAACAAACCCGCATGGGATCGCATCAAATTGCGTCTCCCCTTGGTTGGACCGGTCATCACCAGCCGCTTCTATGTGCAGTTTCTCGAAACGATGGCGAACCTCGTTGGCAATGGCTTGCCGCTGTTGCGCGCCCTCGAGCTTTCACGCGATGCCACGCAAAACCGCTCACTGCGCGCCGGTCTCGACAAAGTGATCGAACAAGTCGGCGACGGCCGCTCGTTTTCCAAAGCACTCATCCGCACCGGCGCTTTTCCGCCCCTCCTCATCGACATGATCTCCGTCGGCGAACAAACTGGAAAAATCGACCAGTCGCTGCGCCGCTCGGCCGAACGCTACGACAAGGAACTCGACAAAGACCTTCAGCGGATCATGGCACTGATCATGCCGACTGTATTGATCATCATGGCCGGCCTCATCGGCACCATGGCCTACCTGATGATCACCGCGATCTTCCAGACGATCTCGAATTTGGGGTAGGGGCGAGGTGAACATCGAACATTCAACATCGAACATTGAAGTGGAAGAAAATGAAGAGACTGCTTCTGATCTAGCTTCTTCACCGTAGCTGGATCATCTTGATCCAGGCCGTCCTTGGAGCGTCCCGCTCCAAGTTCTGAAATGCCAATGCAGAATTGGATTCAGTATGGCGTGTGCGAAGCGAAGGTAATACAGTCCGCGCCTTTCATTCGCCAATGCGCTGCGATACACGAATTGCTTGCCAAGCCGTGTATGAATTGAACTCTCTGGCATGCACATTCGCGCACAGATTCGATTGCTTGAGGAAATTCTTTCACCACGCTCGGCGGTGATCGGCGATCAGTATGAGGCCTACAAGAACCATGTGTACCGCGTGCTGCATTTTTGCTTCGCATTTCATCAGTGCGAGGGAGACGACGAAGCAAAATTGGTCACAGCCGCGTGTTTTCATGACCTCGGCATGTGGCCGGGAGATGTGATTGATTATCTAGAGCCATCGATTCGTCTCGCGCAGGAATATCTCAAAGAGCGTGGCCTAGAGTCATGGATTCCGGAGATCACCCAAATGATCGACCTGCACCACCGCTTTCGCAAAGCACCGCCTTCGGCGCACCCGCTTGTCGAGGTGTTCCGAAAAGGTGACTGGGTCGATGCTACGATGGGGCTTCGGCGATTCGGGCTCACTCGCGGGCAGATCAAGGAGGTCCAAGCCGCGTTTCCAAATCTTGGATTTCACAACAACCTGATTCGCATCACGCGCAAGGAATTTTGGAAAAGGCCTCTGAACCCGCTGCCGATGATGAAGTGGTGAACCAGGAAACAAATGAGTCTGTGTGTGGTTCTGATAAATATGGAATCGCATAGCGAGCGAGGGGCATAAAGCGCTTCTGATTGGGGCGATCGAGGCGATCATGTTGTAAAAACCGAAAATAACAAATTGACTCGCACAATGCCTTGTGCGATCTTTTGTGCATGGCAACAAATTTGGACATTGACCAAGATCTGTTGGAAGAGGCGGTGAGCATCGGGCGCCATCGAAGCAAGAAGGCGGCGGTGATCGAGGCGCTGCAAGAATATGTAGCGCGGCGCAAGCAAATGAAGGTTCTCGATCTATTTGGCAGCATTGAATACGCAAAAGGTTACGATTACCGAAAGCAGCGCCGCAGGGCATGAAAGTAATTGTCGACACATCCGTTTGGTCGCTCGCCTTTCGTCGGCAAAAACCGTCCGAAGATGGATGGGTATCGAGCCTCAGGAAACTGGTGCAGCAAGGCCAAGTGGTGATGCTTGGTCCGGTGCGGCAGGAGGTACTTTCGGGGATACGGCATCAGCATCAGTTCGAAAATCTTCGCGATATACTTTCGGCATTTCCGGACCTTGAGCTTAGCACAAAAGATTTTGAATTGGCCGCGCAACTTTGCAATCGCTGCATCGCGAAAGGAGTCCAAGCCGCTCACACTGACTTTCTGATTGCGGCTGCCGCAAAAAACCGAGGGTACTCGGTGCTAAGTGCCGACAAAGATTTCGAAAACATCGCCAAAATCATCCCCGTGCGCCGACACGCCGTACGTTGAAATCACCACGGTTTCTGAAACAAAAAAACCCGACGGGATGCCGTCGGGTTTTTTGTGCTCGTGAATTTTGAAATGCTTCGCGCCCTCATTTCCTCTTCGCGTTTTGCATCGCTTGGGAAAACCAGTCGTTGTTGGAAGCTCCCTGATTCCCGGAAGGGCCTTGATTGCGATTTGTTTGGCGTGCTGGTCCTCGGTCCTCGGAGCTTGAGCGGCGGTTTTCGAGATCGGGCTTCGACTTCATTGAGAGTGCGATTCGGTTGCGCTTGAGGTCGACCTCGACAACGGTGGCCTGAACTTTTTGGCCGACCTTAACTACCTCGGATGCATCGCGCACGAAGTGGTCGGCGAGTTGGCTCACATGCACGAGTCCATCCTGGTGAACGCCGATATCGACGAAAGCTCCAAATGCGGTGACATTGGTGACGATGCCCGGAAGTTTCATTCCGGGTTGGAGGTCGGAGGGTTTCTCCACGCCTTCTTGGAACGAGAAAAGTTCGAATTGCTTGCGCGGATCGCGTCCGGGTTTGGCCAACTCGTTGATGATGTCCTGCAGCGTCGGCAGTCCGACATCGTCGCTGACATAGCGTTTCAGATCGATCTTCTTGCGCGCGTCTTCGTTACCAATGAGTTCATCCGTGGCGCATCCGGCGTCGGCGGCCATGCGTTCGACGAGCGTGTAGCGTTCCGGGTGGACGGCCGAGGCATCAAGCGGATGCTTGCCGCCGCGAACGCGGAGGAATCCGGCAGCCTGCTCGAAGGCTTTTTCTCCAAGCCTTGGCACTTTTTTGAGTTCCTCGCGCGATTGAAAGGCACCGTTTTCGTTGCGCCAAGCGACGATGTTTTCGGCGAGGGTCGAGTTGAGTCCCGAGACATAGGAAAGCAGCTGCTTTGAGGCCGTGTTGAGTTCGACGCCGACCGCGTTGACGCAGGAAATGACCGTGTCGTCGAGGCTGGTCTTGAGCGCGCGTTGTTCGACATCGTGTTGGTATTGGCCAACACCGATGGATTTCGGATCGATCTTCACCAGTTCCGCAAGAGGATCCATCAATCGACGACCAATCGAAACAGCGCCGCGCACGGTCACATCCTCGTTGGGGAATTCCTCGCGTGCGACATCGGATGCCGAATAGATCGATGCGCCGCTTTCGTTGACCATGATCACCGGAATGGATGCAGGCAGTTTCAGTTTTTTGACAAAAGCCTCGGTTTCGCGGCTGGCGGTGCCGTTGCCGATGGCGATGGCTTCGATGCTGTATTTTTTGATCAGCGTTGTGAGTTCTACCGCGGCCTCATAGAGCTGCGTATTCGAGCCTGCCGTCGCGTGCAAGACGGTGTGGTGCAGCAGTTTGCCCGAGGCATCGAGCACCACGGTTTTGCAACCGGTGCGAAATCCGGGGTCGATCGCCAAGAGACGCTTGCCACCGAGCGGTGATGCGAGCAGCAGTTCGCGCAGGTTTTCGGCAAACACGCCGATCGCCGTTTCATCGGCGCGTTTTTTTGCGATGAGCCTCGCCTCGGTTTCCATCGAAGGCATGAGCAAGCGTTTGCAGCCGTCCTCGACCGCGAGTCCCACTTGCTTGCCGGCTTCGCCATGTGATTTTACCCAGTCCGGCAGGGCGAGTGCGGTCACGCGGTCGAGCGGCACCTCGACGCGCATTAGAAGAAATCCATCTTTTTCGCCGCGGCGAATCGCCAGCATGCGGTGCGAGGGGATCGACTTGAATGGCTCGCTCCATTCAAAGTAGTCGCGGAATTTCTGCGCATCCGGCTCATCGTTTTTGCCGTACATGATCTTCGAGGAAACGGTCGCCTCCTCTTCATACAATTTTCGCACCTTGCCGCGGAGGGTTGCATCATCGGCCACGCGTTCGGCAATGATGTCGCGGGCCCCGGCCAGCGCATCGATTGCGGTGGCCACTTGCTTTTCGGCATCAACGAATTTTGCTGCTTCGTCGGCAGGATCTTCAGACTGATGCTCAAGCAGCCAGTCGGCGAGCGGAGTGAGTCCGCGCTCGATGGCGATGGTTGCGCGGGTTTGGCGTTTTGGTCGGAATGGCGCGAAGACATCTTCGAGCGTTGCTAGAGTGCTAGCCGCTTCGACTTTTTTCTTCAGCTCGGGGGTGAGCAGACTGCGTTCCTCGAGTGATTTGAGAATCGCGCTGCGACGGGTGTCGAGCTCCGCGAGTTGCAGCATGCGGTCGCGGATGGTGGTTATCTGGACCTCGTCTAGTGAGCCTGTTTGTTCCTTCCGATAGCGCGAGATGAATGGCACGGTCGCGCCTTCGGCAAGCAGTTTGGCAGTGGATGTGACGGATGAAAATGAAATGCCGCTCTCGCGGGCAATGGTTTCAAGGTGATGGGTCATGAATGGGAAAAAAATTTTCTTCAGGGAGAATTTCGAAGAGCGGAAATCAAAGCAGATTCCACTCATCGGGCAAGGCGCGAGGCCGATTTGTGATCATGAAAAATTGTGACAATTTGCTTGTGCCTAAACATGTCGCCGCCATTTACCGAGACGAGCGTTACATCCATCCAATGCGGCCTCAAGAACCAATGGCACGCGGTGAAGCCCGTCAATTTTTGCTGCGGCAACAAGATAGGCCATACCCATCGCAAAGGCATTGAATGCGCCTGATTGCTTTTTCTTGAGCCACACCATGTTGCGGATTTTGTAATAAAGTTTCCAATCCGCGAGTCCGGGCTCGAAGAAGAGATGCTTGCCAAAAAATTTCCAGCGGATGATGTCCGACGGTCCGGGGTGATCGAGAATCGAATGCCGTGCCGCAGCCTGAGTGAAGCCGGCCTGCTCAATACGCAGTGGATAATCTTCGTCCTCACCGCGAATGAACAAGGCACCGTTTACGGCACCGACTTTTTCCCGAACTTCACGCGAGACCAATGCCCCCGTCCAAATGATGCGGCTCTTGGTGAAATCCGTATTTGGCAAGGCCTCGATCGAATCAATCATGCTCCATCCCTGATCGCTGTCCGCAATTTGCAAGGGCCAAGTGAAATTGCCCGTTTTCGGATCAATCTGCAACGAGTGGCGCACGATCTTCGTATCCCATGGCTCTTTGATCAATGCCTCCAATGCTTCGGGTCGCGGCCAGGAATCGTCGTCCAAGATCCACACCGCATCCGCGCCCCCGGCAAAAGCCAAATCCATCGCTTCCTGAACTCCGCCGGCATTGCCACGGTTTTTATCCATCCGATAGACAATCAGACGAAACGGAAGCCCCTGAAGGCGTTCCAGCTCAGCCACTGTTTCATCCGTCGACCCATTGTCCGCCACTACCACCAACTCAGGCGGACGCGTCTGCGCCGCGAGCGCGCGGACACAAGCCAATGCTGTGGCCGAACGGTTCATGGTCGCAAAAACGGCGGCAATTTTATGCATGAGGATGGGAATAAGCACTAACTGCTAAGCGTGAAATTCAAAACGAAGAATATGAAGATGCGGCATCTCTTAGGCAGGGACCTTTGTCCCAAAGGTCCGTTTGAAGAAGAGACTAAACCGCGAATGAACGCAAATGACCGCGAATGGTTGGAATGCGTTATTGGTTATTGGGAAAGAGAACGAAAAAGCGGATTCTTTTTAGGGGAGTGCTAGCGTCTCGCTGGCAGTGGCACGCATCTTGCGGGTCAGATTTTATTGCCCTGTAGGGCAATGCGGCCTCACGCGGAAGTGTTGTTGGCTTATGGAATGCGAATTCGTATGCGTTCCGGGTCAGCTGTTATGATGGCAGCATTGGCCAGATCATATTGGTAGTTGACCGCAATATGGTGAATTGCCGCAGCCATCTGAGCCGCTCTGAAGCCGGTCAGTCTGATGATGCCATGATGGGGCATTCCTTTGAGAATGGCGAGCTCGCCAAAATCCTTGTCCAGTGTGACGAGGATTTTTTGAGAGGAGTGTGCGTGGTCGAGAATTGCAGCATCGCCAGGATCCTGTTCCCATGAGCCGGACCAATCCACATCATGTCCTAGTTCCAAAAGAACTGGCAATGCGCCACCCCAAACGCAGCTATC
>JBKDYW010000122.1:0-3106 GCA_046308575.1 Verrucomicrobiota bacterium
CGCGGCGCACAACCGATGGATCGCCGAAGCGATCGCTCATGTGGAAAAACATTTTCCGCACAACCCCGGCAGCACGGAAAATTTCCGCTGGCCGGTCACACGCCCCGACTCACTCGCATGGCTTGATCAATTTCTCACCGAACGCTTCGCCGACTTCGGCGCTTACGAGGATGCGATCTCGACCCGCCACGCGTTCATTCATCACGCGGCGATCACGCCAATGCTCAACATCGGCCTGCTCGACCCTGCCGATGTCGTCACACGCGTGCTCGCAATCGCCAATCGATCAAACGAAGTTCCGCTCAACTCGCTCGAAGGATTCATCCGCCAAGTCATCGGCTGGCGCGAATTCATGCGCGGCATCTACCGTCACCACGGCCGCATGATTCGCCGCGGAAATTTTTGGAACTTCGATCGCCCGATGCCCGCCGCATTCTACACCGCCACCACTGGCATCGCACCCGTCGATCATGCGATCCGCCAAGTCCTGCGTGAAGGCTACTGCCACCACATCGAGCGACTGATGATTCTCGGCAATTTCATGCTGCTCTGCCGCATCAGGCCCGATGATGTTTATCGCTGGTTCATGGAGCTCTTCATCGATGCCTACGACTGGGTGATGGTCCCAAATGTCTATGGCATGTCGCAGTTTGCCGATGGTGGCAGCTTCACCACCAAGCCCTACCTCTCGGGATCGAACTATGTGCTGAAAATGTCCGACCACTCCAAAGGCCCATGGTGCGCGACGTGGGACGGCCTCTTCTGGACCTTCATCGCCGACCACCCGGAATTTTTTGGCAAAAACCCGCGCCTCTCGATGATGGCGAAATCATGGGAAAAAATGCCCACCACCAAACAAGCGGAGCATCGCAAAAACGCGGCGATGTTTTTGAATCAGCTGCGCTGAAAAGTTTTTCAGTCCCAAGACGCGAGGAATTTTTCAAGATCATCGAGACTCGGGCTCTCCGCCGTGCGCACATAGTGACCACTGGTGCAAACGCCCAAGGCGAGGCAACCTTCGGGATCAAGCCCGAGCAACTGACCCTGCACAAAGCCGGCATTGAAGTGATCGCCTGCACCGGTGGTGATCAAGGGCTTGTCGGTGTACGGCCCCGGCACCCATGAAGTGCCTTGCGCAGTCGCACAGGCCGCCGATTGCCGTGGATGCACAACGACGGTGGCCAGACCCAGATTCGTACGAATGTCGGCGGCGGTGGTCTTGAGGTCGTCCTCCGATTCACCGCGCGCGGCAAAGCCAAGCTCGGCATGCACTCGCTGCGCTTCCTTGAGGTTTAGGCCCAGGGTCACGCTGCCAAATGCACCGAAGCGCGCAATGATTTGCAATACCTCAAGCAAGTCCTCGCGTGAGCGTTTTTCTGGATCGGCAAGGTCAAAGAAAAACACGCGACCCTCACGCACGGGCAAGGCCGGCAGCACTTCATTGACGAGCGATTCAAGAATCGCGGTCATGTTCGGGATCATTGTCCAATTCACCAACGCAACGAGATCCGAAGTCGCAAGAGTCTTGCGAAAATTTTCCGCGCCCATCACCGCATCGATGGTCTCAAGCGTGATGGTGTCAAGACTGCTCAACTGGCCAAGCATCAGCTTGCCATCCTTGAACTCGGCCGCAGTCGTGGTGGCCGGCTCGCACAGCGAAACAATCTCGGCCTTGCTGGCGAAGTCGTGAAACACCGCGTGCAGCGACGGACGCCCCAAGGCACCGACATAGGTCAGCCGCGTTCCAGCCGCGATCAACGCATACGCCATGATCGGACCATTACCGCCAAGTTTTTCCATCAACGGATAGAACTCAATGTTGGTGCTCTTGCCCGCCGCGCCCGCAATTCGCTGCGCAAATTCGGTGATCGTTTCAATCGGCGTGAAAGCCTCGCCCTGACCGGTCCGCTGCGCCACTGGCTTGACGATCGTGTCGACGAATCCATCGAGGCCGACCAGGGCCGATTTGGGGGCATTCTTGGCGCGGGCTTCGCGCAGGGCGGTGAGGGTGCGTGTCTTGAAGTTCATGCGGGTGCTGGGAAATGTCGCGACGGCGACTCTGGTTTCCGATTTCCTGATGGTCAAGGTCGCATGAAACGCTGCCGGCCTTCACGAAAAGCCCGCGAATCTCCGCGATCGGCGGTATTGACTCATCCACGGCCACCATGCTAGGAAACGCACCGATGAAACAACTGACCAAACTGGTATTGGCTTCCGGCGTGGCCGCCATCGGGCTTGCAGCGTGCAACACCTCCAACGGGCCAACCGATTTCGGCACAGCCGATCCACTGCGCGCCCCGGGCACCAATGCGAGCACCACTTCGACCGATACCGAAGGTTTCAGCGCAGGTCAGTTTGTGCGAGCCACCGTCGACAACACGGCATTTTACCTCAAGCGCCCCAAAGGCGATGTCGATGCCGACAAGCTCCTGCGCCGCGGCACCTCGATGAAGGTCATTTCCACCAGCGGAAATTACCTCAAGGTCGAACTCGACAGCGGCGAAGTCGGCTTTGTGCCACCCGTCATGGTCGAAGACTCCGCTGGCGCGAGCAGCTCCGCCGGAACACTTCCAAGCAACCCCAACGAAATCCAACTTTACCCACCCCTGCCGGGCTCGACCCAACCTCTCCCGCCTGTCGCACCAGGAGAGCAACCACCCGCCGGCGCAATTCCAACGGTCATCGATCCCGACGCACCATCACACGCCAGCGCGCCACCGATTTCCGCCCCGGATCAAACCCCACCGAATCCGGCTGCCCCAACCGCTCCGGACGCCAACGCGGCAACCACCGCGCCAACGACGCCCGCAACATCCGAAGCCCCAACAGCCAATTCGAAAGAGCTCGAGGAAATGAAGAAAAAAGCCGAGGAGCTCGCACCGAAGGAAGGCGAAGCGCCACCCGCGCAATGATCCACGCAAGGCCGACAGGCCATGCCACTCACGCGCGATACCGCTCGTAGGCTTCGACGATGCGCCCGACCACCGCGTGACGGATGATGTCGGCCTGCGAAAATCGCTGAAAGGCAATCCCCTCAACGCCCTGCAGCGCATGCTCGGCCTCAGCAAGCCCCGAGCGCACGCCCGGCTTGAGATCCACCTGCGAG
>JBKDYW010000123.1:0-2436 GCA_046308575.1 Verrucomicrobiota bacterium
CGGTAAGTTTGTTTTTCAGAGGTGTCGATGTAGCTGCGGGCGGTCGTCAGCGCGGTGCCGAGCAGGCCAAGCGCATAGCCGATGGTTTGTTTCGCGTCGGTAAAGTCGATCGTCGCGAGACCGGCAGATCCGGCGCTTACCACGGCGATGAGGACATAGAGGACGAGGCGGAGTGTGCTTTGTTCGGGTGTCATGGTTTGGGTTGGGTTCGGTGTTAGAAAATCAACGGCGTTTCCAGTGGCACTCAATGACACCGCATCCGGCGGCCATGCGCTCGACTTCGCCTTGGAGTTTTTCGATCGTCGCGCTCTGGGCGTTGATCACTCGATCCTGCGCTTCGAGGCGTGACTTCATGAAGTTCCACATGAGCGCGGCCAAGGTTGCGACTGCGCCCGAAAGCGTGCCGATCGTGCCAAGAATCCATGCGATGGGGAGTTCGATCATGACCAGAAGATGTTAGGTGTGGATTCGTCGGTAGGGCGTTGTTCGCCGGAGGTGGATGCCCAGAAAATAAACTGCTCGCCGCCTGCGGGAATCGGGATGCCGACTAGATCTCTGAATAGCACCCACCAGTCCGAGCCATTATGCTCACCAATGATGCAAAGCGCGTATTCGTGGGACGCGAGGGTGATCTGCTCGTTGCCTTCGTCGTCGATTACAGCAAATCCGTTGGCTAGTCCGAACTGGACTGCGGTGGCGCGGTCGGGAAATTTAAGCAGATAGTCGATCATACTGTAAGGGCTTGGAGTTTTGCGTTGGGCAGGCGTTTTTTGTAGTAGCGGATGGACGCTAGATGGCCATTGATTTGCAATGTCCCATCCCTATTCCCAATTTGCATTGTTGTTGGTGATGGCAAAGTTCCGCTTGTGTCTGTGCCTACAATAGTCCCAGCATAGGCAAACGAAAAATCATCTAGTTTGTATGCGTAAGACAGTTTAGATCTTGATATTGCAACATCCGTTCCTGTTACTATTGCCGCTTGAGTTACAAATCCAGTAAGCACACTTGTCGCGCCCCACCTCAATCCATCCCTTCACGCCCGGAACCACTTGGTCGGCAGTTTGGGCAAGCCAGAGGGCAGCGGTGGAGAATCCGGCAGTTGAAAATCCGAGAATTGGGTCGAATGGAATGTGCATGATGAGTTTGTTGGTGCTGGAAGATCAGTAGAATAGCGAATTGACGCTGAAGTTGCCGACCATGGTTACGCCAGAGGCCGCTGCCTTGTTTGAATAAGCACTGGTTGCCACGATGCTTCTGGCTTCAACACTTGTGATGGAATTTGTGGCTCCCGTGACAAGTCCTATGCCGCCGTCGAGCTTGAGTGATTTGTTGGATGAACCTGCTGCTGAATTGAATGTAATGCATGGTGCATTGCTGGTTATCCTGCCACCGGCGAACACATGACCCGAAACATCCGAATCGGCCGCGAAGCTCAAAACAATCGGCTTTGCAGTGGCTGCGTACGGGTTGGCTGTGACGCCATCTGGATAAACATTCGCGATGCCAAGATTTACGATTCTGAAGTTGGTGACCCCGCTTGATATGCGGATCCCTTCCGGGCCGAAGATTTGGACTGTCCAGCAACTTGCAGTGAACCCACCAACAGTTGTCCCGTTGGCAAGATTGAGAAGTTTTCCGGCATAGGTGAATAGCGCCCTGTAGAACATGTCCCCCGAGCCTGAAACATCGGCCACAGTTCCTTGGGTGCAACGGATGATGGTGGCATCGACGCCCACCACGCCGCCCGAAACATTGAACACATTTCCGGTGCCGAGTTCATTGACGATGGAGACGCATTGGAGAGAGATGCTCTGACCTGTTTGAGTTCCGCCGCTTTGCGCTATGAGCCCGCCCGTTCCAGAGCAAATGAAATTGGCATAGCCGGTGATGCTCTTGATTTCGTTGGCAGTAAGATTAAATGCGACGACATTTGCGGCAACCGCTACATTGGTTCCCAGCTCGAAATGGAGATTGCCCTTTCCGTTGAGTGTAATCTGGGCGGCGATAGCGTGATTGCCGGCACGCACATGAATTGTGTCGCCGATGCTGGATGAACTGACGGCGGCTGCACTGGTCGCAAATGGAATTGCCAGGCTGTATTTGCTGACGCTTCCTCTCGTATCGGTGCCAAGCGCTGGATCAACAAAGATGGTCTTTCCGGTTCTGACTTCCAGCGAGGTTTTGAGGTTGCTCACATCGTCCACGACGTGGGTATGCGCGGATGGATTGAAAGTACTCGGCTTGTTGAGGATTTCATCGATGGCGCCCGATGACGCCGTCCAGTTCGCTTTGGGTAAACTGTGGGATGTGATGTTTACCCACGCACCAGACTGGCGTTGAAAGTAATAGATCCGCCCCGCAAATGTTCCTTGGGGGTTTGTGTAGTTATCGGAAAGGATTGTCGTGCCGGTTGATGTCAGGAATCGGAATTCGTTG
>JBKDYW010000124.1:0-14873 GCA_046308575.1 Verrucomicrobiota bacterium
CGCCGTCGGCGATTTCCTCGCCGGACCCAGCCACACCCTCCCCACCGGTGGCGCCGGCAGATCCTTCTCAGGCCTGCGCGCCGACCAATTCCAACGTCGCACCAGCATCGTGCGCCTCGACAAAAAATCCATCAAGGCCTCGCTCCCGGTCGTCGAAGAATTCGCCCGCATCGAAGGCCTCGACGCCCACGGCCGCTCCACCTCGATCCGCTTGGAATCGTAAGGTCCAGCGATTGCAGATCGAGGATTGTGGATTGCAGAAGAAGCCGCCTCTTCTTTCTCTTCTCTTCAAACTGAACACTTGAAACTTGAAACTTCAACCCATCATCCCCGCAGCGGCGCATAGAATCGCAATGATCGCCGCAAACAGCGATTCACCCGCCACCAATCCCGACGCAAGAGGCACCTTGTAGTCCGCTGCGCTTGTGGCTGACCTGCGCTGCCAAACCCACGCAAGCAAGGCACCGATCGCAAATCCAAGGCTGTTGGAAAAATCCACAATCATTCCCAAACCCAAGCCCATCGCCGATGGCATCCATGCCTTCAAGCGGGCAGATTTCGTTTCAAGTAAAGGCAGCGCGATGCCGAGCATGCTGCCAATCATCACCGCCCAAGCCGCAGTCTGCGGCAACTGATTCACCCCGTTCGCCAACAAGTCCGCCATCGCCTTCCATGCATTGGCGGCAGGCATTGGAAAACGATCGGTCAAACCCTGCACACTTGGAGCCAGTGCATACCACGCCGGCACAATCGCCATGGTTCCGAAAAAGATACCAAAAAACTGCGCAAGAAATTGCCGTCGTGGATTGGCGCCCAACAAATGACCGCTCTTCAGATCGGTCAACAAATCCGCCGCACTGCCAGCCGCCGAAGCCGTCACACCGGCCGCCATCAGATTCACGGCCGGGTTATTTCGCACCAACACCGCGTACACCAACTGCGTCACCTTGCCCATCGCACCGATCGGCGTGGTGTCGGCCTCACCCGTCGCACGACAAGCAACCAATGCGAGCACAAAGGACATCGCCACCGCCAGCAGACCCGAAAAAATCCCCAAACCAAATGCCACATGCAGCAAGGCCACGAGACCGATGCTGATCGGTACCAGCCCGATCCACATCCATTTGATTGGCACTTCGAGATGAGCGATCGGCGAAACATTTCCACCCGATCCGAAACGCAATGCACGCACCAGCGTCCGCCAATGCATGGCAAAAGAGGTGAGACTCGCAAACACCATCAAGGCCGTGCCGCCCCATACCCCCCATCGCCGCGGAATCACCTCATCCATCCCAGGCTGCCAAATCGAATGCGGCACCGCGCCATGCGTTGCCAAGGCAATGTCCTGCGTCACCAAAAACGGAGCGATCACAAAACACAGCAAGGCCGATCCCAACAGCATCGATAAGGCCATTCTCAGCCCCATGATCATCCCCGCGCCTAGCATCAACACACCTGGCTCAAAGCCCACGCCAGAAATACGAATGCCATTCGGCAACACATCCCAACGAAACTTCAACAACTCGGGCACCGGCAACCAGCCGTGCCACCACACGGCCAATCGCCCAAGCCACTGACCCGCATAAGTCTCCGCCAAAGCCGGCAGGTTTTTCAAAATGCCAAACAAACCACCCACCGCGATCCCCAGCACCAAGGCACGCGCCTTTCGAATCGCTTCACGACCCTCGGAGTAAAGCCCGCGCAAAGTTTCCGCCGCCGCAATGCCACTCGGAAACGGCAACTCTTCGTGCTGGATCATCCGACGCTTCATCGGAATCGCCAAAAACACCCCCAAAGCCGCCGTCAGCAACACCATGCCCGCCACCACCCACCACGGTTGATGCACTCCTTCATAAAGATAGAGCGCCGCAAACGCACTGCCCACTGTGCCACCCGTGGAATACCCCGCCGCGCTTGCCGTGCTCTGCATGCAGTTGTTCTCCAACATCGTCATGCGCGCCATCCTTCCACCACTCAAGGCTCTCATCCCATTCCACAACACATGCGACAAGACACACGCCGTGATCGCCACCCCAAAGGCCCACCCAAGCTTCAGCGTCGTGTACAGATTCGAAATCGACAACACCATCCCCAACAAACCACCGGTCATCACCGCCCTCAGCGTCAACTGCCTCGCATCGTCACCTTGGTAAACCTCTCGCAACCATTTAAGATCTTTCGTTTCATCCGACATTTCATTCATACAAAATCGATTTGTAGAAGATATGATTTTTATTTATTGACAGACCTAGCCGCAGAAATACATGACATACACATGCATCTAAGCACCAAACTCATGAAGAAAACTCAATTCAAAAAACCAATCATCATGCTTACCACTGGCATTCTAAGCGTTTGCGCAGCTAGTGCAGACACGATGATCGAATCATACCAAGCGCGACTTTCGGCTCAAGATCATCGCAACAGCAGCGGTCAACCGCTGAAGGGTGCGGCAGCAATCATACGTCAAGATCGCGCCAATGTTCATAAATTTGGAATCCGCGATCCAGAGGACCAAAGCGACCGTTTTTTTCAAAATGCGAAAAATCGCGAAACTCTCGAACAACTTATCAACCGCGGTCGCTCAAATGCTGGATCACTAAAGGCGATCACGCGGGGCACCCCTCTAGTAAATGTCGAAATCTATCAAGCTGACAACGGAGCCAATTATGTGAACATTATCGTACTGGATCAAGGAAGGCAAGTTACCGAGTTGCAGAGCGATTATGAACTGGTTGCCGATGATCAAATGATCGAAAGCTACACCGCATTCATTTCCGACAACGATCGATTCAATAGCAGCGGCCAGGCATTGGGAAATCCTGCAGCAATCATCAGACAGGACCGCGCCAATTTTCACAAATTGGGAATGCGCGACCCTCAGGACCAAGGCGATAATTTCTTCAAAAACGCCAACAACAGGGCGACTCTGGAACAAATGCTCAACAGCGGGAAAATTTCAAAACAAACAAGAAACGCCATCATGAACGGCGGCGTGTTTGTTACCGTCAGCATTTTCAGAAAATCAAATGGCGGACACTATGTAAATATCGTAGTAAACTGATGAAAAACCTACTAATCAAATCCCTCATGCTGTGTGCGACAGCTGTCGCCTCAGAGCATCTTATTGTCATTGATCCGGGGCACGGCGGAAGCAAAAGCTCCGGAACACAATCCGCACATACGCTATCCTCTGCAAACAACGCCACATCTCCCAGTGGTTTGAAGGAGAAAGATCTGACGCTCGAGCTCTCCAAAGAGATCGCCAAACAAATCGAACTATTGGCCAAGTCATATCCAGAAACCAAAATTGAGTGTATTTTCACACGCTCAGACGACACGAACCCCGACTTCGCGCAAAGGGCGATGACATGCGCCAACACACGCAAAACACCTAGTGCTATTTTGAGCATTCATTTCAACGCATCGGAGTCACACGACGCTCTTGGCACATTAGCAGTGATAAGACACAAAAAAATCAACACCAACTACGAGCGCGATCATGAATTTGCCATGCATGTCACTAATGCGACAAGCTCAGCAGTTTCATTGTTTGTGGATGGGTCAAAACCCAAACCACCGATTACCGACGCTCATCTTCACAATGGCGCCGGATCAAATTTCTTCTGGCAACTCGCGCGCCATGAATCACTTTCCAAAGTTCCCAAATGTTTTTTGGAGGTGGAATTCATGGATCGCAAAGATGTGGAGAGCAAACTTCTTAAAACCAAGGAAACAACATTTCCTGTAATCGGAAAAGCTATTGCAGAAAGCCTATACGCATACTGCACAAAAAAATCAGACGAATCTGCAAGCAAACAAGCAACCCTTAATCCATCCGGTGCAAGTGCCCAACGCTGATCTCGCCCTTCGCTATTTCTCAAGTCCCACTCACCTGCCCGCCTGCTTGCCCCACGAATCTTTGAGCGCCACGCTTCGGTTGAATACCGCTTTTTTTCCAGGCCGATGCTCAACCTCGTCGGCAACGAAATATCCGACACGCTCAAACTGACAGGCAAAACCAGCCTCTGCCGCGAGCAGCAATGGCTCAACCTTGGCCGAGATTTTTTTCAACGAATGCGGATTCAAAACCGAGAGGAACCCGCCCTCTGCCGCATCGGGATCCTCGACGCTGAACAGTCGGTCGTAAAGACGCACCTCGGCATCGACACCACTGGCAACATCGACCCAATGGATCGCCGCACGACACTCGATGCCCTCCGGTGCATCGACACCAACTGTGCCGGGAATGATCTCGGCACGGATCAAAGAAACCTGACCATCCGCGTCTTTATCATATGAAACACAGCGAATGATGTGACCTCCGCGCAAACGCACGCAACGCCCCAGCCCAAGACGGAAAAATTTCTTTGGCGGATCCTCCATGAAGTCCTCGCGTTCGATCCAAACCGCGCCACTCATCACCACTTCCCGCTCACCCATATCGGGGTTCTGTGGGTGATTCGAAACCAGCGCTTTTGCCAAAGGTTCGGCCGCCCAGTTTTCCAAGACCACCTTCACCGGATCCAACACCGCCATACGACGCGGCGCCGACCTGTTGAGATAGTCGCGCACTTCAAACTCCAGCAAGGCCACATCGGTAGTGCCATTGAACTTGGTGATGCCGATGCGCATGCAGAAATCGCGAATCGCCGCCGCCGGATATCCACGCCGACGCAGGCCGGAAATCGTCGGCAGCCGCGGGTCGTCCCAGCCATCGACATGTCCCTCCTGCACCAACTGCAGCAGTTTGCGTTTGCTCATCACCGTGTAGGTCAGATTGAGTCGCGCGAATTCGATCTGACGCGGCTTTGATGGAACCGGGCAGTTCTCGATGAACCAATCGTAAAGCGGTCGATGGTTCTCAAACTCAAGCGTGCATAGCGAATGGGTGATGTGTTCGAGCGCGTCTTCCAACGGATGCGCGAAGTCATACATCGGATAAATGCACCAGGCATCGCCAGTATTGTGATGCGGCGTGTGCATGATGCGATAAAGCACCGGATCGCGCATGTTCATGTTGGGCGATGCCATGTCGATCTTTGCCCGCAAGACACATTCACCCTCCTTGAACTCACCACGGCGCATCTTTTCAAACAATGCGAGATTCTCCTCAACCGACCGATCACGATAAGCGGAATGCGTGCCGTGAGTGGTAAGATTGCCACGCTTGATTCGCATTTCCTCGGCGGACTCGTTCTCAACATAGGCTTTGCCCGACTTGATCAGATGCACTGCACATTCATGGAAAAACCCAAAGTAATTGCTCGCGAAATAGAGGTCATCACCCCAATCAAAGCCCAACCAGTGAACATCACGTTTGATGCTCTCGACATACTCGGACTCCTCCTTTTCTGGATTCGTATCATCGAACCTCAAATGACATTTCGCGCCGGCTTTTGCATTCTCCTCCGCAATACCGAAGTTAAGGCAAATCGACTTCGCATGCCCGATGTGCAAGTAGCCATTCGGCTCGGGCGGGAAACGCGTGATCGTCGTGGCGTGCACACCGCTTGCAAGATCCTCCGCAATGATGTCGCGGATGAAGTCGCTTTTGTGGATTGGATCGGATTCAGACATGGGAAATTAAAAATGGGGAACCACGAAAGGCACGAAGCTATTCAGCCACATGACATTCTTAAAATTGCATACACTCTCTTCCATTTCGTGCCCTTCGTGATTTTCGTGGTTTAAAATCTTCAGCACTTCGCAAGCTCGACAAGCAATGCCCGGTTCATGCGAATGCCGGCCTCGAAGTTGGCGACCGGAAAGTTCTCGTTCGGCGCATGAACCTGCGCGTCGGCCAGTGCGAGACCAAGCAAAAGGGTATCGACGCCAAGAATATCGCGGAAAGTCTGCACAATCGGAATGCTTCCACCTTCGCGAATCAAAACCGGCTCGGCGCCGAACGACGCCCTCAACGCATCCTGCGCCGCATTGGCGAATTTGGAATGCGGATCGACGAGGTAGGGTTTGCCATCATGGCCGGGCCGCACCTCGATTTGCACTCCGGGCGGGCAATGGCGTTCGAGATGATCGCTCACCTTGCGCATGATGTCTGCCGGGTCTTGATCGGGCACGAGACGGAATGAAAGTTTCACAAATGCCTCGGCAGGCAAAACAGTCTTTGAGCCCTCGCCCTGATATCCACCACCGATGCCGTTCACCTCCGCCGTCGGCCGCGCCCAAACGCGTTCGGCCGATGAATAAGTTTCCTCGCCAAACAATGCGGGCGCTCCTGTCACATCCAGAAAATCCGCGTCGCTTACACCCGGCACGCTGGCCCACATTTCGCGTTCCCACCCTTCGAGTGGTTTTACGGAATCGTAAAAACCCTCCACCGCCACACGCCCATGATCGTCATGCAGGCTTGCAACCAAGCGGGCGATCGCGGTCGCCGGATTCGACACCGCTCCACCAAAAATCCCCGAGTGCAAATCTCCCTTCGGCCCACGCAGCACTACCTCGCAGCACACGATCCCGCGCAGACCGTAACCCAGCGTTGGTACACCGGGTGCCACCATGCCGGTGTCGGAAATCGCAATCACATCGCAGCGCAATTCCTCGCGATGCTGACGCAAAAATTCCGCAAGATTCGGGCTACCGATTTCTTCTTCACCTTCAAACAGGAAAATCAAATTCACCGGTAAATCACCCTCCTCGCGCAGCGTTTGCTCGACACCAAGCACATGGGCCATCATCTGCCCTTTGTTGTCAGTCGCGCCACGCGCCAGGATTTTCCCATCGCGAAGGACCGGCTCAAACGGCTGGGTTGCCCACAACTCCAAGGGATCCACCGGCTGCACATCGTAGTGGCCATAAATCAAAACCGTGCGCCGCCCCTCAAGATGCGCGTTCTTTGCAAGCACCACCGGATGCCCGGGTGTCTCGTGCAAAGTAGCGATCAAACCCATGCCGGAAAGTTTCCCGCGCAACCATTCGGCACAGGCACGCACATCACCTGCATGCCGCGAGTCGGTCGACACACTGGCAAATCGGAGAAACGAAAACAGATCCTCTAGCTGCGGGCTCACGGCGCAGATGCTCGCCGCTCCAGCCCGGCCCCTCAAGGCGAATCCGGAGGAAAATCACGGATTGTCAGAACCTTGTGAGCGATCAACTCAAGCTCCCATGGCCTTCTGCATGAGGGCATTCATGCGGCTTACGGTATCGCGTGCATCTTCAAGCAAACCGGCGGCAATGAGCGCGTTGTCGAGCAACTGCAGCGAAACCAACTTCGCCAACTCGGGGTTGCTGTCTTTCGCCTGCGCCAACTTGCGAATCAGCGCATGACGCGGGTTGATCTCAAGCTCGACCTTGACCTCGTCTTTGAAGTTCTCGTCCATCGCCTTCATCATCTGCCGCATCTGCGGGCTCATGCCATCGGCCGGCACCAGCGCGATGACCGGGTTTTCGACCAAACGCTTGCCGCTGGAAACGGACACCACGCGCTCGCCCAACTCGTTTTTGAGAAACTCGCACAAGACCTTGGTCTCGTCCTCACTGAGGGACTCGCCTTCAGCCGCCTGATCCTCAAGCTCCACGCCCGCATGGCGCACGGAAACAAGTTTCTTGCCGTCGAAAGTTCCCAAGGCGTCGACCACATATTCATCGACCGCATCGGTGAAGTAAACGACCTCGAGCCCACGCGATTTGAAGGCCTCAAGATACGGACTGCTCTCGATCTGCTCACGGGTGCTGCCGACGAGGTAATAGATCGATTCCTGACCTTCCTTCATCCGTGAAACATAATCGGTGAAGCCGCAAACGCTGCCAGCCTCGGTGAGCGATGTCTCAAAGCGCAGCAGTTTCGCCAGCGCCTCGCGATTGGCGTAATCCGTCGCCACACCCTCTTTGAAGAAGCGATCAAACTTGCGATAAAATCCGCGGAATTTTTCCGGATCAGCCTCGGCCTCCTTCTCGAACATCTTGATCACGCGTTTGCTGATCACACCGCCCAGCTTGCGGATGAGCGCGCTGTCCTGCATCGTTTCGCGCGAAATGTTCAGCGGGATGTCGGCACTGTCGACCACACCCTTCATGAAGCGCATCCAATCGGGCAAAAGTTCCTTCGGCGCAGGATCGATCAACACCTTGCGGCTGTAAAGCGCCACGCCACACTCGGTCTTGTTGAAGCCCATTCGCTCGGGATTTTCCGAGGGAGAAAACAACAGCGCGTTGATCGCCAAGGGCGCGTCGGCACTGAAATGCAAGCGGTAGGAAGGCTCATCCCAAGCCTTGCAGGCAAATTGATAGAAGGCCTTGTATTGCTCGTCACTGACCTCCGACTTGTTCTTCAGCCACAGCGCCTCAACTTCATTCACCCGCTTGCCGTTGAGCAAAATCGGAAATCCAACAAAGTTGCTGTAGGTCTCGATGAGGTGCTTCACCCGAGATTCGGTCGCATACTCCGCGCAGTCCTCCTTGAGATGCATCACGATCTTTGCGCCGCGTTGCTGACCCGGCGAATCGGCGATCTCATATCCGCTCATGCCATCGCTCGTCCACACCAGCTCGCCGCCATCGGCCCGCCAGCTACGCGAGTGTACACTCACCTTGTCGGCCACCATGAAAGCCGAATAAAACCCGACACCGAATTGGCCGATCATGTTCGATGGCGATCCACCGCTTTCCTTCACCGCTTTGAGAAACGCCTTGGTGCCGGAGTGGGCAATCGTTCCAAGATTTTCCACCAACTCGTCATGCGTCATGCCAATGCCATGATCGGCAATCGTGAGAGTCTTTGCCTCTTCGTCGGTCGTGATGTGGATCTCAAGTGGCAGATCGGCCTGATGGATATTTTTCTCGGTCCCTTCAAGATGACGAAGCTTCTCCATCGCATCGGAGGCATTCGATATCAACTCGCGCAGGAAAATCTCCTTGTCGGTGTAAAGCGAGTGGACGACCAGATCGAGAAGTTGCTGGATCTCGGCTTGGAATGTGTGCTTTTCGGCAGTCGATGTGCTCATGATTCTATCAAGGGGTTGGGAAACGGCGCGCAAGATACGCAGGATCGCGGATCTGTCAAAATCCGATGTCAGGCCCAAGCATGCGGAAATCTAACAGTTAAATAATTCACGCCTAAGCCCCAAATCGCCCGCAAGCCATAAATTCTGTCGCGCTGCAGCCAAAAATCGCGCAAATCCATGACGCACCCATCCACCCACTCCGGGCACAATCCCCCATGAACCGCTTGAAATTTTCACCGCTCAAGGATGTGTCCAAGCCCCGCCAGCTTTGGTCGTGGATCTCCTTCGATGTGGCTAATCAGTCCTTCACGCTGCTGATCAACACACTGCTCTTTCCGATCTTCCTCTCGCAAGTGGTGGTGCGCGACGACTCGATCGACGACCGCGTCTGGGCGCTCGCCTTCGGCTCAAGCATGCTCATCACCGCGATCTTCTCGCCGATCGCCGGCGCGATGGCCGATGAACGCGCCTGCAAGAAAAAGTGGATGATCGGCACAGGCTTGTCATGCGGCCTTCTTACCTGCGCTCTGGCCCTCATCGACAGCGGCAATCTCTGGCTCGCGGTGCTGCTCTATGTTCCGGCAAACTTCGCGTTCTCGATCGGCGAAAATTTCCTCGCCAGCTTCCTGCCCTCGCTCGCACGCCAAGACCAAGTCGGTCGTGTCAGCGGATTCTCATGGGCCTGCGCCTACATGGCCGCTCTCTTGTTGCTGATCATTACCGCTGTGCTGATGCTCAGCTGCGGATTTCAAGCTGTGGAAAAATGGCGGCCTTTTTTCGTTTTTGCCGGACTCTGGTTTATCGTGTTCACCATTCCGACGATGATCTGGCTCAAGGAGCCGCCGATGGCGAAAAGCAATCAACCACGGCGAAATCTGATCATCGCAGGTTTCAGCCGGCTCGCCGATTCCCTGCGCCACATCGGCCACCATCGCGACCTCGCGCTGCTGTTGATCGCATCGCTTTTTTACGGCACCGGCATGACGGTGATTGTTTTTTACGCGAGCAAACTTGCCGAAGAGTTTGGATTCACGCAGGTGAAACTCGTGCTCTTTGTTGCGGTGATCACGGTATCCGGCGTGATCGGCACCATCGTCCCCACGCTCTTTCAAGATCGCATCGGTCATCGACGCTCGATCCTGATTTTCACCACGCTTTGGTTGTTCACCGCTCTTGGATTCGCCGGCTACTCGGCACTTCACAGCGCCCATCTCACACAGCACCCGCAAAGCCCATTTCCTGTTTGGCCGCTCTGGCTCATCGGCAACCTACTCGGCTTCGGACTCGGTTCACTCGGCTCCGCCAACCGCGCATTTGTCAGCTACCTCACCCCACCCGGCCGCGAAGCGGAAACTTTCGGCATCTGGGGCCTCGTCTGGAAAATCACCGCCATCACGACCTTCCCCTTCGCATGGGTCAAAGATGTGGTCGGCAACACCGAAGCTCTGTTGGTGCTCGCCGCATTTGTCGCGGTCGGCCTCGTGCTCAGCATTTTCATCAACGAAAAACGCGGCGCTCTCGCACGCAACGCTTGAGCTCGCTCACTCGAGGCCGAGATACTCACGCGCCGCAACGCGGATCGCTTCCACCGCCTCTGGTGCATAGGCCGATTTCCCCTCGTAGGCCCACACAGTGCCGGGCCACGCGGGGTCATCAGAATGACGCCCCACCACATGGATATGCATCTGCCGCACCATGTTGCCAATGCACCCGACATTGAGTTTTTCCGGCCGGAAAAAATCGGCAACAAACAGCGAAACCCTGCGGATCAGGCCCACCACTTCGGCATAACGCCGCTCGTCAAGCTGATGCAAATCCTCAATCCCCTCGGCAACCTCGGGCACGATCAGAATCCACGGAAACGAGGCATGATTCTTGAGCAAGACCCAGCAGTCATCGACCCGCCCAAGCTCAAACCCTCCCGCCGCCAAGCGTGGATGCAATTGGAATTCCATGCGGAGATGAAAAACCATGATTCCGCCGCCGTAAATTCAAATATTCCAATTTTACGATTGCTGGAATCCAAATCATGCTTATTTTTGATTCCATGAAAACCACGATTGATATTCCTGATGATCTCCTCGCCGATGCCATGAAGTTCACCGGCGCCAAGACCAAGCGCGATGCCGTGGTGAAGGCGATCGAGAGCTTCAACCGCTTGCAACTCGTTAAGGAAGTGGTGGCAAACTTCGGGACACTCGACTTCGCCACCAACGAAGAAATCGAAGCTGGCGATATGGAGGAACTCTCCTACCGCACAAAGAAAAAACCCAAGCTCGCACACAAATGAAAGGTCTTGTTCTGGTCGATAGCTCCGCATGGGTCGAGGCTGCCCGTGCCGGCGGCGACAAAGCGATTGCCGCTAAACTCGAAGGCTTGATTCGACTCGGACTCGCAGCCATGACCGAACCGATCTGGCTCGAACTCTACCAAGGCGCCCTAGGCAAACGGGAAGAAGAACAGATAACGCGTTGGAGAGAACTCAGCGTTTGGTTGGATTTTGATGCAAATTGCTGGCGTCAGGCAGCCCTTAGCGCCCGCACATGCCTCCGCTCTGGTGTCAATGTGCCTTTCGGAGACCTTTTGGTGGACGCGTGTGCGCGCCGATACAAAGTGCGATTGCTCGAGCGCGATCGACACTTTGCCATGATTGCCAAGGCACTAAAGCCTTAAACTGGTGCAACCCCTTGCACCCCACCGCGTCCTCCCCACCCTTGCGGAGACGGCATTTCCCGTTTATCACTCCGCCACATGGAATTCCAACTCACCAGCGACTATCGGCCGATGGGCGATCAGGCGCAGGCGATTGAAAAACTTTCGAAGTCCCTCGCCGCTGGCAACCGGCATCAGACGCTTCTTGGCGTCACCGGCTCGGGCAAGACCTTCACCATGGCCAACCTGATCGCGCGGCACAATCGCCCGGCGTTGATCATGAGCCACAACAAAACGCTCGCCGCCCAACTTTACTCGGAGTTCAAAAATTTCTTTCCGCACAACGCGGTGGAGTACTTCGTTTCATACTTCGATTACTACCAACCCGAGGCCTACATTCCGCGCAGCGACACCTACATCGAAAAGGATTCGTCGATCAACGACGAGATCGAACGCCTGCGCCTCTCGACGATGGGTTCGCTGATCACCCGCCGCGACACGATCGTGGTCGCCTCGGTGTCTTGCATCTACGGTCTTGGCTCGCCCGAGGATTACGAAAACATGATGCTGCCGATCCGCACCGGACAAAAGCTCACCCGCGCGGAGTTTCTCGACTCGATCGTCGGCATGCTTTTCGAGCGCGATGATTTCAACTTCGGCCGCGGCCAGTTCCGCGTCCGCGGCGATGTGGTCGAAGTCCACCCGGCCTACCTCGAAGAAACCGCCATCCGTGTCGAGTTCTTCGACGACGAAGTCGAGCGCCTCACCAGCATCCACACGCTCACCGGCCGCACCATCGAACGACTCGAATCCCACACCTTTTTCCCCGCCAAACAATTCGTCACCCCTGGCGACAAAATGAAATCGGCGACGCGCGCGATCCGCGACGAACTCGAACAACAGGTCGCCCAATTCGAAAAGGAAGCAAAACTCCTCGAGGCCCAGCGCATCCGCATGCGGACGGAGTACGACTTGGAAATGATGGCGGAAATGGGCTTCTGCCAAGGCATCGAAAACTACTCGCGCCACCTCACCGGACGCGAACCCGGCGCCAAACCCCACACGCTGCTGGATTTCTTTCCCGACGATTTCCTCCTGCTCATCGACGAAAGCCACGCGACCATTCCGCAAGTCGGCGGAATGTACGAAGGCGACAAAAGCCGCAAGACCGTCCTTGTCGAACACGGCTTCCGTCTTCCCAGCGCACTCGACAACCGGCCACTGCGCTTCGAGGAATTCATGCAATCGACCGGCCAAAGGGTCTATGTCTCCGCCACCCCGGGCCCCTTCGAAATCATCAACTCCCGCCCAGAAAACAAAACCTACATCCCGGTGAAATCCGCCGACAAAGGCGCATTGCCCGCGCTGAAAAAAGTCCGCGTGAAACCGAGTGGCAATGACGAACCGATCGAATCATTCAATCCCACCAAGGCCGGCACGCCACTCGTCGTCGAACAAATCATCCGCCCGACCGGCCTCATCGATCCGATCATCACCCTACGCCCGCTCAAGGGGCAAATCGACGAAACCATCGAGCTCTGCCGCCAACGCGTCGAGCGCCACGAACGGGTTCTCATCACCACACTCACCAAAAAAACCGCCGAGGACCTCAGCGAATACCTCGCTGGCACCGGACTCAAGGTCCGCTACATCCACGCCGACATCGACACGGTCGAGCGCGTCGAAATCCTCCGCCAACTCCGCGCTGCCGCGATCGATGTGTTGGTCGGCATCAACCTCCTGCGCGAAGGACTCGACCTGCCCGAAGTCTCACTCGTTTGCATCCTCGATGCCGACAAGGAGGGCTTTCTGCGCAACGAAACATCGCTCATCCAAACCGCCGGCCGCGCCGCCCGCCACCTCGCCGGCGAATGCGTGCTCTTCTGCGACAAGGTCACCGATTCGATTCAAGCCCTACTCGACACCACCGCATACCGTCGCAGCCGCCAACAGGCTCACAATGAAGCCCACGGAATCACCCCGCAAAGCGTGAAACGCGCGGTGCAGGAAAGCCTGCAGACCAACGAAGCCATCGACCCGATGGTCGGCGGATCATTCGTTGCCGAAGAAGAGCCCATCTACGATAAACATCGTACCATCGCCGATCTCGAAGAACAAATGCGCGCCGCATCGGCACGCCTCGAGTTTGAGCGAGCCGCCCACCTCCGCGACCAAATCGCCGCGCTGAAAGAAACCGCCGAAGGAAATTCCAGACCCATCAGCAACATTTCGGCAAAGTATCCCAGCGCTCGCAAATCCGCGAAACGACGATCCTCATCTTGACCTCGCTCCGGCATCCGACAAGGCTCGCATCCGTGTTCACCCTCAAACCCGACCGCCCCTACTTCGAAGCCTGGCTTCGCAGGACAAAGCGTCAGTTCGCAGTCAGCGGTCGCCTCACCCAAACCGCCACACTTCTCGCCGCACAGGGCGACGGCACCACCGAGGAGTGGTCCGCCAAACTTCGCACCATGATGGACGGCCGCGAAATGCCTTCGATTGAGTTGCTCACGCGCATCGACGCACTGCTGGCAGGACCAAGCAAAGCCACGGCAACTCCAGATTCACAACCATCCCTGTTTTGAATCACCTGTCATCCACAACCAAATGTTTACAGTAAATTTACAAAAATCTACCACCCAAGCATTAAGCGATTTACGGGCTGCCCCCTACATGAAAGAGTAAGCCGACAGCAATCAACCGCCCTTTCGCAATATGCATAAACTTCCTAACAGGTCCATTGTCATGCGCTACCGGCTGGTCGCATTGATGATCTGCTTGAAGTGGTTGCTCGTCATCGCGCTGATCGGAATCCTCGTCTACTCGCTCTTAATCAAGGACCGCGAACTCATCATCATCGGCATCAAGCTCGCCGCAGTCGCCGGCATCGTGTTTCTCGTTCGCGTGCTATACTCCCCGTCCTGCCAGTGCCCGCTTTGCCGCGTCCCCTTGCTCTCAGGTCAATCCTGCTCAAAAAACGTGAAGGCCAAAACCTTTCTTGGCAGCTACCGACTCCGTGTCGCGCTCGAAATTCTTTTTCTCAACAGATTCCGCTGCCCCTACTGCAACGAGCCGACCGAAATAAAGTCCCGCCGGTGATTTTCCCGCCAGCCACTCCGCGGGATTGACAGTCCACCCCCGATGGTTTGTCGTCCGCGACATGCGTCTCGTACAAAATCTTCGGTCCGCCGCCGGCGGCTGCGCGGCCGCACTCGCCATCACCCTCACCGCCCACGCCGACAACACCATGAT
>JBKDYW010000125.1:0-52278 GCA_046308575.1 Verrucomicrobiota bacterium
TGCTGACCGGCAACTTTTTCCGATCCACGATGCCGGCAATGGAGAGCGCATGGGTGCGACCCACCACGCCGGAGTTCCATCACGACACGGTCGAGCTCGCCACCAAACTTCACGCTGCATTGACCGCCTGATGAACACAAACACACCACAGATCCTGGCCGAGGGCCTGGCATTTCCCGAGGGTCCCGCCTTTGCGCCGGATGGCTCCTTGTGGTTGGTGGAGTTGAAAGGTGGAAACCTTTGCCGCTGGTCGGATGGCACGCTGAGCCGAATCTCCGTCGGCGGAGAACCCAACGGCATCGCCATCGATGCGCAGGGGAGGATCGTTTTCTGCGATGCTGCCGAGTGCGCGATTCGCCGTCATGATCCCGCGACCGGCGTGACCGAGACTCTGGCAAATTCCGTCGAAGGCAAACCGCTCTTCAAGCCGAACGACTTGGCTTTCGATTCGGCAGGCAACCTGATCTTTACCTGCCCCGGTGATTCACGCACCGAGCCCACCGGCTATGTGGCCATCTTGAAACCCGATGGCTCGGTGGCCCGGGTGGCTTCCGGATTTTATTTTCCCAATGGCCTGGCCTTCACTCCGGATGGAGGCCATCTCGTGGTTGCCGAGACGCGACGCCAAAGGCTGTGGCGCGGACGCTGGGATTCGATCCATGGTCGCTGGCTCGCCCCGCGTCCTTGGGCCAGCGTCGGTGGCACGATCGGCCCCGACGGCATGGCCTTCGCCGCCGACGGACGCCTTTATGTCGCCATTTACAGCGGCGGTGCGGTGAAGCTCGTCGCGGCGGACGGGGAGGTCGAGGAGGTCATCGACATTCCCGGAGCCAACCCGACCAACTGCGCCTTCGATCCCTCGGGACGCTTGGGCCTTGTGGTCACCGAAGCGGAAAATGGACGGCTGTTCAGCTTGCCCACGCTTGGCCCCGGCGCGCCGCTTTTTCATAAAACCATTTAACTTCAAAACTATACCACTACACAAACAATGAGCACTGAAACCACGAATACACCCAACTAAACCACATCATCCATCATGAGCGACCAACGCCCCATACCCGAGATCCCGGAACTTCACCTGAAACCCTCCGCGAGCGTGCGCGCGCCCTTCCGATGTGCGTGGCCACCGCGACCTTTGTCACCCCTACTGATGAGCGCCTGCGCTTCATCCGCCAAATGGGTGTGACCGACATCATCCTCTGCGGCTTCATCCTCTCGCCCGGGGCTTTCTTCACAACCGGATTCACCTTCGATCTCTCCGGTGGAAGAGCCACCTACTAAGCTGTCATAGACCATTCCAACCTAACTCCTCAAAACGGTGAAAATCATCCGATACACCGATAGTCACGAAACCATCCACTATGGGTCATTGCGACCCGACGGCATCACCGTGCGATGCACGGGCGATCTGTATGCCGGTCTTCACGAAACCGGCGAGACAGCCGATGTGAAGAAACTACTCGCACCGATTCAGCCGAGCCAGATCCTCTGCATCGGGCTGAACTATCGGCATCACGCCGCCGAGTCGGGTATGGCAGCTCCGGAACGCCCCGTGCTCTTCACCAAGGGGATCAACACACTCCAGAATCCCGGTGACCCGATCGAGATTCCGGTTCATGCTGCAAGCCACGAGGTGGACTACGAGTGCGAGCTGGCCGTTGTCATCGGCAAGTCTTGCAAAAACGCCACCGTGGAGAACGCCCTCGATCATGTCCTCGGCTACACCTGCGCCAACGATGTCTCCGCCCGCGACTGGCAACTGAAATGGGGCGGCGGACAATGGTGCCGCGGCAAGACCTTCGACACCTTCTCACCGCTGGGCCCGTGCCTCGTCACCACCGACGAGATCACCGATCCGCAGACTCTAGGTATTCGCACCATCCTCAACGGCGAGACCGTGCAGGACTGGAACACCGACGACATGATCTTTTCCGTCGCTCAGATCATCGCCTTTCTGAGCGGGAGCAATACCCTGCCCGCCGGCACGGTCATCCTCACCGGGACCCCGCACGGCGTCGGTATGGCCTCCAAGCCCCCGCGCTGGCTCAAGCCCGGCGACGAGGTCTCCATTGAGATCGACCACATCGGACGGCTGACCAACCCGGTCATTTCCGAACGCTAATCGCTCAAACAGCCATGCCATCAACTGATCGTTTCATGGGGAAGGTCGCCGTGGTGACCGGAGGGGGTTCAGGCATCGGTCGGGCTGTGACCCTGCGTCTCGCCGCGGAAGGGGCTGATGTGCATGTTCTGGAACTCTCCATGGAAGCAGGGGAGGAAACGGCATCCCTTGCGCGCGGGCGAGGGGGTAGTGTCAAGATTCTCCCCGCGGATGTCGCGGATGCGCGCTCCGTGAAAACCGCATTTGCCGCACTTCCGCGACTCGACGTCCTTGTCAACAATGCCGGCATCGCTCATGTCGGAACCGCCGTCTCCACCCTGCCCGAGGATTTTGAGCGCCTCTACAGCATCAATGTGCGCGGGGTCTACCATTGCCTGCATTTCGGTATCCCCCTCATGCTGAAACACGCCGGGGGTTCCATCGTCAACTTGGCCTCCGTGGCCTCCAAGTTGGCGCTTCCCGAACGGTTTGCCTACGGCATGACCAAAGGGGCTGTTCTGGCCATGACGCTCTCGGCGGCCCGCGACTTCGTTGGGGAGGGGATCCGCTGCAATTGCGTCTGTCCAGCCCGGGTGCATACTCCCTTCGTGGATGGTTTTCTGGCCAAAAACTATCCCGGCAAGGAGGCGGAGATGTTTGCCCGTCTCTCCGCCGCCCAACCGATCGGACGCATGGGAACCCCCGAGGAAATTGCCTCACTGGTAGCCTTCCTGTGCTCTGACGAAGCCTCCTTCATCACCGGTTCCGCCTACGATATCGACGGCGGGTTCACCCTTCTTCGATAATGAGAATGTCCTCCAAGCCCCCGCGCTGCAGTCGGAGCGAGAGCGGTGTGCTGTTCCGCGCGCTGGGTTTTCGGTTTCTCGACAATGAGGGTTCTCCGATTGGCGATGATCCGCTGCGCTTGATAAGCCTGGCGCGAATTGTCCCTCCCTCAAAGCTCACATTGCCCGGCATCTTGGCGGCTTCGGATGTAACGAACCTTCTGCTCGGAAAAAATGGCTGCACCCGCGTTTTTGGGCCGCAGAAGGGGATGTGCTCTTGCGATGCCCCTCTTTTCGAAGAAGGTCTTGCCCGGCTGACTGAAGTCTGCCGGAGAGATCTTGGAACGAACCACGAGGCTTTATCTGGCAGCGGAGCCGCTGGCGGCCTGGGCTTCGGGTTTCTCTCATTTTGCGGCGCGCGGATCGTCCCGGGCTTTGAACTCGTGGCGGAGATCTTGCAGTTGGATGCCCATCTTCAATGGGCCGATTGGATCCTCACCGGTGAAGGCTCCTTGGATTCACAGAGCCTCGGAGGAAAAGCGCCGGTAGCATTGGCACGCATGGCTCAAAGGCAGAATAAGCCGGTGGAATGTTTCGCAGGCGTTATTGCGCCAAATTTTGAATGGCGGCCACTTTTTCAAAATGCAACTTCACTTTCCGAGATCGCTGGTTCCAGGGAAAATGCAATCAAAGAGGCATCGAACCACCTTTTTGAAGCCTCCCGAAGATCTGCAAAGAATTTACAAATTACCATGAGCGCCATTTCATGATCGCATTCCCCGGGCCAGCGTGGGAGGCACGATCGGTCGCGACGGCATGGCCTTCGCAACCGACGGACGCCTCCATGTCGCCATCTACAGCGGCGGGGCGCTGAAGGTCCTCGCCGCTCTTTCCCAAGACCAATTCACTTCACCACTACACAAACAATGAACACTGAAACCACAAAACTCGCCAACGAGCTGATCCTGAGAAGAAATACCAACCCGTTTCCATTTTTGCGCGGGCCGAACTTTGGCTATCTGTCGAAGTCGGGCTACTACGGCACCAAGCAGGCCGAACTGGAAGTCGACAACATGGCCGAGGCCGGGGTCGAGTGGGTTTCGCTCATGGTCATGCTCATGCAGGAGACTTTCTACAGCACGCGCATTTACCGTGATTTCACTTGGACGCCCTCCGACACCGATCTGGAGAAAATCATCCGCCGCTTCCAAAAGCGCGGCATTCGCGTCCTGCTCAAACCGGTGATCGACATCCTGGATAGCACCGGGCGCTGCCACATCACCTTCCCCGAAAATGAGCAGCAGATTCAGGGCGTGGTCACGGATTACTGGTCGCGCTGGTTTGAGAGCAATCGCCAGGCCATGACCTACTACGCCCGCTTGAGCAAAGAGTGGGGCGTGGAGGCCTTCACCATCGGCCAGGAACTTGCCGGCACGGATCATCAGACGCACCGCTGGCTCGAGACCATCGCGGCCGTGCGTGATGTTTATTCCGGTTGGGTCTGCCTCAACGCGCTGAAAATGAACCGCGACAAACCAGCCTTCATCGAGTGGGTGCGCGCCCTCGACGCCGTGGGATTCAGCACCTACGAAGGCGTTCCCGAACCGAAGCCCACCATCGAAAATGTGAGGACGGCGATCGCCAAGGAGATTCCCGGATGGCAGGCTTTCCATGAAAAGGTTGGAATCCCGATTTACTGGGCGGAGTGTGGTTGCCGCTCCGTCGAGAAAGGCGCCCTTGTGCCTTGGGAATACCGAAACGACGGCGATTATGACGGTGAACTTCAGGCGGTCTATCTCGAGGGTTTCCTCGAGGCCTACAAGGGCCAGCCTTGGTGGGCGGGTTTCCAATACTGGAAGTGGGAGGAACAACAGAACCGCCCCCACTACCACAAGGCCAAAGGCGACACCGGCTTCACCATCCACGGCAAGCCCGCCGAGGCGGTGCTGACCAAGTGGTGTCGGCAAAAACTTTCCTGATCGATCACAGCTGGATTCCATCTCCTGGGCGAAGCTCAACGCTTAGCCCGGGCTCACCGCTCTTCGCGGAAATTTTTTTACCGCGAATGAACTGGCATGAACGCGAATGAGAAGATCGTGGATCGTGGATCGTGGATTGCAGGCGAATGAAGAATCTGCATCTTCGTGTGGCTGGAGCATCTTGCTCCAGGCCGTCCATGGAGCGTCCCGCTCCATGTTGTGAGAAGCTAAAGACGAATTGTTTTCTTCATCTAGTCTTTTGAATCTTGAAGTCTTGATTCTTCACACGGTAGGGCGATGCGGCCTCGCGGCGCCGATTCTTTTGGAATGGAAAGAGATAAAGAAGAGGCATGGCGGTTAAAAATTGCGGAAACCATTGGGTTTTTTTCTTCCGCCATGTCGCTGCGTTCCATTGCCGCCACGGTGAAGAAGCGCTTCTTGATGTCTTTTCGGATCTCCATTTTTCCTTTCCAAATGCGACGACTAACATAAGCGGCGTCTTGTTTTCGTGCGGATGAGGGGTTGGGTTATCCCCGTGAACCACTTCGCACCCATCGCCATTGACATGTGGATCCTTACGGGAGCATCTGGTGCACTCATCGCGACGCTCGTGGCCTTTGATCCGAAAGGTTTCAGCATCAACATTCCATGATGCGGCAATTTTTTCCCACCGTTAACTTTACCAATTCAAACACATGCACATCTTACTTCGTTCTTCCTGGCAGACCGTCAACATCGGCGACATCGGACACACCTTTGGGTTTCTGGAGATTTTTCGCAAATACGCACCGGATATCACGATTACCCTTTGGCCGCTGAACATTGACGGTGGCGTTCGGGAAAAACTCACTTCCGGCTACCCCGACATTCGATTGGCCGAGGGGACGCTGAACGAACAGGGCGAGCCGGATAGCGAGGCTCTGCGCCGTGCATTTGCTGAATGCGACATCTATGTGCATGGTTCTGCGCCGGGCCTGATCGTGGCCAGGGATCTGGCGATGTGGAACGAAAAAACCGGCAAGCCCAGCGTGCTTTTCGGCATCACGATGGACCCCACCGGCCCCATCCAAACCGGAAATTGGGAAGGTGGAACTCTCGAGCAACTCTCGCAGCAGATCGAGAGCATGCCTCACCACAATCTGAATGAGCTCCAAACATCCGTTTTTAAGTCGGCCAATCTCATCTTCTGCCGCGATTCAATCACCAAGCGCTTTTTGGAAAAGTTTGGGCTCCACAGCGGTCATGTCGCTTTCGGTGCGGATGCGACATTTGGTTTTGCCCCTGCGCCTCCGGATGCGGCGAATGATTTCCTGCGTGAGCATGGACTTGTAGAGCATGACTACCTTTGTGTGGTGCCGCGCCTGCGTTACGCCCCTTATCATCGCATGCACGACTGGGTGCCCGAAGATGCTTCGACCAAGGCAAAGGATGCGGTGAACGAACGCACGGAAGCCCAGGACATGGGGCTGCTCGCCGATCTCGTTGTTCGGTGGGTTAGGGAAACAGGCAAGAAGGTGCTGCTTTGCCCGGAGATGACCTACGAGGTGCCGCTTGCCAAAACCGCCATCTACGATCTTCTGCCGGATGATGTCCGAGCGAAGACCGTGTGGCTTGATCGTTACTGGCTCCCCGATGAGGCACTGGCTGTCTATGCGGCTGCCCACAGCATCGTGAGCATCGAAAACCATTCACCCATCCTCGCGTTGATTTCCGGCACTCCGATTATCTACATCCGTCAGCCGACGGATACGATCAAGGGGCAAATGTGGCGGGATCTTGGCATGGCCGACTGGTTTTTTGAAATCGAGAAAACCTCGGTGAATGACCTGTGGCAACCCATCGAAGGCTGGCTCAAGGATTATCCCGGCGCCAGACGAACCGCAGCGGCGCTTCAGGCTGCAATCGATGCTCAATGGTCCGCCAGCATCGATGAAATCCGCTCCATCAAATTTTTGAAAACAACATGAGATTCTGTGCGACTCACGCTTTGCCTATTTGTGTCATATCAAAGTGTAAGCTTCTTTCTCTGCGACTGCTCGGGATGGCTTTGCTCGTCGGCATGACGCTTTCCGGGTGCAAACGCCCACAAGAGAAAGAAGTGGAGAAGAAGTCCACTTGGCCCGGAACCACTCAGGCCGAGCTGTCCACTTCGATCCCACTTGCAGACTCCGTGTATCGCCCGGCCACACCGGTGACGGTTTATCTCTTGAAGACTTCGGCAGACGCGCAGGCGCTGACCATGCGACTGCGCGGGCAAAAAGCAAATGATCGCGATCTGATTTCTCTCAGACTTTTCGATCCGTCGGACCAACTGCTTCTGCGTGAGCACTTGGATCGCGGAGGAGAAGGGGACATCGCGGCGAAAGCTGCCGAGTATGATGAAACTCCCAAGAGAAAGGCATCCGCTAAAGATTCCCGTTGGCCCGCCGAGGTCGGGGAGTTTCGTCGCGAACTCACTCAGCCGGGAATCTATGAGGTTCGAATGGTTTCTGGTTTGGGAAAGACAGCACTCCAGCTTGAGAGCGATTCGCCGATGCTCTCGGGTGTTTCTTTTCAAAACGGATTTTTCAGAGCGTGGAAACCCGGGCTCGCGAAGGTCTGGTTTCATGTCCCGCAGAATGCCATGAAGCTCAAAATCAAAGGCCATGGCATTACGCTGCGTGATTCCAAGGATCAGGTTCTTTATCCCTCGACTGACGCTGCGGAAAAACAATTGGCGGAGATCACGGTCAAAAATCCCGGCGAGCTTTGGAGCATGGATCTCACCGGTGATTGGCAATTCTCCGCTGCAGGATTCCCTGTGATTTTATGTGAGGAGGCGGAGACAGCCAAAGCGCTTGGTGTTTCAACCGGAGTGACGGCTGATGGCACTTGGTTGGCATTTCGCAATCAGGAAACTCTCTTGGAGAAAATTCCGGGACTGCTCGCGCCGGAGAAGGTGGGTCAGACCAAAGCACTCATCAAGTTGCTCGATGCGGATCCCCAAATTTGGAGCAAAGGCGATCCAGCCAAGGCCCTTGCGTTTCGTCAGGCTTATGGGGTTGGGCCGGGACTCTTTTTTAGTCTGCGCGAACAGAACCTCGACCCAACGAGTCACTGGGGCGGCACGATCGGCAAACAGGTTTGGAGCCCGCGGTTGGCAGCCAAAGAACCCAAAGATCGGTGGGACTATCTTCATTCGATGCCGGAATCCCAAGGAGTCCACAAAGGCGGAATCAATCAGGAACCTTACGCCACCGCTCTCGCGTGGGCGTATGCACTCGATGAGCCATTCAACCCCTATCATAAAAATCCGGAGATTCTCAACCGTGCCCTGGCGGGTGCTTTCCGCGACATCGTCGGCCTGACCGAGGACGAAACCGTGCCAGGCACACCAGCAGTGTTGGATACTTACCCTGGCTTCCCTGGCTTTGTGTTTGCCAAAAGATATTTCCCTGAGTTTGGGCTCCTCGCGCCAAATCTTTCGCCGGAGATTCGCAAGCCATGGGAAGCAATGGTCCGCAGGCTTTTTGATCGCCATTGGCCTGAGGGGCTCGTTGCCACGCGCAACCAAAGCGCGCATTATCTGGCGGCGTTCCAGTGGTTCGCCATGGGGACCGGAGATCCCGCCGATGCGGAGCTCGCACGCAAGTTTGCCAAACGCTATGTCGAAGGAGCCACTCCGGCGGGTTATCATATCGAGAACAGTGGCCCCTGCGGCACCTACTGTGGCATTCAACATTATTACATGGCGGAGTATTACCGCTTCACGGGTGACCCATTGATGCTGGAGGCGCTCCGCAAATCCTACGCCTTCTACAACTATACCGTCGCGCCGGAGCCCGATGGGCGCCCGTTTGGTGGATTCAATTATAGCCACCGCACGCCGGAGGGATTTTATGCCGAACAATACGGTGGCGCCCGCAGAACTTTGCATCCCGGCGAGCTTGCGGAAGTGGATCCATGGATCGCCAAGCAATACACGCCTGAAGCCTCTGAGCAGGCCCGGAAAGCACTGCTCGACACCATTGGCAAAGAACCCACAGGCGATCCCGGTTACAGAATCACGGAGGCGCAAGGTTCGCAAATGCCATCGGGAAAAAAAAGCGCCCTCAAACGCCGGTTTGCCCGCCGAATCGAAAGATTCCTTCCTTCGAAACATCGGCAACGAATTGGTCGCGGTGAAACGCCCTGCCTACTATGCGGCATTTTACATCGGCAAGCCCGCAAGCTCAGTATACGCAGCCTCCGGACTCAAGGCTCCCTTGAATCATGAAGAAATCACGGGCGCAAGTCCTTGGGATCTGTATCGCAAACAAAAGGGAACACTGCGCCCTTTCAACAACGCGGGATTCACCACTTTCGCCGTTGAAGGATACGGCAATGCAATCCTTACCGCCAACAGCCCTTACTCGCACCACGGTCTTGTTGCCCTTGCTGCCGACGGCAAACGCCACGCCGAGGATTACTTCGCAAGCGAAGCATCAGTGGATGAGTCGGCAGGAACGCTGACCGCTCAAGGGAAATTGGATTCCATCCCGCTCAACTACACTCGACGCTACACTTTCGAGGATAAGGCAATCGCAGTGGAGCTTACCCTCCAAGCGACAAGCGCGTTTTCCTGCGAGTCCTTGGTAGAAAACATTCCGCTTGCGACTGGTCCCTTCAAAAATGATGGCGCAACGATCGCGGTGGAAGGAAGCGAAACACCTGCCGACCTGTCGGCTTTGCCAGAGGTGATCAGGGGAAAAGTCCGCCTCTCTCATGCCAACTCAGGCGTGCTGACACTGACGGACAATAAGGGTCGCGGTCTTCGTGTTGAACTCGACGAATCGCGTGATCTCAAAATCTGTCGGAGCGGACTTCAAGGGCGTGGCGGCATTCACTTTGACCGTGTCGAGGTCGCACTCCCCGCAACATGGCAGAAGGATCAAGAGCTTACCTTGCGCTACCGCCTTGTTCCGCTAACCAGTTTCTCAGCGACCCAATGATATCTACTTTCTTTCTGGAGGTTTTCACATGGCCCGGGAAATAGGCGAACGCGGGAACCTCCTCGATACGCCTGAACTCCGTGCGTATTATGAAGATCGAAAGCAGCTCTGGCGAAATCTGGTGCTGATCAGTGCATCAAACATCGGCTGGTCGGTGGCCTTTGGTCTCGTTGGTCCACTGATGACTCTCCGAATGCTGGAGATGGGCTGGACGGAGGGATACAGCGCCACAGTCAATAGCATCAATCTGTGGTTGGTGTCATTCTTGGTGATGTATTTTTCGTGGAAAAGTGATCACACGGTTACGAAGATGGGGAGAAGAAAGCCGTATCTCTTTATCGCGGCCGGACCGATCATCCTCTCTGTCGCGCTCTTTCCCGTCTGCTCGTCACTCATCGCTCTGGTGGGACTGACGCTCATGAAAATGCTCTTCGGCAATCTGAAGAATTCCACTTTTCCATTGCTGAACATTGACTGCGTGCCGCGCGCCTTGCTCGCGCGTGCGCAGAGTATTCTCATGGTCGCCAGCGGACTCATGATGTTTGCCGTCATGCGCTTCGCTCCAAATCTCATTGAGTTGGGCGAGTGGGTTCCCTATGCCGTCGCCACCGTACTCCTGCTTTTCAGCGTGGGAGCGGCATGGTTTATCAAAGAGCCACCGATTTTCAATCCAGCAAAGGCACCCTTCAAGCCCTGGTCTGCCCTGCAGATCGGCTTGAGAGACCGACGCATCATTTGGCTGATGGCGGGCGCCGCCATGCTCGCAAGCTTCGAATCGGTATTTGCCAGTTGGACATGGATTTTTGCCAAAACCAATCTGGGTCTTGAAAGGGGACAGATTTACCACGCCCTCTCATGGGCTCAGCTAGTGAGCCTTGCTCTCGCCTTTCCCACGGGTTGGCTGATTGATAAAGTCGGAGGTTTGAAGGTGGTGGTCATTTACTATCTCTTTATGCTGGTGAACCTTGTGTTGTTGCTTCGCGTTCACGATGCCTCAAGTCTGGCATTGTATGTCGCGATCATGACGGCCGTGAATCCCCTGAATAGCGCTGCGGATATCATGATCTTCAAGACGGCTGATCCCAAGGAAGTCGGATCCGTCACTTCGAGCAGCGCGTTCATACGGAATTTTTACAACGGAAGCCTCCTTTTTATAAGCGGCTGGTTTATTCACTTTACGAACCGGAACTATCACATGCTTTTCATCCTTGCGGCAGTCCTCATGTCGCTTGGACTGGCATTGATTTTTGTTTACGCAAAGAAAATGTCCGCCCGGACCGAGTTGGCCCCGTCTGAGAAAGCCGAACCTGAATGTGGCAGTTAATCCTTCTACCCAGAAGCCAGTTAACTCATCAAATCAACAACTGCGGGATGAGCCTCCTTCCTCGCCTACCAGTCCACCGAGAAACGCTCAGTCTTCGTGCGGGGGGGACGGGTTCCGTAACCGGATTGGACGCGGTTGCCAGCTGGGAATCTTGGATCAGTATGCCCGATCAAGGACATCGTCACTCCCGAAGACCGAGGCAACGCGTTTCCATTGCGGGCGCATGTCGATGACCGCACCTTTATTCATCGCCTCGTCAACGGCGTTGGCGACGACAAGCGATCTTATCCCTTCCGTGAATCCCGCTGCGGGGGTGCGGCTTTCCGCCAGAACCTCTGCGAGCTCCTTGGCCATAAGTTCATCGCCCCCAGCATGTCCGGAGCCGACAATGGGCTTGTGAAGGGAAATCGTTTTTTCCCAGCCGATCCGCCCGACTTCCAGTTCGCCGCTGTAGGCGTCAAGGCGCATGGATCCCTCCGTTCCACAGAAATAGAAGCGCCTTTCGGGTATGCCCGCGTTGCACTGGGTGTGGAATGTCCCCTTGATCCCGGAAGCAAAGTCGAGGATGGCCACCTGATGATCCACGATCGACTTGTCGTCGCTGAAAGGATCGACACCGTGCGGGTCGGGCCAGGCGCTGTAGGCGGTGGCGCCGTTCGGAGAATTGCCGATCCTCGCAACATGACATGCGTTCTCCGGTTTGAAAAAATTACGACCCCCGAAGCTGGCGACACGGGTCGGAAGACTGCCCGTAAGCCACAAGGCCAGATCGATGTCATGACAGCACTTTTCCAGAAGATGGGTGCCTGCCAACTCGCGGTGACGCCTCCAATTGCCGTGAATATATCCCCCATGATTGAAATCGAGCGTCTCGTTGAACTCGAAGGAAAGGATCTCCCCGATTCGTCCTTCCTCCAAAAAATTCCGAGCCATGCGGTAAAGAGGGGAATAGCGCAAAACAAGTCCGAGGGCGAATGTGCGGCCGCTTGCCTTCCATGCTTCGTGCATCTCCTCCGCCTCATCGAGCGACAGGGAGAGGGGCTTTTCACAGAAGACATTCTTGCCGGCCCTGAATGCAATGATGGTCTGGGCGGAGTGATGACAGTTGAACGATCCTATGAAGACCCAGTCGACATCCTCCCGCCTGCATAGCTCGTCAACCGAATCACACACGGCCGCATCGGGGGCCACCTCCCGGCGAAATCGATCCAGAGCGACCTCATCGGGATCGCAGATCGCAGTCACCGTGCTCAAAGGCGACTCCCTAAGGAGGCTCGTAATGACGTGTTGAATCCGTGCCCCGCTTCCGATCACGCCGATGCGGGTGGGAGCTGAACTTGTGGAGGATGAAGTGGTGTTGCTCATGGGTGGGCAGGCTAGCCCCCTGGAATCTCTCTTGCCATAGCCGCAGCGATGATTTATTTGTCATTTCCGATGAAATGAACAATCAGATTCTTATCGAGATGCTTCATGAAATCGGGGAACCGGACGACTACTTCGCGGGTGTCCACCGGCCGCGAGAAATGCTTCCAGACAACATCCTTCTCTTCTCACGAAGCGACGGAGCAAGCCTTTCCTCAGGGATTATATCGCCCGATCTTCACCAGCGTTGGGTTCTCATCATTTCCCTGCTTGGTCGCGGCAATGTTAAGATCGATTGCTCGTGCGAATCACTCGGCTCGGCTGAAACCCTGCTCATTCCTCCCCTGCATCTTCATTCCTATGCAAAGATAGCAAAAAGGCTGAACTGGGCTTTCGTCACCTTCGACTGGCCAGAGCATACGGTTTCCAGCGAGGCCTGGAGGGGAATCCGTCGTCTCGGCCCCGATGCGCGGAACCTTCTTTCATCTTTCATACAGGAATGGATCCGACCAGCGCGGGACGGGCTTCTGCTTTCCTCGCGCCTCTATCGGCTGCTGAGGGCACTTTATCCTGTTCATGAGACCCAGGAGGCCGACCACCGGGGGAACCTTATTGGGTCTGTTCACGCACTACAGTTGCACCACCCCGGCATCAGGCTTGAGGAACTAGCCCGAAAACTCTCCATGAGTGAAAGCCACCTGCGATCCCGCTTTAGGGACGAAACGGGATTGAGCATCGGCCGCTATTTGCGTGAAACGCGCCTGCGCCGTGCGGCGAACTGGATCAAAGAGGAGGGACTTAGCGTGAAGTGCGTTTCGGAGCGGGCAGGATATCCGGACATCCATACATTCAGTCGCTCGTTCAGCCGACTTTTCGGCCACCCCCCTTCAACGATGCGGTAAAAGGCCTGTGTTTTCTCCAATATTCCATTTCCCTACAAAATGACTGGAGGCGATCTTGTTGCTCGTCGCGACAATCACGGAGGATTTTTTCAACATAATCAGCGGGACTGAGGGCTTAGTTTGCGCGGTCTGCCCCGGCCCAAGCTTCCCGCAATTATTGTGAAAGGAACGATGTGGTGGCAAGGCGGGGCGAAGGAAGCACATCCCTCCTCGCGGCAGCTCCAATGCGACGATTAACACTAGCGAGTTATTGAAATAATCGCTGCGCCGGATAGCCTCGCGACTTCGTGATCACACATTCTCTCAACACCGATGTTCTCGTCTGCGGCGGCGGCGCTGGAGGCGTCTCGGCAGCCATTGCTGCAGCCCGCGCTGGAGCCACTGTCATTCTCTGCCAAAATCGCTCTGTGCTCGGTGGCAATGCCTCGAGCGAAATCCGCATGCACATTGTCGGCGCGGATGCCAATGGCTTTCGCAACAAGTACCCGATGCAGACCGAGGCGCGCGAGTCGGGCCTGGTTGAGGAACTCCGTTTGCGTCAGGCCTGCGAAAATCCCGCGCGTTCGCCGCATGGGATTGATCTTGTGCTTTACGACATGGTGCGCAGCGAACCGAACATCACGCTCCTGCTCGACACGCATGTGTCCGCTGCCAAGGTCGAGGGTGGCCGCATCGTTTCGATCCATGCCGAGCGACCGGCACACGAAGAGCAATTTGAAATCACCGCGTCGCAGTTCATCGATGCGAGTGGCGACTCCGCCATGGCGATCGCGGCAGGTAATCCTTTCCGCCGCGGCCGCGAATCCCGCGAGGAATTCGGCGAACGCTATGCCTTGGAAAAGGCCGACAACTGGTGCCTCGGATCGACCGTGCTTTTCCAAGCGGTAAAGATGGATCATCCGGTTCCTTTCACCGCGCCATCGTGGGCGAGAAAGTTCACCGAGGAAGATCTGGCGAACCGTCCGCACAGCCTTGGCCAAACTGCAGGCGGTGAGGAATGCGGCTTTGAATATGGATTCTGGTGGCTCGAATGGGGCGGGCATCTCGACACGATTGCCGACAATGATCACATTCGCCACGAGCTCCTCTCCATCGCCTACGGCATCTGGGATCACTTGAAAAACGGCGGTCAACACGGTGCGGAAAACTGGGTGCTCACTTGGGTCGGCATGCTTCCCGGCAAGCGCGAATCGCGCCGCCTCATCGGGCGCAAGACGCTGACCGAGCATGATGTCATTGATGCTGCCGATGTGCCGGATGCGATTGCCTACGGCGGGTGGCCGATGGATTTGCATCCGCCCAAAGGTGTCGACGCACCCTTGGAAGAACCCTGCACGCAGATCGAAGTTCCACATCTTTATCCGATCTCGCTTTCGTGCTGTGCGAGTGAGGCGTTGGAGAACCTCTGGTTTTCCGGACGCAATATTTCCGCCACCCATGTCGCCTTTGCTTCAACCCGCGTGATGGCCACATGTTTCGCCATGGGGCAGGGGACGGGCATCGCAGCGGCGATTGCGGCGGCACAGGGCAAGGGCACATCCGATGCCTGCACATCGCCCGAACTGATTCAGCAAATCCAACAGGAGATCCTGCGCCAGGATGGTTTCCTCATCGGCGTTCCAAATGCCGATCCGCTCGATCTCGCTCGCAGTGCGAAGGTCACAGCATCGGATCAGCGTACTGACGGTGCTCCGCAAAATGTGACCGATGGTTTCACCCGCATCACCACCGGTCCTCACGGCACACGCCCCGGAGCGATGCCCGAAGGAACGCACCGATGGATGTCGGAAAAACTTCCCGCATGGTTGGAGCTTGAGTGGGAAAAACCTGTCACGCTTTCCCGCTTTCAAATCACCTTCGATACCGGCCTGCACCGCTGGTTCTCGCTCACGCAGAGCGACGGCGTTCACGCCCGCAACATCTGGGGACCGCAGCCCGAGAGCATCCGCGATTATAATCTCATTGCAGAGACTCCCGCTGGACCCGTCACCCTCGCCGAAGTCAGAGGAAATTTTCTGCGTCAGCGAATCCACAGCTTCGCCGCCGTGGCAACGGCGCGGATCCGCATCGAAGTGCTCGCTTCCAACGGCATCGATCACGCCCGCATCGTCGAGCTGCGGGCCTACCACTGACATGAACAGGAACCACCCCGAGGATAAAATGACCTATGCCAACGACGCCGTCGTTCCACTGGATCAGGCGGGGCCCTCCGCCCCGACGACAATCCCCACAGCACCGGCCCTACGGTGCGTGTCTTGCAGTTTGGCTCGACTTCCCATCAGGCATAACCGATCCCATTGAAAATCATGCAGAATCGCTCTCCACAGCCAAACTCCGTGAAGATTCCCGAAGGAATTGAATTCCACAATGTCGCTGAGACCGAACTCCAAGCCGATGGGGGGCTGGCGCTTTTTCGCGTGCCTCGCAGCGTTCGGGAAACCCTTTCGTCCCTTGGGCGGATGGTGGCCGAGGACTCGGCCGGGATCGAGATTCGCTTTGTCACCGATGCGCCGGCTTTCCGGATCTCGCTCGGAAGTTATCCCTGCTTCCTTTCGCCCCATGAGCATCATACCAAGGAGGTCGTGCTTTTCCGCGGACCGTTTGTCCATTCGCGGCACCTGATCGAGCCGGGCCGAGTGAATCATATTGATGTCACGCCGTGGAGTGGTGGGGGACTTCCCGAGCATGTGGGTACCGGCAAGCGCAGGGGCTTCTCGCCAAATGTTTGGCGGGTGTTCATGGGGCGATGCGCGAGAGTTTTTTATGGCTTGGAAACTTTTGGTTACGCTCATCGGGCGCCTGTTGCCGAGGAGCTTCCTTCCCGCCGCTGGCTTGCCTACGGCAGCTCGATAACCAACGGTGCCCTGCCTGTCAGCCATTTGAGCAGCTATGTGTACCACGCTGCCCGGGCGGCGGATCTGGATGTGCTTAATCTCGGCTTGTCCGGGTCCTGCCTCTGCGAGCCCGCGATGGCGGATTTTATCGGCGCCCGACAAGATTACGAAATCGCCACGCTCGAGGTGGGAGTCAACATGCGCAACGGCGTTTCCCCCGAGGAGTTCAGAACGCGCGTGAGCTATCTTCTGGATGCGGTGGCGGCACCGGGGGCAAACCGGCGTGTGTTCCTCGTGACGGTGTATCCCAATCTCAGCGAACCCGGACTTGCGGCCGCCCAGGATCGCTTCTCGGCGATTTTGCGCGAACTGGTCGCATCCGGACGCTGGCAGGGGATGGCATTGATCGAGGGTGGAACGATCCTGGATGACCCCGGGGATTTGACGGCGGATTACATTCATCCCTCGGACTACGGACACGCCCGAATGGGATATCATCTGGGGCAGATTCTCAGGCAGGCGAACGCATAGGCCAGCCGCCATCACATCATGAAACGACACACACCCTCCTGGCTCGCCAACGCCTTCTTCTACGAGGTCTATCCGCAGAGCTTTCTCGACACCAACGGCATCGATCACGCCCGCATCGTCGAGGTGCGTGCCTATGAATGACATGCATCTCGGGATGCATCGCACATCCGTCTTGATGGTCACCCGGACTATGAGCAAATACATGCACTTCCGCGCATGCTGAGGTTCGGATCAAACGGACAAATAACCAATGAACACATCAATGCTCCCGTCATGGAACATGGATTTTCTCTCTGAGGTGCCGCGCTTTGAAGTGGATCCGGAGCGCTGCGTCGAAAGCGTGAAGGCTGTCTTCTTCGAGGGCGCTCTATGGAAAGGCAAGCCGACCCGCGTTTTTGCTTATTGCGGCATCCCTAAAACCAAAGCAGACGAACAAGTTCCGGCCATGGTGCTGGTGCATGGCGGCGGGGGATCAGCATACCATCATTGGGTAAAGCTGTGGGTGAGTCGAGGATACGCCGCCATTGCCATGGACACTTGCGGTTGCATCAGCGGTAGTGGTCATGAAAATCACACACGACATGCGGATGGTGGCCCTGCCGGTTGGGGCGGGTTTGATCAGATTGATGAACCTGCCGAGGATCAGTGGGCCTTTCATGCCGTCTCGGCAGTCGTCCGGGCCCACTCATTGCTCCGATCATTTCCGCAGGTGGATCCCGCAAGGATCGGTATCACCGGAATTTCCTGGGGCGGATATCTGACCTGCATTTCAGCCGGGATCGATCAACGGTTCGCTTTTGCCGCGCCCGTCTATGGCTGCGGATTCCTTACCGAAATTCCGAATTGGCGGGTGGAATTTGATAAAATGAAACCCGGAAATTCGGAACGCTGGGGCCGTCTCTGGGATCCTTTGAATTACCTTTCGCAGGTGAAGTATCCCATGCTCTGGGTCAACGGAACCAACGACTTCGCCTTCCCGATGGATTCATGGCAGAAATCATATCGCCTACTTGAAGGCTCACGGACCTTGTCGCTCAAGGTGCGCATGGAGCACAATCATAGAGCGGGTGAAAATCCATCGGAGATCCACGCGTTTGCGGATTCCATCCTTCGCAGCGCCGGCCCGCTCGCTCAAATCACCCACTGCAGTCTGGAAGGAAGGAATCTTCGCGCCAGCTTTGAGAGCTGCGAGCCCATCACTAAGGCCGAGTTCTGCTATACGACCGAAACTGGCGTCTGGGTGAATCGTCAATGGCAGACACTTCTGGCCGAACTGGATGCTGTCGGCGGCAATGTCTCGGCCGATCTTCCTGCGGCGACGACAGTCTGTTATCTTAACATCATCGATTCAAAGGATCGCGTGATGAGCAGCGAGCATGTGGAGATTTACTGAAATTCAATCAAACACGAAACCATAAAATGAAACGGCACACACCATCTTGGCTCGCCAACGCCTTCTTTTACGAAGTTTATCCGCAGAGCTTTTTCGACACCAACGGTGATGGCATTGGCGATCTGCCGGGCGTCATTGCCAAGCTCGATTACATTCGCTCGCTCGGATGCGATGCGATCTGGCTGAATCCGTGTTTCGAATCACCCTTCGGTGATGCCGGTTATGACATCAGCGATTTCTACAAGGTCGCGCCTCGCTACGGCACCAATGCCGATTTGAAGCGGCTCTTCAAGGAAGCTCACAAGCGAGGCATGCGCGTCTGCCTCGACCTGGTGGCAGGGCACACTTCCACCGAGCACCCCTGGTTCAAGGCGTCCGCCAAGGCCGCGAAGAACGAGTTCACGAATCGATATGTATGGACCGACAGCGTCTGGAACGGAGCTGGGGTTCCCGCGATCTCCGGATATTCGGAGCGTGACGGCTTTTATGTGACCAACTTCTTTCACTTCCAACCGGCGCTCAATTACGGCTTCGCAAAACCCGATCCGAAGAAGCCATGGCAACTGCCGGTGAATCATCCGGACTGCCTTGCGACGCGTGAGGAGATGAAAAAAATCATGCGCTACTGGCTCGATGCCGGTGCCGATGGATTCCGCGTCGACATGGCATCCTCGCTGGTGAAAGGCGATACGGATTTCAAGGAAACGATGAAACTCTGGGCCGAGATGCGCGATATGTATGAGACCGAGTATCCCGATGCAGTCCTCATTGCCGAGTGGTCGGATCCCATCTGTGCGATCAAGGCAGGATTTCACATCGATTTCCTCATTCACTTCAACGATCCATGCTACACCTCGCTGTTCCGCAGTGAGGAATCGCGCGATCTTTTCGGTTTTTTCCCGGACATTCCGCCGAGCTTTTTCGATCAAAAAGGCAAGGGCGATATCCGTGTGTTCCTCGATTATTACATGAAACACTACCGCAAAACGCGCGGTGCGGGCCACATTTCGATCCCAAGCGGCAACCACGACATCATGCGCCTCGCCGAAGGTCGTACGATGGAAGAACTCAAGGTCGCCTTCACCTTTCTCATGACCATGCCCGGCGTGCCGTATCTTTATGCCGGCGACGAAATCGGCATGCGCTATGTCCGCGGGCTCGTCTCCAAGGAAGGCGGCTACAATCGCACCGGGTCACGCACACCGATGCAGTGGAACTCTGGCAAGAATGCCGGATTCTCGAAAGGCAAGGCAAAGGATCTCTACCTGCCGATCGATCCCGACAAGGATCACCCAACCGTCGAAGCGCAGGAAAAAGATTCCGACTCCTTGCTCAACCATGTCCGTCATCTTGCGGCACTGCGTCGCGAGCATCCCGCACTCGGCGGCGATGGGGATTTCGAGCCACTCTACGCCGAGAAAAACAAATACCCCTTCATCTATCGCCGCAAACTCGGCGCGGAGACGATCATCGTCGCGGTGAACCCCTCGGCCAAAGCGGTCAGCGTTGACATTCCCCTCAAAGGCCTATGCTCTCTGCCGACCGAACTTCTCTCGAAGGGTGCCTCCATCAAGCGCAGCGCGTCTGGTGTGAAATTCGAAATGAAGGGCATTTCGCACGGCATCTTTAAAATTTGAAATTTACGAACTCCATGAAGCCTGACGCCAAGCAAAGTCTCGGCGTTTTTTCCGAAGCATCCCGCTCAACGCCCGTCGTCAATCAATCGGATGTGATGATCTCTGGCGGCGGACCGGCCGGAGTTGCTGCGGCGATTGCCGCCGCCCGCGAAGGCGCTAGCACGACGCTCATCGAACTGCATGGTTGCCTCGGCGGGGTTTGGACCGCTGGTGCGCTGACTTGGATCATCGATCACGAAAACAAAGCCGGCGTGATGAAGGAAATCCTCGAGCGCTTGCAAGCTGGCGGTTTTCGCGCGCGCTTGGCAGATGGCACATGGACCAATGGCTACGATGTCGAGGGCATGAAAAGCGTGCTCGAGGAAATGTGCATGGAGGCCGGCATCCGCATCCGCCTGCACACGCGCGTGGTCGCTGCCGGGGTGGATGAAAACAAACGCCTCACTCATGTGATCACCGAATCCAAATCCGGCCGCGAGGCATGGTCGGCCAAGATGTTTGTTGATGCCACTGGCGATGGTGATCTTGCCGCAGCCGCCGGATGCGGTTTCGACATGGGGCGCGAAGAGGATGGTCACACTCAACCGATGAGCCTGTTGGCGATTCTCACCGGCATCGAGGCCGACGAAGTGCGCGGCTTCATCTCCGATGAAGGTTTGCCATGGGGCGTGCCTTTGGATGCGCTGCGCCAGGAAATGAATCGCGCCGGCGTGGAGCCGTCCTACTCGAAGCCCACGCTCTTTCGCATTCACGACAATCTCTTCACCCTCATGGCCAATCACCAGTACCTGGTGAAAGGAACCAATGCCGATGATCTCAGTCGCGCCACGCTCGAAGCGCGCGCCGAGGTTCGCCGCATTGTGGATGGACTGCGCTCACTCGGCGGTTGTTGGGCGAACCTGCGCCTTGTTTCCACCGGCGCCCAAATCGGTGTGCGCGAAGGTCGCCGCATCCATGGCCGCTACACGGTGACTGCCGATGATCTTCGAAATGGCGCCCAACACGAAGACGCGGCGGCGGATGTCACCTTCTGCGTCGATATCCACTCGGTTGATCCGAGAAAGGACAAGGGCCTGCACACCGGTGGCATCAAGACCAAGCCCTACCAGATTCCGCTCCGCGCCTTGATCGCCCGCGATGTCGATGGCCTGCTGCTCGTTGGTCGATGCATCAGCGGCGACTTCTTCGCTCATGCGAGCTACCGCGTCACCGGCAATGCCGTAGCCACCGGAGAAGCCGCCGGCCGCCATGCCGCAAATGTCGCGCTTGGTCAGAAGTAGAGGGCTCAGACATCACCCATCCCGCAACTCGAGATTTTGAAACATTGAAAGCACCACGCCCCATGAAAGCCTTTGGAAAATGGATCTGCGCCACGAATCCGCGTTATGGTCGTCATCTTTCCCTTTTCAGCACTATTTTGGCATGTTCCTCGATCGCTTTCACCAGTTGCAAGCCATCCGAGCCGCAAGCGGTGTCGGCACCCGCACCTGATCCATCGCAGGTCTTTGATTTGAACCATGATGTCGCGAAGGATGCTCTCAAAGGGGAGGCCAGAGTGCAGGATGGAATTCTGATTCTCGACGGCGATGGTGACTATGTTGAAGCAGGCTCCGCGCAGAAATTTTCTATCGGCAAGGGCTTCGCCGTGGCGGCCACCGTGAAGCTTGCTGAGATCAAGAATCACATCTTCGCTGGCAAAGTGGATGAATGGCTCTTCGGCTTTAACTCAGAGGAGCGTCTCTATTTCAACATCAAGGCGAAAAAAGGGGATTGGTCCTGCTCCACCGTGTCGGCGGCCAAGATCGTCAAGGTTGGGGAGTGGGCGCATGTGGCTGCGATTTACAAGCCAAACACCGATCCGCTTGCCGCTGCCAAGGGACGCGTCGAGATTTACCTCAATGGCATTCAAGTTGCCTCCAGAGAAATGCTCTTGGAACCGGAGGAAATTGAAAGCCCGCTGCGTGTTGGACGACTTTGGGGTGACATTCGCCAGGCTGGCATTTGGGACATGAAGGGTGAGATCCGCGACATGCGCATGTTCAATCGTGCGATGGAAGCAACGGAAATTGTTTCACTGGCTTGCGAGCAGCCCGACATCAAAGTTGACCCCTTGACCTTCGAAGTTGTGCCGGATGTGACCGGCAATCGCCTTGGTGTTCGCGCTCAACCGCAGCTTTCCAACAAGGTGCGAAAGGAACTTGAAGCGGCAGTGACAAAGGGCAAGGCGGCGCTCACTGTGACCGTGCAAGGACCTCAAGAGAGCGCCAAGCAGGAGGAGCGTTTCAATTATGATCCCAAGACCACGACTTACTGGATGCCTTACCAATGGTCCGATGGCAGTCATGTGGTGAGCCTGAGTCTTGAAGGCGCAAGCACCGTGCTCACGGCTTCGCGTCCGGTGATCAAGCCTCCAACTCCATGGATCGGGAAAGGCAAGGAACCTACCGAAGTGATGACACCTTGGACTCCATTGCAAACTTCCGATGGGCGTTCGGTCGATTGCTGGGGGCGCCGCTATCTCTTCGATGGACCGTTTCCGAAAAGCATTGTCAACCAAGGTCGCGAAATGCTCCGTGCACCGATCAAGCTCGAGGCTCAAAGTGGCAGGCAACAGGGGAGCCTTACCGAGACTGATCGTGCCACGGTGAAGGAGAGTCCGGTTCGCGCCGAGTTCAAAGGTGATGCCACATTTCCGGGGATCAAAGATCTCAAGGTTTCGTGGACCTCATGGACCGAATACGATGGCGTCACGCACACCACGGTCACGCTCACGCCCACTGGTAAGAATGCGCAACTTGATGCGTTGAGTCTTTCAATCCCGCTGCGTCCGGACATGACCAAATATCTTTTCGGCGCGATGGGCGAGCATCCGCTGAAATTCCAAGCGCACGGCAGCTCGGCGAACAGGCCCATGCGTCTTGATGGTCAGCGTGTCGAGTTGGGACGCTTCATGCCTTACCTATGGCTCAACAACATGGACGAAGGTTTTGTGTGGTTCGCCGATTCCGATGCCAACTGGGTGAACAGCGGGGATCGCGCGCCGATCGTCGTGGATGGCGGAGCCGAGGCGGGCATCACACTGCGACTCATCGACAAACCCACCACGCTCAACGGACCGGTGACATACTCGCTTGGTTTCCAAGCCACACCGGTCAAGCCATTGCGTGAAGATCGTTTCTCTCACCGCTGGGGCGAAACCGCGCATCAACCGGATGTAAGCGATTACATTTACCTTCCGGGCTATGCGCAGCGAGTGGGCATGTGGGTGCCTATGGATGCGCCCAAGCTTAAGAAGTTCCTCGATGACCATTTGGCAAAAGGGATTTCCTGTTTTCCCTACGGCTCGATCAACGGCACGGGTGACAACAACCCGGTCTATGATTTCTTCAAGCCACTCTGGCACGCACCGGGCGGCTATGTCTTTGGTCCGTTCAACTACTCCAAGAATTTTCCGAGCTACGAGAAAGATGGAAAGCGTGTGAATCCCTATGTCGGTGACGAACTCATCAACACCTTGGTCACGCACAACCTGACACGGGTCAACCCGGGCATTCCATCGTATGCCGACTACCTGTGCTGGTCGGCGGAGGAGCTGCAACGCCAAGTGGGGCCGACGAGCCTTTACACGGACCTTTCAAGTCATGTGGATCCGGCATGGACCGCGGATCTGAGCAAGGTGAACCCAGCGCATCTGCAGGTGGATGAGTTTGGCCGCAAAGTTTTCGATTACCGGATCCTTGGCCTGCGCGATCTGGCTCGCCGTTTGGCGGGAATCGTTCGCCGACACAGCACGCCGGAGAGACCACTCAGTTGGATGGCCCATGATCAGAACCGCTTTTGTCCGATTTATCATGGCTACGCCGATTGGTGGTATCCGGGTGAGCAGTACAATGATATCTGTGCCAAGGAGGGACCCTTTGCATTGATCGATGGAACCATTTCGCCCGAGCACTTTCGCGTTGAGTCCGCTGGCGCACAGGCCTCGGGTGTGCCGAGTGTCTTGATTACCGATTTCGTGCGCTGGGCCTTCAAACGCGATCCCGGCTATTGGGGTTTTTCGAACCTTAATGAGGCACCGACGACGGAGCAGAAAAACGATGCTGCTGATTCGGTCATCGCCCGCTGCGCTATCGAGGGTGTGGAATTCAACGCCTCTTGGGAAATGAAGGACCAGGCTCCCGAGTGGTGGAAGTTGCGCGCGCGCCTCGGTATCGGTTCACCTCAAGCTCGCTTCTTCCCATACTGGCGTCCGGCGTGTCCGGCGAAAACGAGCACGGAAAAAGCATTGGTATCAGCCTATGCTTTTGATGGTCAACGCGCGGTGCTGGTCATTGCCAACACTGCTTCCAATGAAATGCCAGTCGAGGTGAGCGTGGATCTGGCGGCGCTCGGTTGGCCATCAGGTTCCGAACCCGTTCTCACCGATGAGCGAACGGGCGCGAGCATCCTATGGAACAACGGTCAATTCACCATTCCGGTCAGAGCAAGGAACTACACCCTCGTGAGCCTGCAGCCATCATCTTCAAAGCAATAATAATGGGATGAATTCTCCAACATCTTCACCCGATGAATCATCCTGGCTCAGCCTTGAAAATGACGGTCATGTCCGCTTCTCCGGCGTCGAGCACGGCGCGGGTTTTCGCATGCCGGGCTACTGGATCTGGTGCGGCTCAGTGATTCGCGGCGGCGATGGTCGCTACCATCTCTTTGCTTCACGCTGGCCGGAAAATTTGGCTTTCAGTCCGCACTGGATCACCAACTCCGAAGTCGTCCATGCCGTGGCGGATCGACCGGAAGGGCCTTTCGAATTCAGCGATGTCGCGTTGCCACCGCGCGGAGCGGAATACTGGGATGGGCGGATGACGCACAATCCGACGATCCATTTTCACGACGGCATTTACTATCTGTATTACACCGGTACGACCTATGAAGGTCCAATGCCTTCATTCGAAAATCCTATTCCCGCCAGCGATCCCGGCAACCTGAACGATCCGGCTGCTGTGCCCGAGTTGCTCGTCAAGGCTCACTCAAGCCAGCGCATCGGCGTGGCAACGAGTTCATCGCCATCGGGTCCCTGGAAACGCATGGATGCGCCACTGCTTCTGCCGCGTCCCGGGCAATGGGATGGCCTCATCACCACCAATCCATCGATCTCGATTCGTCCCGGTGGACGCACGCTCATGGTTTACAAATCCGTCGAGTATCGCGGCGGGCCTATGCACCTAGGCGTTGCAGCGGCAGAGACTCCGACCGGCCCCTTCACGCGACTCTCGGATGATCCGATCGTGGCATTTGATGAAGAAGATGACGACCTCGAGGATCCCTGCATCTGGTGGGCAGGGGATCATTACGAAATGCTCGCAAAGTGCATGGAAGGCCGCGTTTGCTCGCAACCGAAAGCCGGTCTGCTGTTCCGCTCCGATGATGGACTGAACTGGTCCTTGATCAGCCGCGACCCCGCCTACACGCGCGACCTCTCATGGTCCGATGGCACTTCATCGCAGCAATCATTCTTGGAGCGTCCGCAGGTCCTCATCCAGGACGGACGCCTCACTCACATCTACTTCGCGACCGCCGTCGGCTCCGACCACATCGGCAAAGTCACTTCGTCGTGGAACCAATCCATCACGCTTCGATAGAACCTCTTTGAAATTTACCACATGAAACCGCACCAAGCCCTTGCAAGCACAATTCTTGAAGATCAATCCCTGATCCGGGTTCACGCCCGTGCGCAGGACATTCTCCGCAGCGGACTTTCCGCCGGAGCGCGTTATCCGGAAGTCTGGATTCGCGACCTTGCCACATTCATCGAGATGGCCTGCGATGTTGGCGATCGCGCCGAGATTCGGCGTGCGCTCCTGATGTTTTTCGATTTCCAGCAGACCGACGGCGCGATCATCGATGGCTTCACGCGACGAACGGACAGCGTGGATCCCTACAATTACATCCTGAGCCCGAAGCATCCGGAGATGGTTGGCCACAAGAACACCGTGGAAACCGACCAAGAAAGTTCTTTGGTGACTGGTATCCGCCGTTACATTGTGAGGACTGGAGACGACAGCATTTTGCATGAGGTTGTGGACGGGAGATCCGTGCTGGATAGGCTCGAAGATGCCATCGAATGGATTTACAAGGAGCGCTGGAGCGAGAGGCACGGACTCGCGTGGAACGCCACCACGATCGACTGGGGTGACTGCCAGTCCGAGCACGAATGGGGCGTCGAGCTCGACGATGATTCGCATCCCGCTATCTGCATCTACACCAATGCCATGTTGAGCATGGCCCTGCGCGATCTGGCCTGGCTGAGCGAAAGCGCCAAACGGCCAACAGGCAAGTGGCTGGAGCGCCGGGATGCTCTCCATGCCGCCGTGCGCAAGCATCTTTGGGACACGGAACGCCAGAAGTATCGCCCCCATGTCTATCTCGACAAAGGCTCTCCGTTTCCGTCGGATTACGATGAATCCCCGATCTTTTTTCACGGGGGCACTGCCATGGCCATGCTGGCCGGGTTGCTCACCCGTGATGAGGCCCGCGCTTGCGCAGACCGCATGGTGCAAAATGTCGCCGAATCTGGTGCCCGGACCGTGGGCCTTACGATCTGGCCGCTCTACGATGTGCCCACAGTTCAGAATGAGAATTATTATGTGCCATTCTCTTATCAAAACGGCGGCGACTGGCCATGGTGGGGTGGCCGTGTGCCGCAAGGCTTGTTGGCCTGCGGGTTGCCGGAGGAAGCCTACGCCACGCTCCGCCCAATCGTGGAAATGATCGAAACCCACGACGGCTTCTTCGAGTGGCATGGACCGGATGGAACTCCCCACGGCTCCAAAACCTTCCGTGGCGCTGCGGGCGTGGTGGGTGCGGCCATCGAACAACTGCGTTCATGGGCTGCTGCCGAAATCCGCTGAAACCAGAACCCTTTTTGAATTTGTATAAATCATGAGCCAGAAGCCTGCAAAAAAATCCGGAGGAGCCGATCAGTTCGCCCTCATTGCCACCGCGAATCCCACCGATCGCACAGCGGGTCTGGTAGAGCCTCAACCACCTTCATTGCCGCCAATCCTACTGCCGGTGGAAGCCGCCGACGGCAGGGAATTTTTCACTCCGCTTTCCGCTCGCGATACACCCGAAGCGGTGCGGGCCGACTTGGACGCGTTGAAGAAAACCTTCACGCCCTTCATGCAGCGCTTCGCACCGGCACTGCCGATGCAGAGAGCAATCATTCCGATCGATCATTTTTCATGGCGGATCGGCACCGATGCGGACAGGGCGGATTTTACAAGCGTGCTGATGGGCGAGGGGACTTGGGAAACGGTGACCATTCCGCATTATGGTGAACCCCTCGGTCGTGCGGTGACCTATTACCGGCGGGAGTTTGAATTGCCAACGGGCTTCGCTGCGCCGGGTGCGGTGTTTCTTTGTTTCAAAGGCGTGGACTACAAGGCCCATGTCTTTGTGAACGGCAACTATCATGGCTCGCACGAAGGATTCTTTGCGCCTTTTGAATTCGAGATCACCAAGTCGCTGCGCGTCGGCATCAATACGCTAGTCGTGAAGGTCGAAAACGACGCGGTGCAGTTGGGTAACACGAGTTGGACCGATACCGACGAGCAGGGCGACAAGATTTACGCCGCCACCGGCCCGGGCTACGACGATCCCGCCATCGGCTGGCACCATTGTCCTCCCGGTATGGGAATCTACCAAGCCGTGCGAATCGAAGCGCGCGCGCCACAGCATTTCCACGATCTCTTCATCCGCCCGCGACGCGAAGAGGGATTACTCGATCTGACCTTCGAGGTCTGGAACTGCACGACCGGCAACGAAGCGGTGGAAATTTCTTTTTCGATCTTCGGCCGGAATTTCGAGGCCACGGTTTGCAAGGATCAGAAACTCGAAGGCATCAACCCCGCCGGAGCGGGAGTGAATTTCTACCGCGTCACGGTGAAGGCCGAGGGCCTGCGCGATTGGGAACCGGACGCGCCTTGGCTCTACGAACTGCACGCGGTGTTGCGCGATGCAGAGGGCAAGTTGCTCGACGCATCCTCGCGCCATTTCGGCATGCGATCCTTCCGTATCGACGAGGAATCCACGCCCAAGGGTCGACTCTATCTCAACGACCGCGAAATCCGCCTGCGCGGAGCCAACACGATGGGTCACGAGCAGCAATGCGTGATGCGCGGTGACTTCGATCAACTCGTCGAGGACCTCCTGCTGGGGAAGGTCTGCAACATGAATTTCCTGCGCCTCACGCAGCGACCGGTGCAGTCGGAGATTTACGAATATGCCGACATGCTCGGTCTCATGCTGCAAACCGACCTGCCTCTTTTCGGCGTGGTGCGGCGCAACTTGGTCTGCGAGTTGGTGCGGCAGGCCCGAGAAATGGAACGCCTCGTGCGCAATAGCCCGGCCAACATCATGGTCACCTACATCAACGAGCCATTTCCCAATGCGCGGAACAAGCCCGAGCGGCATCTTCAGCGCCCCGAAATGGAGGCGTTCTTTGAGTGCGCCGACCGCGTCATCCATTTGGAAAATCCCGACCGAGTGATCAAGCATGTCGATGGCGATTACGATCCGCCCTGCGCGTCGCTGCCGGACAACCACTGCTACAACATCTGGTACAACGGTCATGGCCTCGACCTTGGCAAGCTGCACAAAGGCTATTGGCTGAAGGTCAAACCGGACTGGATGTATGCCTGCGGTGAATTCGGCGCCGAGGGCCTCGAAGATGAATCGCTGATGCGAAAATTCTATCCGCGCGAGTGGCTGCCATGGACGCCAGAGGAGGAAAAGACCTGGAGCCCGACTTCGATCGTGAGAGCTCAGAGTGGCAGGTTCCATTACCTGTGGTTCGAAGCCGGGAAGTCGGTCGCCGAGTGGATCGCCACCAGTCAGGCGCATCAAGCATGGGGCGTGCGCCTCATGACCGAGGCTTTCCGCCGCGACAATCACAACAACAGCTTTGCCGTCCATCTTTTCATTGATGCCTTCCCCTCGGGATGGATGAAAACGATCATGGACTGCGAGCGTCGACCGAAGCTGGCATTCTACGCCTACCGCGATGCCTGCGCACCGTTGATGATCAGCCTGCGCAGCGACCGCGATCGCTTTTTTGCAGGCGAGACGATGCCGATCGAAATCTGGATCTGCAACGACACACACGAAGTTCCCGAAGGCGCGCGTTTGTCATGGCGGATTCGTCAGGGTGATCGAGTCATTCAAGGTGGATCAAGTCCCGCACACATCGTGCCGATGGAGTCCGCCTTCCAAGGCATTGCAGCATTCCACGCGCCGCAGGAAACTGGCGCCGTGGTGGTCGAGGTCGCTTTGATCGATCGCGAAGGGCGCACGATTCAGAGCGCGCAACAAACTTTCCGGATTCATCCGCAAGTGCCTGCCGTGCCGTCGTTGGAAACGGTTGTCATCGGGCAAGCATCCGGCAAGGCCGAGCGTCTGGCCAAGGCATTGAAGCTTCGAGTTTCGAAGATCGATCAACTGGCAACGGCGCAAGTGATCCTCATTGATGATCTCGCTCAATACGCCGCACACGAAACTGAAATAACCGCTGCGGTGCGCAATGGCGCGCGCTGTGTGTTTATCGGCGTTCAAGAAGGCACGCATCGCCTCGTCGGCGAAGAAATCGAGTTTTTCAGATGCACCAGCAACCCGGTGCATTTTGTCAGCCGCGATACGGGTCATCCCTTGGTCGAGGGGCTGGAACCAAACAGCGTCAAATTCTGGTTCGACGAGGATCTCGGTTATGTTTCGCCATTCCTGCACACGACCTTTAGGGCCGAGAGTTGGGAGCCAGTCTATTTCTCCGGCTCTGGTGGCTGGGCCACCGCGTGGGGGCCTGTTCATGCAGTTGCTTCGAAGCGCGATGGCAAGGGATCGTGGATCATCTGCCAGCTCGACCTCCACAACCGAATCAAGACCAACCCGGTTGCCGCGCTCGCTGCCGAACGCCTCATTGCGGCAAATTTTTAAACAGCAAAAATTCAATGAAACACGCATCCATGCGCTCGCCCCTGACACGCCACTCAAAAAACCCGATCCTCAGTCCCGAGGATATGCCGTTTCCCTGCTACTCCGTCTTCAATGCCGGAGCCATCCTGCATGAAGGAGAGGTGATTCTCTTGCTGCGCGTCGAAGACCTCACACGCGCAACAGACTTTTATGTCGCCCGAAGTCGCGATGGCATCAACTTCACAGTAGAAACCGAACCGGTGAACTACCCGATGCGCCCGCTCGAGGCGGCGCACAATGGCCATCGCTTCGACATGCGCATTACCAAGATCGACGGCCGCATCATCGTCATGCACGCGGTATGGCTCACCGGATACGGCTCCTGCATCGCCACCTGCGAGACGACCGACTTCAAAAACTTCACGCCATTTCCGCATCTTTCCGTGCCGTCGAACCGCAATGCCGTGCTCTTTCCCGAAAAGATCAACGGCCTCTACGCCCGCCTCGAGCGCCCGCAGGATGTGAACGGCAGCGGCCGCATGTGGGTCAGCTACTCGCCCGACCTCGAGTTCTGGGGCCGTTCCTCGCCGATTCCGATTCCCATGACCAACTGGCAGCTCAAGAAAAGCGGCGCGGGCGCCATTCCGATCAAGACCCGCGCCGGTTGGCTCGAGATCTATCACGGCACCTGCATGACCGCTTCCACCGAGAACTATTTCCTCGGAGCCGTCCTGCTCGATCTCGATGATCCTTCCAAGATCATTGCCGCGCCGCGCGACATGATTCTTGCCGCCGAGACTCCCTACGAATGCGTCGGCCAAGTGCCGAATGTCGTGTTCACCGGCGGCGCGGTGGAAATGCCCGATGGTCGCCTGCTGGTTTATTACGGCGGTGCCGACACTCGCATGTGCGTGGCGGAGACAACGGTCGAGAAGATGCTCGAGTTCTGTCTCGCAGCAGTTTGAAAAATTTTCAGAACGGTACCGCGAAGCATACCCGTATGCGACGACTAACATTTCTTAATGTTTCTCAAACTTTCGCGCCATTGGTAACACTCGATATACCCTAAGTGATCAATCGAGCCCTCATCATGAAAAAAATCACGCAGCTGGCTTTTTTGGCGGCTGTGACACTTGGATCTCATTCGGTACATGCACAGGGAGCTTCACCGAGCGTGGTTCCGAATGAACCGGCGGAGGCTGCATTCGTTCTGTCGCGACGAGAAGAATTGCCGATCATTCCCTTAAGCCAGAATCGCAGGCTCAAGCCGGGCTTTAGCAGTGAAGGGAAATGGGCGCCATCCGGCACATTTGCGACACCGCTTGGAAAATCGCTTTGGATCGATCAACCCGGCAGCGCATGGTGGAATCCGCTGCTGACCACGCCCGGCCGTTACCGCGTGTCGGCCTACAAACTCGTCAGCGGGAAAATGGATAACCCCGCCATTGCTTTCACGATTCATCACGCCGGCAAGCAGTCTTCCGCCTCGATGGATTCCACACAGGGTGCGAGCGAGTGGGTGGTTCTTGGCGAGTATGACTTCTCGGCCGACCGGGATGAATTCGTCGAGCATGTGAACCCTGCCAACACGACGCCGGATATCAACACCCGTATCTCCGATGTGCGTTTCGACCGGATCGATGCCTCGGGGAAAATTGCGGACACTTTGATCGTCACGGTCGATCCCTGCCTGCCGCGTTTTCTGAATGTTGCAGACATCAAGGATCACCAAGCACGCCAAGAAATCACCACCTTGGTGCGCAAAGGGTTTGCGACACTTTTGCCGGATAGCTCATTCGCACCCGATGCCCCGATCAGTGCCAGCGATTTCCTCGCATGGGCGGTGGCCACGGCAGGTGATGTGAAATCCAACACCGCCGAGGAGACCCTCGCCAAGGCAAGGGAGCTTGGACTCGACCAAGTCGAAGCCAACAAGCTGCTGGAAAACGATGGTGTCACTGGCAAACAGGCCGCATCGCTTCTTGCAAAACTCGCGCAGGCGAAGAGTCGCTCTTTGGCGTCAATCCACGGAGCTCCTGAGAATGCTACTGCGCATGAAATTTTTGAGGCGACGGGCATTCTGCCGAAACGCGCGCCACAGCAACTTGGATTTTGGAGTCGCTTGAAATTGCGATTGGGATTCGACGCCGAAGAAAATGAAAAGAATCTCACCCGCGCCGAGGCGGCGGTGGCACTGCGTCGCTTTCTTCATCTTGTGCTTTCACCCAACCCGCCGCCCGGCAGTGATTGGCAGATGGTGTTTGAGGATCGCTTCGACAAGCCTGCGGTGGACGAGTCAGTTTGGACGATCGACAACTCCGTGCGCGTGCCAAACAGGCTTGGCCGCTGGCGCGAAAATGTGGAGGTCAAGGACGGCCATCTTCGCCTGCTCAACAAGGTGGAATCCCGCAATGGCTGCATCTGGTCAAGCGGCAACCTCATAACGAAAAAAGAATGGCATTACGGTTACTTCGAGGCCTCCTACCGCTACGCCCGCGCCTTCGGCATCAACAACGCCTTCTGGGGCTTTTCCAAAAACAGTGACAACCCCCAGGTGGAACTCAATCCCAACGAAGGATGGTATCCCGACATCATCAACGCACACTTTTACATCCACCACAAGAAGGACGGAAAAACCACTCACCTCACCAATGGTACTGCGGATGGAACGCTGCTCGGTTACCGCACCGGCGAGAATCTGGCCGACGACTTCCATGTGATCGCCATGGAGTGGAACGAGAAGGAACTCATCTACTACTTCGACGGACGCGAGATCCGCCGCCTGCCAAACATCGACTGCCACCGCCCGATTGCAGTTTGGTTCTCCACCTACATCGCCGACTGGGCCGGCGGCAAAGCTACCCGCGCAGTGGACGGCACCTTCATGGAAGTCGATTGGGTGCGGGTCTGGCAGAAAAAGCCTTCGAAACAACCATGATTGAGCACTCAGAAAGCACGCCGCCCCCAGAGGCAAATTCATCGTTATGGCCCGGGGAAGATAGCGATTTCCCGGCCGATGCGCCCGCTCTCGCAATGGTTTCGGATACCACATTTGCCGATGAGACACTCGTTGCCACGGGACTTGGACTGGCCAATGCGCGCCTCGTCATTTGGGATGGCAAAAAGCATCATGAGGTCGAGCCCAAGCATGCGACGAATGATCGTCTGATGGCGGTGCTGCCGTCGGAGATTGAGCGCGGTGCGCTGTTGATCTGGCCGACTCTTGATGGTGTGAAAGGCAGGCCTTTTCGGATCAATGCACCGGTCGTTTGGTGGAGTCGCGTGGAGGGCTCCATCCTTCGCGTTTTTGGTCGCAACCTTTCCTTATCCGAATGGCCCTCGCGAGTTTGGTTGGAAGGAGTGTCATTCGAAGGATGGGTGGATGTGCTTTCAGCAAGTGATTGGCAACTCACCGCGCGATTGCAGGAGGATCTCCCGCACGGTGACTACAAGTTTCAATGCCACAATGGAACAGGTTCCGAATGGGGATGGAGCGCGCAAGTCATCTTGCGAATCCCACAGCCCAATGCAGCGGTTTCCACGGAGATCATCAACCCCGGCGACTGGGGCGCGGTGGCCGATGGAAAAACGGATTGTGCGAACGCTCTCCAAGCATGCATTGATGCTACCTCGCAAAGAGGTGGCACGATCCAACTGGCAGCGGGAAATTATCGCATCAGCCGACCATTGCGAATTCCTGCATCAGGCTTTCCGGTGCAACTGATCGGCGCTGGCGCGGGAAAACATCATTGGACGCGCGAGGAGGACCGGCATGTCATTGAAGGCGTTCATACCATTCTCACCGGGTCGGCCGATGCAGCGCCCTTGGAGGCATTGCTCCATGTCGAGGCTGAAGGTTCGAGGCTGGAGGGGATCAGTTTTCTCAATGGTGTTGATGGTGCCTGCCAGCGTTGCGTCACCGTGGCCGCCGCACATGTGGAGGTGAGGCGCTGCATGTTCATCACGCCGGACGCCATGCCCAAAGTGGCTCTGGAAATGCGTGTGCCACATTCGGTCGAGAGCGCTGCACTGCACCTCGAGGCCTCAGACTCCTCATTCATCGTGGTCGAGGATTGCGAGTTCCATCACTTGGGCATCGGCATCCAGATCGGTCGTCGCGATGCCAGCGGCGCTCCTGTTTTCACAAACGATGTGCGCATCAGTCGCTGTCGTTTCAGCGGCTATTTTCCGGGACTGTATTGCATGGGCGACAAGGTTCCGATTTTTTACAGCGGATTTCGCTGCATCAGCGTCGTCACTGTAGCGGGCCAGCGCGTGATCGTCGAAAACAACACGATGCGCGGCGCCGACCGCACTCAGGCGCGCACACTCAATCGCATGTTTCTCTCGGTCAACAGCGCCAACCGCCACCTGTTCATTTCCGGCAACCGCGGCACGGATGTGGGTCATCATTCCTCCCTCGGTTCAGGGCTCGACGAGAACATGGGCGAGCAGATCCTGTTTCATTTTCGCTATCAGGATGGCGGGATTTTCCGAGCTAAAGATGCGGACGAGAGCTCAGTCACGCTCGATCTTGCCGACCCCAGCCTGCGGGGCGATGTCACTTCGAAGAACTTCGATGGCAACACGCTTTTCATCGATGTTACGACGCCACTCGGGAGCAGGGTCCCGGATGATGTAGGAAAAAACGAACGCTGGATGGTACTGGTGTGTGATGGACGCGGCCTCGGTCAGTTCCGCATTGTGACCGGCATTCAACGCGAAGAGAATGAGGTTCGTTTGCTTCTCGATCGCCCATGGCGGCTCGTGCCGGATTCAAGCAGCCGCATCGTTTTACAGGTCTGCTACCATCAGAACCATGTTGTCGGCAATCAAGTCGATACCGGCGGCGTGGATGAGGAGCACAAAAGCCACGGAACAGTTTTTTGGTTCAATAGCATCGAGAACATCGTGGCGGACAACGAATACCGGAACCTCGCCGGCGGAGTGATCTGGAACCATGGGTATCGCAATCCCACGGCATGGAATCTCACCACGCGCAACACCTTCGCCCACATCCGCGGCTACAGCGGCGACACAAGCCTGACCCCGGCCTGCTGGGTGAATCATTACCGCGCCTTCCAACGCTGGCCGGAGTCGCACGAGCGGGTCGCCTATTCGATCGGCGAGATCTGTCGGCACATTCAAGGCGATGATGTGGATACGGCGGCCTATCTCCACGCGCGATTTGAAAACTGGCAGGCACCTGAGCAAAACTATGTGCCCCACGACAAAGGCGGGATCATTCTGGGCGTGGTCGAACATTGCCATGTCACTGGCGCTCGACAAGGAATCGTCCTCAGCTCACCGGCCAACGGGATCATGCTGCGCTGCAACCGGATCGAGACATTGGATGCGCAGGCTCCATCGGTATTGGATGAAAGCAGCGGGCTGCCGCATGCGGGTGAATTGTTCATTAACCGTTAGGAATCATGCGCGAAAATCGTTTTGATGTTAATCGTCGCATTTTTTGGTGAACTTTGTTGAAAAGCGATTAGTCTGTTCCGGCAATGCCTACGGACCTGTTGCAAAAAGTCATCGACCAAACCGGCTGCTCGCGCGCAACGGTTTATCGTGCATTGCAGGGCAGTCCCTTGGTGAGTGAGGTCACGCGTGAGAAAGTGCAGGCCGTGGCGAAGCGGGTGGGCTTCCGTCTCAATCCCATGGTGGGCGAGTGGATGGCGCGTGTGCGCAAACCCGGGGCGGAACTTTCCCGCCAACCGCTGCTCTATCTGGCCGGACACAAACGTGCCGAGTATGCGAAAAATTTTTTGCTCGAGGCATCATGGCGGGCGGCACGGCAGCGGGCGCAAGAGCTTGGATTTTCGATTGAGATTTCTTATGCCGATCAGCGATCCGGCGGCTGGCAACGCACGGTGAATCACATCCGCGAGCGTGGCATTCGCGGAGTTGTCATCGCGCGCTTCCCGCCGGGCTCAGCGCCGGTCGAGTTGCCATGGGATGAGCTTTCGGTGGTTGGCATTGGCTTTACCGCTTCGCATCCGCCGCTGCATACCGTCGCTTCGCATGGATTCGAAACGATGCGTCACAGCATGGAAGAACTGCGCAAGCGCGGCTATCGCCGGCCTGGCTATGTGGGAAGTCTGACGACCGAAAAAATCGGTGGCAGTCGACACACGGCGGATTTTTTAGCCTGTCGCGAATGGTTTCCCGAAGCCTTGGAGCTGCCGCCACTTCGCTTGATGATGGATGGCGACCTCACCTCCTGCAGAGCTGAATTTTTGCGTTGGTACCGCCAATACCGGCCGGATGTGATCGTGAGTGGCGGTATCGCTCTTTTTCTGGTCTGGCTGCAAGAGGAGGGGATTGGTGTGCCCGAAGAGGTCGGTTATTTTCATATCGGACTGCGCAAGGATTATCCGGAGGCCCGCCACGCCGCCGGTATTCCACAGCCGGGAGCGGAACTCGGGCGCAGCGCGGTGGATGCCTTGGCCGTGATGCTCTATCATTGCGAAACCGGTCTCCCCGCGAGGGCCGATATTTTGCAGACCTTTGCCAACTCATTTGTCATAGGCCGCACGCTGCGTGAGGTCGTCTCGAAAAAGAAAGGATGCTCATCATGAAGGCGACCATTCAATCCGTCGCACACGAGGCCGGCGTTTCGATCATGACTGTTTCGCGGGTGATTCACAATCATCCCAAGGTCTCAAAAGAAACGCGCGACAAGGTCTTGGCAGTTTTGCAAAAACAAGGCTACCGGCGCAGTCCCTTTCATGCGGCGTGGCATGTGAGTTGGCGCGGTGACCGTGTGGCATCCCAGCCGTCGATCATGTTTCTCTGCGGCCAGGCGGAAGAGCGATTGAAGCATCATCCATGGATCGCCGGAATTTGGCGTGGGGTGAAAGAACGCGCTGAAGCACTGGGGATGATGGTGAGCTATTTGCATGTCGATCCCACCAAGCCCGCATGGGAGCGTATCGGCGGCATTCTTAAAGCCCGCGGTGTGAATGGCGTGGTGCTCGGGCCCTTGCCCGCACGCTGCGCGCCGATCGAACTGCCTTTTGAAAATCTGGCACTCGCTGCAGCGGATTACTGTCAGCCGCTGATGGGGATTCACCGTGCGACGCAGAACCATTATGACGGCATGCGAAAGGTTTTTTCGCGCTTGCTCGCAGCGGGCTATGCCAGACCGGGGATGATTGGCACCAACGCGCCCGACGAACGCGCCTGCCAATGGATGGGATCATTTCTCGAAAACCAGTTGTGGTTGCCGGAAGGGGATCAGATTCCCGCACTGCGCGTGGGCGGGCCGGATTTCGAAAAAAACTTTCGCCAGTGGTGCCGAAAATTTCGCCCCGATGTGATTGTCAGTGCGATGGGCGAAGTCGTGCAGTGGACTGAAAATTTGCCGCGGAGTCGACCCAAGCCGCCCGACATGTTTTTGTTGGATCTTCATGGCCCATGCTCGATTGCGCAGAACATTTCCACCAAAGGCGAGCAACGCCGCAGTCAGAAGCTGAGCGGTCTCATCTATCCCGGCGCACAGATCGGTGCCGCCTCCGTCGAGTTGATGGCGGCGCAGTTGCGACACTACGAACACGGCATGCCCGCCCAGCCAAAAACTTTCCGCATCGAAAGTATCTTCCAAGAAGGACAAAGTTGCCGCCTTGGTTGAAATTTTTAACCGCGAAAAGAAGAGTGATTGGATATGAGAGATTGGTTATTGGGGAGAAGGAATAAACCGCTTTTTCATCCTTCGCGCGCCTCTGCCATGTGAAATTCCATTTTCTGGCGATGGCATTATTTTTTTGACATTCCAATCGTTTGGATAAATGCTCGCGAATCACTCGCTGAACATTATGATTTACTGCATTCAAGAGCGGAAACCTTTGCCGGCATGCTTCCCCAAGCACATGGGCACAAAAACCTCTCCAATTCACCGCATCGGATCGCGCCTATTGGGCGTCATTTCATGCTCAGCGGCGGCATTCGTGCTTTTTGCAAAAGCTCCGCTCATGGCGGCGCCCGAAATGCTGCTCGTCGATCCGATGGAGGCGGTCTATCCCGATGTGCGCCCGCCGACATTGTGTGCCAATGCACCGCTGGCTGCTCCTCTCGGCGGGACGATGGTGTTGCAGGTGGTCTTGCTCGGTCAGCCTGGAAAAATGCAGGTGACGCGCATCAGCCTTCAGCAAAACGACAAGCCGGTGGTCGGCGCGCAATGGTTCGCTCTTCCCTATGTGCCGGTGGAGCAGAACACCGGATGTGATCATGGAACAGAGATCCGCGACAATAAGAAGAATCCCTATGTCATTCGCAAGGCGCCGTTTGAGATCACAGATCCCATGGTGCCGGTTGGCGAAAATTGGGATGCTGTCGGATGGAAGGCCCGCACAGCGGATTTTGATCAACAATCCCGCATCGCCTTTGCCGTGCGTTGGCCGATCGGTGCGGATGCCAAGCCGGGAATTCATGACTATGTTGTCACGGCCGAACTGAAGGATGGCATCAAGTGTGCCGACAGTTTCTCGGTGCAGGTTTATCCCGTGACCGTGCCGCCGTCGGAGCAGGGGACTTTCACCCTCGTGCAAACCAGCAGGACCAAACCAATTGCCGAGGCCTACAAGGTGCCTTTGTGGTCGGAGGAATTTTGGAGTCTCTACGCCAGCTATGCCAAGACCCTGGTAGAGGGTAGGCAATCGACCGGGCGCATTCTGCTCACCGAGATGGCGCTCGATTGCGCCACCGGTGCCGAGCCGCAGTTTGGCGAGAGACTCGATCGCATGATCAAACTCCTCAAGAACGCGGGCATGCGAGACTTTCTCGGCGTCGGTATCTTCCATCCGATTCTTCCCAAGGATAAGAGCAACCCGCAATGGGGCGTGAACAGCTACAAGAGCCCGATCTTCGGAACTCCCGAAGGCGATGCCAAAGCGCGTGCTTTGTTTCGGCAGGTGCGCAAGGTCATCGAGGAGAATGGAGTGGCCGATAAGTTCAAAATGCAGGTCTTCGATGAAGTTCCGGAATCCGACAACGCGCTTTATGTCCGCGCCGCCAAGATGATGCGCGAGGAGATCCCGGGAGTGAAAATCTATGAGGTGGTCAACTCCCCGAATCTCGGGATCGCCGACTCGGTCGATGAGTGGTGTCCCCTGCCGAATGTTTATATGTTCCGGCGGGAGTTTTTCGAACAGCGCAAGGCTGCCGGATCGAAGGTCGCTATTTATACCTGCATGGGTCCTGGAAACGCATGGGTGAATCGACTGCTCGACCAAGAGCGCACGCGCGGTGCGCACATCCCTTGGTTTATTTACGGCTACGGCCTCTCCGGCTTCCTGCACTGGGGTGCGAACAGCTGGATGAGCGATCCGTTCAAACAATCGGTAGTTCCCACGGGCTCGGGCGATCAGACCAAAAACTTCCTGCCTGCCGGCGATACCCACATCCTCTATCCCGGCGACAAAGGGCCATGGATCAGCCTGCGTTATGAGGCCCAGCGACTGGGTGCAGAGGACTACGAGGCGCTTAATATTTATGGAAAGAAGGATGCCAAGGCCGCGGAGAAAATGGTCTTCAAGCACTTCCCGGGCATGAACAAAGGCCCGCGAGACGGAGCTTCCTATTGGCAAGCTCGCCATGACTTGCTCGCTGCTGCGAGTGGAGTCTCTACCAAGGACATGCGCGCAGAAGACTCGCCTGAAAAACAACCTGATAGCGGGGGAGTCATGAATTGGTTCCGCAGCCTCTTTTCCAACTAACAAATAATCTCATGAACAAATCCACAAACATACCTGCACTTGACCGTTCCGTTTACCAGAACCTGAAAGTCGGAGATTTTCCGTCTGACCTTTTCGATCTCGTCCCGCAAAGCGCGGTGCGGGTGAGCGATTTCCCGTATAAGACGAGCCACAACTCGATTTGGGATTTCACCAGCACGCCCGACGGGCGGATGTTTACCTCTCTCTGCAACGAATACATGAGTTCGGCCTCGGCCCAGCTTTATGAGTATGTTCCGGCGACCGGCGAACTGAAGTTCTGCTTCGACACCGGAGTGGAAACCCTCATCGGGCCCCGCGAGATTCCGCCGAGCAAGATCCACACTTCGATGCATGCGATGAAGGACGGGCGGCTCATCATGGCGACGCACACGACGAGTCCGTCGCCGGTTCACAAGCATTGGATGTTCCGCAATTACTACTCGCACCAGTGGGAAGGATTCCCCGGATCTCATGTGCTGGTCTATGATCCCAAGAACGGCGATGTCCGCACGCTGGGTATCCCGGTGCCGCGCGACAGCATCTATGGCTCGGTCTATGAGCCGCGCCACCACGCGCTCTGGTTCACCACCTTTTTGAAAGGTCATCTCTGGCGCATGGATCTCACGACCAAGGAGCTGCGCGATTTGGGTCAAATCACCGAGATGGCATCATGGGCGCTGGCTCGCGACACCGAGGGATTCATCTACACCTCCAGCCGTTCCGGCCATCTCTGGCGCGTGGATCCCGATACCTGTGAAATCGAGGACCTTGGCGTGGTGGTGTCCGACACCGACCCGAATCCCGCGAGCAAGGGTCAGCGAGTTCTGGCATTCCATGCCAACGGACCCGATGGACGGCTCTACATGACCTTCCACTTTAGCGACGACCTTTTTGCCTTGGATCCGAAGACCAAAAAGATCGAACGCATCGGGAGTCTGGTTCCACCTGAGTATCGCCCCACCTCAGTCACATGCATTCGCCAAAGCGCGGGCATCGCCTTCGATTCCAAGGGCGTCCTCTGGTATGGCCTAAGCCACAGCTACAACCCCAACATCGGCAGTCATGTGATGCTCTGCCGTTGGGATATCGCCGCTGGCGGCGAGCCTCGCAAAGCCGGCTTGCTGGGTCGTCCCGGCCGCGTCCTCAGCACCGTGAGCGAGTTGGTGATGGATTCCAAAAACGATGTGCTCCACTTTGCCGACACCAACTACATGGAGGACCCGGCGCATGTCTTGGCCGTGGACCTCAAGACCGTGGAGCGCGATTGGGATCTGCCCCGCGTGGTGGCAAACGATGTCCATCCCTACATGCTCTTCGCCGATGCGCCCACCATTCACCCCGACCCGCAGTTCGAGAAAAAGGCCGAGAAACTGCATCACTTCGCTGCCGAGATGTATGCGATGCGCCAGGAGATTGAGAAGGAGTCCGATGGCACCATTCACTCGGAGTCCGTCGGTGCCGTTCGTGTCTGGGAGCGTCTCGGGCGCGGCAACGGCTCGGTGCGGGCCTTGCGTTGGGATTCCGATGGAACCTTGCGGGCCTGGTGCGGTGGACGCACGGGTGCGCTGCGTCAGGGCGTCGCCATCCGCGACGGCAAACTGGAAAATGTTGTCTCCCTAACGGGCGCCGGAGCCGAATGGACGGCACCCGATGTCTCGGGTCTCGCATCACTGCCCGCTTCCGTGGCCTCTGCGATCTTGCCTGCAAGACAAGGCCGTCAACTCCTCGCCAAGCCCTCCTGCTGGGTGGAGTGGAATGACGGTTGGGTGCTTGTCGGCACGCTCGACGGCTTGGTCGCCAAGGTGCATCTGGAGAGCGGACGCGTGTTTGCCCTCGGCGCCACCGGGCCTCAAGGTCCGGTGCATCAGATCGTCACCAATGCAGACCGCACGCGAGCATTCGGTGTAGCTGGCGACACGATGGATCTCGGTCATGTCTTTTACTTCGACGACGAAGGCGGCCTGCGCGAGATTGGTCGCACCTTGGCGGGAGTTCCCGGCTTGCCGGGCATCACCGGCAACACCGAGCCCTGCTGCGTTGCACTCTCGCCCGATGGTCGCACACTGGCCATCGGCGCGCTCGACGAACTCGGCACAGTCTATCTCTACAAAAACCCGGTCACCGTGTGAGCCGGGTTCTATCATGCATGACATTCCGATTCCTGATGCTTCTAAGCATCGAAATCCTCAAACCAACCCCAATGAAATTAACTTTGAGTTCACCGCATTCCCGATGCCGAGGGTTCACTCTCACGGAGTTATTGGTCGTCATCGCCATCATCGCCATTCTGGCGGCGCTAGCTTGGCCTATGACTTCTCGTTGGATAAGTAAGAGCAAGGATACAAAATGCATCTACAATCTGCGTCAGATCGGAATCGCTATAAGGATGTATGCCAATGATAACAATGGCAACATCGTTCCGGGTTTCGCCCGGGATACCAACGACACTCCAATTGTCGGTGTCTGGCAGAACGCGCTGGCACCCCACTTGAATCTGTCGCCGATATCGACCCTGCGCAGCAATAAAGATTGGCAGTGTCCCAAGGCGAAAAACTATCAGATCAATACAGCAGGAAGAACATCCTATGCGATCAATGGTCGAATCACTTACCCTGGAACAACAGGAGACCGGAGAACACGCTTTGTTTCACTGCCCGAAGGGAGACGATTTGTCTTGGTCACCGATCAGCCCATGCTCGGCAACGATTATGTCTATGAGACAAGCTTTGGGGCTGATGCCAATAGGCCTGTGAGCGAGTATTTTCGCCACAATGACATGATTCATGTCCTTTGGACCGATCTTTCGGTTTCACCGGCCTCTTACAATGAATTAATGGCCAATAGATCCAACCTTAACAAATCTCTTTGGAAATACTCTGGCGCTATAGGCAATTAGCTCAGGGCTTAATCGCTTCGATCTGCCCAAATCAACCTTCTCGAATCATCAAAATCCTCAAACCAACCCCAATGAAATTCTATTCAATATCAAACCATGTGCTTGCACTTACTTGTGCTGCAGGCATCAGCGTGATTCCTTGCCAAGCTTCTCCAGCCGATGATGCGGCGGATGCCGCCCGGATGGCAGCCCAAGCGAACCTCTCATTTGAGCAGGCGGCGGGTCCAGAGACTCAATATGTCATTGGATTCAATCGTGATCAGCGCCTCCCGTGGGTCAGTCTCCTTGGGGGTAGGAAAGACTGGCCGGCTGGCTGGGTGGTAAGAAATCTTACCGATAACGAGGGCAAGCGGACGCTTGTTTTGCCGAAGCGCGAGGAAGTGAAAACAGCCTCTGCGCCATTCGCTTTGGTCGAAGGTGCGGGTCGCGATGGCAGCAAAGCCTTGCAGATCACCGGTGATTCCGCAGGGCGCGTCTTCACCATGGGCGAGGTCGGTTTCCCGGTCATCCCGCTGCGGAATTATTTCAAAGGGAAAGAAATCGAGATCGAGTTGAAGGGCTGGGTCAAAGGCGAGGACGCTAATGCTGCGGACCAAAGCCGTGTCGGCCTGGAATTTTCCCAGCACAGCGAGCTGAAACACGGTTCGCGTGTGAGCAGTGTGGAAAGGATTCCGACCGGCACCTTCGATTGGACGCCGATCAGCGTCAAAGCCAAGGTGCAGCCTGAAGCCGGTCGTTGGGTGCGTATCATGATTGATGCCGCCGGCAACACCGGAAAGCTCAGCTTCGACGATTTCTCGCTCACCATCAACGGCGAGGATGCCTTTGCGTTCCTGGCGAAACTGCGCGATTGGCGTGATGGCACCACCGCGAACGCGCGTCTTCAGGCGACTCTTCCCGAGTCGGTCATCTGGACGGAGGATCCCTCGCAGAAAGTTTTCGGCTGGAGTCGTCCTCCGGAGCGGGCGGCCAGTCCCGGCATCGAACTCTCCGCTGCCAAAGGAGAATACGAATCCTTCCAGATCGCATTCCAGCCATTGAAGGATCTGGAAAACATCACGGTTGCCTTCTCGGATCTGCAAGGACCTCGACCATGGTATTTCTTCGGCAGACCGGTCATCCCCAAAGCTCAGCTCGAAATCCGCGAAGTCGCATTGGTCAAGCGTCCACAGCAGTGGGATTTTATCGATCACACCGGAATGATCCCCGATCCTTTGCGGTCGGACAAAAGCTTCACATTCAAGGCCGGTGCCAGTCGCTCGCTTTGGGTCACAGTCCATGTCCCGCAGGACACACCAGCAGGCGAGTATTCGGGTTCGATCAAAATTGGCGGCCCGCTCAATGTGGATATGCCCATCAAGCTGAAGGTGCGGAATTTTGCTCTTCCAGAACTTACCAGCTTCAACCTGAATGCGGAGGTCAAGCCGCGCGCGATTGCCCTATACGACAAGCGTCCTTGGTTGGAGGTGATGCGTGATTATTTTCCGGATATGGCGGCTCATCGCGCACGGGTCACCAACTTCGAGATCTTCCCGATTCCGGTGGTTAAGGACGGCAAGGTCTCACTCGACCCCGCCAGCTTGGCCGAGAGCGATGCGACGATGGATTATGCGAAGTCGCTGGGTTTTCATACCTTCACGACCTCGAAGTCCCCATTCTATCTGGGCGGAGCGGCCGAGAAAAACAATATGGCTGTGAACTGGAAGGATACGCCTTGGGCTGCCCAGAAGTTTGATGCCGGGGTCAGCCGGGCTGACCCGGAGTTTCCTCGCATCTATGGCGATTATCTGAACCTCACCGCAAACCACTACCGGGAGAAAGGCACCCTCGGCAATGTGTTGCAATACATCTTCGATGAACCCTTCCTCTGGGCGAAGACGCCGGAGCAGAAGCAGATGGTGAATCAGTTCTATGCGATCTCAAAGAAAGCCGGATATCGCAATCTTCTGACCACCAGTCCAAGCCCGGATTATACCGATATTGATGTTTGGTGTCCGCTCTATCACCACGCCATTGGACATAAAGAGGAAGTTGAAAATGCCAAAAAGGCCGGCCAATCGGTGATCTGGTATCACAATGAGTTTTACACGACCAATCGCTCGACTTTGAACGCGCGGCTTGTTGGTTGGTTCACCTGGCGCTACCAGTTCGACGCCTACCTCATCTGGAGCATCAACTACTGGGTCAGCGGCAATCCCTGGGAGGAATCCAAAATCGATGGCGACGGCTACTTGATCTATCCGAATCCCGCGGGCGAGGGCAAACCCTGTTCCTCGATCCGTTGGGAGATGATGCGCGAGGGCATCGAGGATTACGACTACTTTGTCATCCTGAAAAACCGCGCCGATGCGGTCCTTGGCAATGCGACCTCCTCGCCTGAGCAGACCGCAAAGGCAAATAAGGCACTGAAACTTCTCAAGGAAATGGAGGATCTCATCCCAAATGACTCCACTACGCTGAAATACAACCAGAACCCGGTTGACTACGCCGACCTGCGTGAACGCATTGCGGCCGCGATCGAGGCGCTGAATCCCTAAAAACAATATGCGAAATATCATCACTCTCCTGAACACATCCATGCCATTTTCTCTTAATCTCACCAACCGCAGCGCCCTGCTCATAGGGCCTTTGCGCGATGTCGATGCCGCCCTCGCCGAGTGCGGGGCCGGCGCGGTGGTCAACTACAGGGGAAATCTCATGCTCCGATATCCCAGCGCTCCACCGGTCTTCGGCCTGGCGTCCCTGCTTGCATTCTTTTCATTATTCATACTCCCCGACGCATTTCATGAAGATGTCTAAAAAGAACTCCCACCGTCTGTTTGATGGACCGGGGACGTTTGTCCTCGGATGCAATTACTGGGCGTCGCATGCGGGCGTGAGGATGTGGTCGGAGTGGCAGCCGTCCGTCGTGGAACAAGATCTCGAACACCTCCGTCGGCTCGGCTTGCAGGTGCTTCGCGTCTTCCCGCTCTGGCCTGACTTTCAGCCCATTAACGCGCTGTATCGGCCCGGCCCGGTCGTGAAAGAAATCCGCCATGGTGAGGAAAGTTTATCCAACGACGCATTAGGAGTGGCGGGAATGAGTGCTGAGGCGATTCAGCATTTCGAGGAGTTCGTCCGAATCGCCGAGCGGCACGGCTTTTCCCTCATCGTTTCGCTCATCACTGGCTGGATGAGCGGGCGTCTATTCGTTCCGTCCGCGCTCGAAGGAAAGAACGTCCTGACCGACCCGATGGCCATCCGCTGGCAGTTGCGCTTCATCAAATGCTTCGTCGCACGCTTTCGGGAATGTCAAACAATCAGTGGGTGGGGTTTAGGCAACGAGTGCAACGTCATGGGCGGGGCGACTCAGGACGAGGCTTATACCTGGACGGCGACGATCTCGAATGCAATCCGCGCAGCCGACCCCAATCGCCCGATTCTCTCCGACATGCACGGCCTGCTGGCAGATGCAGGTGCCCCTTGGCGGATTCAGGATCAGGGCGAATTAACCGACGTGCTGACGACGCACCCCTACCCATTGTTCACACCCCATTGCGCGCGCGATCCACTGAACACGATCCGCAGTTGCCTGCATAGCGTCGCTGAGAGCCGGCTTTATGCCGATGTCGGTAATGCACCCTGCGTGCCGGCGGAATTCGGGACACTCGGCCCAATGGTTTCCAGCGATAAAATCGCCGGCGACTACACCCGGGCCTGTTTGTTTGCCAATTGGGCGCATGACAACCGGGGCCTGCTTTGGTGGTGTGGCCATGATAAGGCACATCTGCCTAACGCACCCTACGACTGGGATGCATTGGAGTGTGAACTTGGCCTGCTGTCTAGCGATTACACGCCCAAGCCTGCCGCCGAATCGCTCAAGGCCTTTTCGGAGTTTCTTAAATCGTTACCCTTTGCTTCGTTGCCGCCGGCAAAGCGCGACGCTGTGTGCATTCTTAGTCATGGCCAGGATACTTGGGCTTCCGCTTACAGTAGCTTTATCCTGGCAACCCAGGCGGGGCTGGCCTTGGAGTTCCAATTTGTCGATCAGCCGCTCCGTGATTCAAGCGTCTATCTTTTACCCAACGCGGCCGAATCGCACTGTATTCCCAAACACAAGTGGCTGGCATTGCTCGATAAAGTTCGTGATGGAGCAACCCTTTACGTTTCCAGCCATAGCGTGATTCTTAGTGGATTTGAAGAGGCAACCGGGTTGCGCCTTATCACGAGACGGCAGGGCGGGCTCGAAACGATTCGGTTCTCCGGCATCACGGGTCTGGACGAGATACAGGCGAATGTTCCTGTGCGATTTCATCTGGAATCAGTCGGCGCGCATGTGTTTGGTCATTTTGCGGATGGTAGTGTTGCCTGTGCACGGCATGAATATGGCAAGGGCGAGGTGTTTTTCCTGGCGGCTCCCCTTGAGCAATACCTCGCTGAAACGCCAGGGTTATTCCCCTTCCCGGAAAAATATCCTGCCTGGCGGATTTATGAGCATATTGGTCGGGCTAGCCTGGCTGCACATATCGCCAGCAAGGATCATCCACTGATTAGTTTAACGGAGCATGCCGTTGATGAAAATTGTTGCGTCCTTGTGCTGATCAACCTTAGCCCGGTTCGCACTACCACGAAGTTGGCACTCCAACTGGGCTGGTCAGTCGAGAAGGCCCTCTATGGTGTTCTACCAAAAAACGACATGTATTCGCTCCCTGCCAATGACGCCGTCGTGCTGGTAATCAGAAGATAGGACTGCCTCCGCTTCATTACCCTGACCTTCCAATATGACGGAGTGTAAATATACCGCAGGCACCCTGACCTACACCAAGCCGGCACTCATCGCGCTCTTCGCATGGTTGCTCTGGGGCGACTTTTGCATCGTGCTTGTGGATGTGGTCGTCCCGGCGGTGCTGCCGTTGAAGCTAAAGGAACTGGAGGCTCCGAATTGGGTCATCGGGCTCATCATGAGCACACTGCCGGGCATTTTGAACATGACCATTTGCCCGTGGGTCAGCTACAAAAGCGACCGCCTGCGCAGTCGTTGGGGCCGCCGGATTCCCTTCATCCTGTTCACCCTGCCTTTTCTCTCTGCCAGCTTGTTCATGATTGGTTGGAGTGAGGAAACTTCGCACTGGCTGCATGCGAATATCGGGTTTTTGCAGAGCTATGCGCCCGCGACCGTGACGATTGTTCTGCTGGGCTTTTTCATGTTTGCATTCCGCTTCTTCGACATGTTCGTGGGCTCGGTTTTCCATTGCCTGTTCAACGATACGGTGCCTGCGGAGTTCATCGGTCGCTTCATGGGACTCTTTCGCATCGTCGGCACGGCGGCGGGCGCCTTTTTCAGCATGTTCATCTTCAAGTATTCGGAGACCCACATGCGGGAGATTTTTACCGGTGTGGCTCTGCTCTACCTGGTGGTCGTCGGCCTCATGTGCCTGCGGGTCAAGGAAGGGGAGTATCCGCCGGTCGAGGAGGAGGAGAACAAAGGCGGATTGATCGCTGGTATCAAAAACTACGGAAAGGAAAGTTTCTCCCACAGCTTCTATTGGCTGAGCTATCTCAACCACGCCTGCGCCGTTATGGCTGCAGGCAGTTCCTTGTTCATGGTTTTCTTCTACAAGGAAATGGGATTGAACCTGGAGCAGATCGGCTGGCTCGCAGGCTTTGGGGGAATCGCAGGCGTCGTTGCCACCATCTTTGCGGCCACCTTTGTGGACCGCTGGCATCCGATGCGCATTCTCACTTATCTTGCGATTTTTTCGGCCGTCACCGGCTTCGTCAACTGGGTGTGGGTGCCGGTCACGCTGCCTGGGCACATGTTTTTCTGGCTGGGGCTTGGCACCACGATCACTGCGGCCTTCAGCACCGCCATGTTCGGAGTGAGCAGCTTCACCACGCTGATGCGCATTTATCCGAAGTCCCGCTATGCGCAATTATGCTCCGCGCGAGCCGTGGTCGTCTCCTTGGCAAGCATCGCCGCCGGATTCGCCGCCGGGATTTTTCTCGACTGCCTCAAACCCCTCTGGCCGGGGACGGACCACTTTTACCGCCTCATCTTTCTTTGGGCCTGGCCCTTTAGCATCCTGTCCGCCGTATTCAAGGTGATGCTTTATCGGCGCTGGATGCGTATGGGCGGCGATGAACACTTTAGCGCACCCGCTCCGTGGAGTCCGAACGGAAGCGAGGAAGTGCCAGCCGGCAAGCCGATGCTGCTGAGTTCGCGCCTGACACGGATTGGTTTGAATCTCTTCACCTGGGGATTTGCAGTGACGCTGCTCCTGACGCCGGTTTTCTGGTTCATCATGCACCAGCATGGTCTTGCCGAGGCCTCGCGCTGGTATCTTCTGGGTTTTGTGCCCGCCATGGCGGTGCTGACCTACCTGTGGCTGTGTCTGGCCCGTGCCGTGCGCTGCGATGTCGATCTGCTACTGGCCGGTGGCAAGCCGCGGATGGGCATTCCGCACTACGGTATCCTCATGGTGCTCGGCATTCAGAGCCTGGTCGCGTTTCCGATTTATTGGATGCAAATTTTCTGGACCAGCGAGCTCGACATGCAGCGCGAGCTTCTTTTCTTCGCCGGTGCCAAAATCCTCAGCTCGGCGGCCATTCTGGTTTTCGTCCAATTGCTTCGCTGGGTGGAAAGACCTGTCACCTTCGATGTGGCGACTGCCACCGACTTCTCCAAAGCCCATTCCTAACGATCGAATCAACCAATGAACAAAAAAACATCATCCACATTGCAAGCATCGCCTTACCAACTGAAGCGCCATGCGGCCAACCCGCTGATCAAGCCATCGGATTTCCCTGGCTCCATTGCGATCTTCAATCCCGGCCAGACGATTTACAATGGCAAGGTGCTCCTGCTGCTTCCGGTTCAACACAACAGCGGCAGCTTCCGCGGTCGCCCCGCAGCTTTTACCGGACATGTGGCCACCAGCGATGATGGCGTGCACTTCGACATCAACCCGGATCCACTGTTCGAGCCCTCCACGGAAGCTCCCTATTCCATCGTGACCGAGCAATGCATCGACTATCGCATCACGCAGTTGGACGGTGCCTATTACATCATCCACCCCGGTTGCGGCCCATGGGGGACGATGGGGATTCTTTCGCGCACCACCGATTTCAAAACCCGCGAAAACCTCGGTATCATTTCGCTGCCCGACAACCGCATGCCCTGCCTTTTCCCGGAAAAAATCAAAGGCCGCTACATGCGACTCGACCGACCCTACCGAGTCTGCCCGAATGATTATCACGAAATGGGCAATCTCTGGGTTTCATCCTCGCCCGACTTGCTCCACTGGGGAGACCACCAGCCACTGCTCAAGCCGGGATTCACCCACTGGGCCACCACAAAGATCGGGCCTACGCCGCCGATCAAAACCGCTGAGGGCTGGTTGGTGATCATTCACGGCGTGAGCCGATCCGCCGCCGGCCACCGTTACAGCATCGGCGCCTTGCTCTTGGACCTCGAGGACCCGACGCGCATCATCGGCCTCACCCGCAGTGCCATTCTCTCTCCCTCCGAGCCTTATGAGTTCAACGGCATTGTGCCCAATGTCGTTTTCCCCGCAGGCGCAGTGGCCCTGCCGGAGCAAGATGAAATCCGCGTCTATTACGGCTGCGCCGATACCAGCATCGGCCTCGCAAGCGGCAGCCTCAGCGAACTCGTGGCGCTCTGCAAAGCCGAGATGAGATGACAAAAAAATGATTATCAACGATACAAACGATCGGAGTTTTTTTTTGCTTCAGCGAATTGAGCATTCTTTATGATCACCCTACGCGATATAGCTGCCCATCTTGGTTTGGATTGCGGGACCGTGTCCCACATCCTCAACCATGATGATTCGCGTTACAGCGTCGCCACCCGCAAGCGTGTGCACGAATATGCTGATAAGGTTGGCTATCGCCCCAACGCGATCGCTCGGGCGATGCGCACGCGCAAGACCGGCATCGTCGGGTTGCTATTTCGTCAGGAACCCGGCCATTCCCTTGCCGGTGAGTTTTATTATTCGCGCGTCATTGAAGGAGTAGAGACGGAGTTGCTCGATGCCGGCTACAAGGTACTTCTGGCATCCGTCAGCAATGCCGAGATCGCTTCTTGCCAACTGCCTTCGATTTTTGCCGATGGCTTTGTCGAAGGGTTGATCGTGCTGGGCACCTCCGACGAACGCTGGCTCAAGCATCTTTACAAGGCCTGCCGGAAATTGGTGGTGGTCGATGAGGCACCCATGGGGCTTCCCGCAGTGGTGAGCGCGAATTTCGAGGGTGGCCGCCAAGCGGCTCAATACCTTTGGGAACGCGGTCATCGCTCCTTCGCATTGATCAGCGGCGACAGGCCCAACCCAAACTTCCAACAACGCATCGATGGATTCCAGTCATGGATCTCCGAGCAGTTCGATGCCGACATCTGGGTTCCGGTATTCAAAGGCAACGCATGGAGCGACGGCGGTGGCCGCGCAGCGTTGGAGATCCTCGCGGGCGATCAGCGTCCGGATGCAATTTTCTGCGTCAACGATCACCTGGCCATGCACGCCATGAAGGCACTCCAGGAAGCGGGATGCCGCGTGCCGGAAGACATCTCGGTCATGGGCTTCGACAACATTGTCGTATCGGCCTACTCCTCGCCACCACTCACCACCTTGGCCGTCGAGAAGATGCTCATGGGTCGCGAATCCGCCCGCATGTTGGTCGACAAACTCAAATTCAGCGGTCGCCTCTCCGCGACCCGCAAGGAAATGCCACTCAAAATCGTCGAGCGATCATCCGTCTCTTTTTAAGATCCAAGACCGACTTGTCCCACCGCACGCAGAGCGAAGGCGGAGCAAGAAAGAAGCCTGGCCAAAATCTTCTCGCTCCACCGGCTACACCTTTTAGCGAACTGCTCTAGGAGGCCGCTTTGTCTCGACAGGTGGCGCTTGCAAGGGTCTAACATTCGCCATCATTCAAATGAAAAGCTCATACCGGAATTTTTCCATCCTCGTCGCCACGATTGCCACCGTGGTGCTCAGCTCATCGTGCAAGAAATCGGACACCTACACCGTCGAATCGGTCGAGACGACCGAGCCCGCGGCAGTGACTGCGCCAGCATCAACAGAGCCACCGACTCCGACCGATGCGCGCATCGTTCCCGTTTCCGGTGGCGATGCGATCATTGAAGCTTTTTGGGATCGCCACCTTGGTGCATGGTCGAAGTGGAGGATCGCAAGCGAGAATCCAAAGGCCGAAGCGACTCAGCAATGGAGCATGGTTAACTTGAAATGGAAGGCGGCAGGCGCCGGTGAAGGACCTACGATAGAACGCGTTTATGCCGGAAGCGGCGTGGCGCTGGGATCATACTCGCAACTTGTGTTGAGCGCTGGTCTTCCCAAAGGATCAAAGGTCACGCTCAAGGCCGATACCGATGCGGGTCCGATGACCAAGGATTTCGTATGTGAGGTTGGTCACACCGATCAGTTTGTGTTGCCGCTGCCTGGCGCAAAATTCATCAACAAGGTTGGCATCACCTTTGGGGCTGCCGCTCCCGCACCGGTTTCGGCAAATCTTCTCTGGCTTGGTCTGCGCGACCCGCAGGTGGTGGAGATCGAAGCGACGCGCTGGAAAAATTTCACCGAGCAACCGATGGATCTTTTCATCAGGCAAACTCCAGAGCCCGACACGGCGGCGCCGCTTTATCATTTGCTCAGTTCGAAGGAGGGCTTTGAAGAAGCGAAAAAAAATGCCGCCACCACCCAAACGAAGCCGCTGAATCTCGAGCCACGCATCACCCTCGAGCCTCACCTCAGCGGTGCCGCCAATCAGAACCTCTTCGGCCGTCGCACCAAGAGTGTGGATCGGCTGTCACAAACTTTTGCTTTCACCAAAGAAGATGGAACAAAGGGAAGCATCGGGCTTGTCGAT
>JBKDYW010000126.1:0-3754 GCA_046308575.1 Verrucomicrobiota bacterium
ATCATCTGGCAACAGCGCCGCAAGCGACGAAAATGATTGGCGTATCAGCCACTCGGAAATGCGCGGCGACCGCACGGTGTTTTTCCTCGATCACATTCCGAAAAAAGGCACCTACACGGTGAGCTATCTTGTGCGCTGCACGCTTGCCGGCAAGGCCATCGCGCCACCGGCAAAAGTCGAGTCGATGTACGACCCGGAAAATTTCGCTCTTTCGGCCTCGAGGGCGTTAACTGTCGAGTGATCAACTTCGCTCACTGGCTACTTGGTTGAAATGTGGCCTTGGTGAAAAAAGCGCGGGCTTCGCCTACAAGGTAGAGCGATCCCGCGACAAGCACTGGCGTGCCATGTTTGCGCGCGGCGTGGTAGGCGGATTCGAAATCGGCGAATGTCTCGTGATCAGGCGCATTAGGTGGCAGGCATGCCATCAAATCGCCGACCGGTGCCGCACGCGGAGAGTTGATCGGGCAGATGAAAATTTTCGACGCGAGCGGGCAAAGAATTTTGAGAACGCCTGCGATGTCCTTTGCGGTGACCGCGCTAAAGACGAGCGAGGCTTTTTTTCCTGAAAATTCGCTGTGCCATGTCTTGGCAAGCGACTCCGCCGAATGCGGATTGTGGGCGCCGTCGAGGATCACATCGGGCGTGATTTTTTCGAAGCGCCCAGGCCACGATACCGAGGCAAGGCCATGGCGCAGGACATCGGTGTTGAGCGGGAGCCCAGCACGGTGCAAGGCGGCAACGGCGAGTGCCGCATTCCAGCGCTGATGTTCGCCGGCCAGTGCGATGCCGTATCCGCCCAGCGGCTCGGTGATGAATTCCAACGGCGTGCGTTTTTCATTCGCCTCTTTTTCCAGAACGATGCGCGCTTCTTCCTCCTGTAGTGATGAAAGTGCCGGTTTTCCTTCGATGAAAATGCCCGCCTTTTCCGCTGCGATGGCGCCAAGCGTGTTGCCAAGCCATTCCATGTGGTCGAGGCCGATCGGCGTGATCACGCACACATCCGCAGGCACCGCGGTGGTGGCATCAAGCCTGCCGCCCATGCCAGTCTCAAGCACGATGATCTCGCATCCGGATTCGCGAAACCAACGCATCGCCAACGCGAGCGTGATCTCGAAAAAAGTCGGATGCGTCTCCATTTTCTCGCAGATCCCGCGCAGCTCTTCGAGCATCGCGGCACATGTTTCCTCTGGAATTTCACGACCTGAGACCTTGATGCGCTCGCGAAAATCAATGAGGTGCGGTGAGGTGAAAAGTCCGCTGCGGCGGCCGCATGATCGCGCAATGCTGTCGATCATCGCACAAGTGCTGCCCTTGCCGTTGGTGCCCGCGACATGGATCACCTTCACGCCGTGCGCGGGATAGGCGAGGAACTCCTTAAGCAGCTGGCGCGCGTTGTCGAGACCGAGCTTAATGCCGAAGGTCTGCGTGGAGAACAACCACTCGATGGCTTCGCGGTAGTTCATGTTGCCGGATCCGCGGATGGATTCTCCTGATGCGGATGGGCTCGCGCCTCAGCCATGATTTGCGAGCGCCTCCATGAGATAGCGTGCGGGGCGGAAGTTTTCGATGAGCACCTCACGCTGCGCGCCGCGAATCATGCGCACCTGGCGGATGTTAAAGTTCGGGGTCTTGTGTGGCGCGAAGAGGATGTCGTCGTGCGTTGAGTTTTCGTGTTTTTTGAACATCGATGGCAGGATGTCGCCGCCAAGATGATCATCGCGGCCGGTCGCAAGGTGACAGGTGCCGAGCACCTTTTCGTCCTGAATGTCCGCACCCGATACCGGCAGCACCTGCGTGCCGAAACCAAGTTCGCCAAGCGTGCCGGTCATCGGATCATCCTTCAGTCGTGCATTGTGCGTGTCGATGGTGGATTGGTTTCCGGAGATCAGCGTAGAGTGAATGATGCAGCGGTTTTCGACTTCGAGCACACCGAGCGTGCCGTCCTCGTATTTCATGGGAAATTGGCCGCGCGCATCGCTTGGCACGAAGTAAACCTCGCCGGCTGGGAGATTGGCGATGTCGGGAGATTTTCCGAGGCACAGGCCGTGTGACTTTTGCGCTTCTTGGCCATCGAGACCGAGCCATGCGGTGAGCACGCGTCCGTCCTCAAGCGCGAAGTCGATTTCGATCGCGTCGGCGCGAGTGAGAGCCAAGCGAAGTTTTTCCGCGTCGGCGGAGACTTCATGATAATCGACCGCAAGGCCGGAGTTGAGAATCACATCGTTGAGCCCGTGCAACGTCGCGCCGCGGAAGCCGTATTGCTTGCACTTGGCCGTCAATGGAGCAGTCGCAGAATAGGTCGAGATGCACAGAATGAGATCGTATTTCGGATAGATGTCGCGCTCGAGCGAAAGATGATTCCCCGCGGTGTCCCACACATCGTCGGCCAGATCGAGATTCGATCCATGGGTGCAACGATAGGCAAACATTTCCCCACCGCTCATGCCAAGGGCCTTCATCGCGCCATCGCGCAGACCCAGATAGAAATGCTTGTGTGCATTTTTTTGCACCGAAAAACCTTCGTGTTTTAGAAACGCGAAGTCCTTGATGAGTGCCGGGGGTTCATCGAAATCGATCAGAATGCAAACGCGGCAACCTTCGGTCGGTGCAAAAACGGTCCCTAGCAATCGCTTGAGATCGAATGCAGGAAAACGGCGCTTGTTCGGGTTGAGAAGGATCTCCTCACTCAAGTATTCTGGCAGTGCGGCCAATGTGTGCTGGGACATGTGTGGGGAAGCTAACATCTCACGACCAAGCCGCAAGAGCGATTGAATACCTTAAAAAAGGCAGATTCAGGCTTCTTTCTCGTTTTGAGCTGCCTGAAGGGATGCAAGCTCGGCACTCATGTCCTTGAGGCGATGCCACAGCCCTGCCTCCACATAAAGCGGCGCGCCGCAGCGGACTGTCAGCGCAATGCAATCCGAGGGCCGGGCATCGAGCTCGATGATCTTGCGCTCCATGATCTCGTTTTCGGCTTCAAGGATCAGTCGCGCGTGAAAAACCTCCTTAACAAGATCGACAATCACCGCACGCAGAATCTTCGCGCCGAATGCCTGAAGCGTGAGTTGATAAAGATCGTGCGTGAGCGGCCGCGCGGCTTGGTGACCTGCGAGCGCGAGATTGATTGACGCGCCAACTGCGGGATCGATGTAGATGAGGGCTGTTTTTTTACCGTCGCCCAAAAATGCCGCGCATCCGGCTTGGGTTGGCAGCATGGCGATGGGCTCTACTTGGATCAGTTGCGGCATCGCTGTCAGCTTCGCGGCGCTTCGCCATGTCTCCAAGACGAAAACGCGCCGCACTCGCCAATCCGTGGAAGCATTTGTGCAAAAATTTTTTGTCCTGCGACTCAAAGATCCCACTCTAACCCTTTAAAAACAGTGTTTTGGAGCCATTAAAATTTTTTCTAGAAAGGTATTGACGGGTGGGGGGTGGGGAAGATAGCTTCGCGGGCCGCCACAACGGAGGGCGGCCGAGAGACAGAACGTCGATCGTGGTGCACAAACACCCGATCGGCTTTTTAGTCCCCTCGAATATGTTCTTTGACAGTGTGGCTTGGTGACAGGCGGTGGTTTTGAAGGATCCGGCAACGGGTTTGGAAAAGATCGTGGCGATGTTCACCAGGAAGAGAAGAAAGATTGAATTGTGCGCTGCGCGCTTTTGTAGAAAGGCGCGCGGAAACGGCGAAGTTCCTGATAAAGGGCTTTGCCAAGGTCAATTTGGAATACGGTTCCTTTTTTATTAAAGGAATACG
>JBKDYW010000127.1:0-5960 GCA_046308575.1 Verrucomicrobiota bacterium
GGAGAAGAGCAGGTCGCCGAGTTCTTCGTCGATGTGTGTGGTGTTGCCGTGTGAGTGGGCGCTTTCGAGTTCGGCGAGTTCTTCGCGGATTTTGGCGATGATGCCATGTTCATCGGGCCAGTCGAAGCCGACTTTGGCGGCTTTTTTCTGCAGCTTGGCGGCGCGCAAGATGGCGGGCAGGCCTTTGCCGGTGCCGTGGAGGAAGGGTTTTTCCTCATGGCCTTTTTCACCGCGTTTGATGGCGTCCCATTGCTGAAGTACGGCATCCGTCGTAGTTGCGTCGCTTTGGGCGAAGACATGCGGGTGACGGCGCACGAGTTTGTCGGAAATTCCGCGTGCGACATCGTCGAGTGTGTGGCGTCCAGCTTCCTCGGCGAGTTCGCTGTGGAAGACCACTTGCAGGAGCAGGTCGCCGAGTTCTTCCAGTAAGTGTTCGTGGTCCTCGCGCTGGATGGCGTCGATTGTTTCGTAGGCTTCTTCGATCAGGTTCGGGATGAGCGAGGCATGCGTTTGCTCCGCATCCCAGGGGCAGCCGCCGGGTGCGCGGAGGCGGTGCATGATGGCACGGAGGCGGTCGATTTGCCGGTCATTCTCCGGGCAGTGGATCATTTCGGCATCGGTCATGAGTCGTTGGATCGTTGTTTGGCGGCATTGCGCAATACTTCGCGTTCGCGGTCGGTGAGGCTTTGGAAACCTTGGAGTGAAATTTTGTCGAGGATGAGGTCGACCTCGGAATCCCTTTGGAGGTCGATGGAGGTGCGGGGTTGGATTTTTCTTTCGGCCGGAGTGTTTCGGCGTGGTGCGCCGGAGGCATGGCGACCGGAGAGAAATTGCGGCCAGCGCATGAGGATGGCGCCGATGATGGCACCACCGAGGTGGCCGGCTTCGCCGCCTTCGTTGCCGCCGAGTTTGAGGATGATCGAACCGACCGAGATCGCGAGCAAGACGATGGCGAGTTGGCGCATTGAGAGTTCGATCGGTGGGAAGAGCAATGAAACGCGCAGGTTCGGGGCGGTGATCGCGACGCCGATGAAGATCCCGTAGATGCCGGCCGAGGCGCCGACGAGGATGGATTGCGAATCGGCGGGCACGATACCGGTCAGTGTGAGCAGCGAGAAGAACGCCGCGCCGCCGATGCCGCAGATGAGGTAAAAAATCAGAAAGCGTTGTGAGCCCCACCAGCGTTCCATCCATGGGCCAAAGAAGAAGATGCCCAGCGCATTGAAGAGCAGGTGGCCGAGGCTGCCGTGGAGAAACTGGAAGCTGATGAAGCGCCAAACTTGGAAGTGCTGGACGGCGGATTCGATTGAGAACGCGCCCCAGTCGAGGAGTTTGGGTTTTTTTTCTCCGTCGATGTTCGAATCGAGAACGAAGGGGATGAGTAGGTAATCGAGCAGGAAGATCGCGATGTTGGAGATCAGCAACCATTTCACCACCGGGGTGAGGTTGTATAGGAATCCGCCTTGCGGTGAGCGGTGGTAGTCGCGATCGGCTATGCCCATGATGGTGAGTTTTACTTTTGTGTCAGCGTTTTTGACCTAGCTGCCGATCGGGTGCCAGACGGTTTTAGCTTCGGTGAAATCGCGCAGTTGCCATGCGCTGTCGAATGCGGCGTCGAACCAATCGGCGTTGGGCGCGGTGATGCGCACGCGTTTGACGCTGGCCGCCGCGCCTTGCTCGAGAGTTTTGGCAGTGGATGGATCGACCGCCGCGGCGATTGCGCGAATGTGTTCGTGAGTGGCAAAGGTCGGTGCAAGCTCGGTGGCATCGCCGGTGAGGAGATTCACCACGCCGGCCGGGAGGTCGGAGGTGGCGAGCATTTCGCCGAGCAGTATAGCCGGGTAGGCGTGGGATGATGAGGCAAGGGCCACGACCGAATTTGCGGCAGTGATCGCGTGGAGGGTCAGCGTGACCAGTGCGAGCAGCGGATTTTTTGGCGGTGCGATGATGCCAACGATGCCGACGGGCTCGGTGATGGTGAAATTGAAATGCGAAGAGGCCACCGGATTCACCGTGCCGAGGACCTGCTCGTATTTGTCGGCCCAGCCGGCGAAGTGGACGATGCGATCGATCGTGGCGCGGACTTCATGCGCGGCGGATTTCGCATCGGTGTGGGTTAGGCTGATGGCCTCGGTCATTTCCGCAGAGCGTGCCTCGAGCATTTCGGCGAGGCGATAGAGAATTTGCGCGCGGTTGTAGGGCGAGCGTTTTGACCATGTGGCGCCGCCTTTTGCCGCGGCCTCCACGGCATTGCGCAGGTCTTTTTTGGAGCAAAGCGGAATGTTTGCGAAGAAGGCGCCCGAGCGATCGTGGATCGCAGTGACGCGTCCGCTTTCGGATCGGATGAAAGCACCGCCCACGAAGCACTTTGGTGTTTTGGTCACTTTCATCAAAGTGGCGGACGGATGGGGCCTTTTGCTTTTAAGCGATGTGGCTTTGATAGGCCGAGGCATCCATCAGGCGTGCCGCGTCGGCGGGATCCTTGACGCGAAGTTTGAAGATCCAGCCTTTGCCGTAGGGGTCGGTGTTGACGAGCGATGGGTCGGCTTCGACAGACTCGTTGGCTTCGATCACTTCGCCGCCGATCGGCGCGTAGATGTCGGAGGCAGCCTTCACGGATTCCACCACCGCGGTCGGATCGCCGGCGTCGACTTTGCGGCCGATGCTGGGGAGTTCGACAAAGACCACATCGGTGAGTTCGGCTTGGGCGTGATCGGAGATGCCCACGGTCGCAATGTCGCCTTCGAGGCGGATCCATTCGTGAGAGGCGCAGTAGCGGAGATCGGTGGGGATGTTCATGGGATGGTGGGTGTGCGTGGTGTTAGAATTTTGAAATCAGACAGGGATAGTTAAGCGGTGGGGGTGGGCCGGTAGAAAGGTTTTTTCACCACCTCGGCGGGGAATGTGCGTTCGCGGACCTGGATTTGGAGGCGGGTGCCAAGTTTCGAATATTCGGCGGGCAGGTAGGCCATGCCTATGCCGATCGAGAGGCTCGGCGAGAGGGCGCCGCTCGAGAGTTCGCCGATCGTGCGGCCTTCGGAGTCGAGCACTGGGTAGTGGGCGCGCGGCGGCGGGGATTTTTCGGTGCAGCGGATCGCAGTGAGTTTCAGTTCCGGACCATCGGTTTTTTGTTGGGCGAGGATGTCGCGTCCTGTGAAGGCGGATTTTTGCAAATCGCAAAAGAACCCGAGGCCGGCTTCGATCGGGGTGCGATTGGGTGCGAGGTCATTGCCATTGAGAGGGAAGCCCATTTCGAGGCGGAGCGTGTCGCGTGCGCCGAGCCCGCAGGGCGCGGCACTGGCGGCGATGAATTTTTCCCAGAACGCGATGCCATCGGCGGCCGGGCAGAAGAACTCGAATCCATCTTCGCCCGTGTAGCCGGTGCGGCAAACGATCGCTCCACCTGCGATGGTGGCGATGCCATTGCGCGGAGGGAGGCTTTCAGCGGGAAACACGCGTTCAAATACTTGCGCGGCTTGAGGTCCTTGGATTGCCATGCCGGCCCATTTTTCACTTTCGTTGAGCATCGTCGCGCCATCCGAGAGGTGGCTGGCGAGCCACGCGACATCTTCATTGGTCTTCGAGGCATTGATCACCAGGAAATACTCATCGGCCGCGCTGCGATAGGCGATGAGGTCATCGATCACGCCGCCATTTTCGTTGAGCATGATCGTGTACTGGCCTTCGCCGACTGCGAGTCGTGCGAGGTCGTTGGTGAGCAGACGGTTGAGTTGATCAAGCGCGCCGGGGCCGCTGACGAACACCTGGCCCATGTGAGAAATGTCGAAGATGCCAACCTTTTGGCGGACCGCCTGGTGCTCATCGATGATCGAGCTGTATTGCACGGGCATGTTCCACCCTGCGAAGGGCACCATCCGGGCGCCGAGGGAGAGATGGGCGGATTCGAGCGGCGAATGGTGGAGGTCGGACATCGTTCACGCGAAGACTGCGAGGGGGCGCGGGGTCTGTCAATCGGGCATCGGGTGGGGGATTCTTTGCAAGTGGCGTTGCCGTGCTTGTCAGGGCGATGACTGCTTGCAAGGCTCCCCGCATGACTCTTTTGGATCGTTTGGAAAAACGCTTTGGGTGGTTGGCATTTCCGGGTTTGCTGCGGTTTTATGCGATTTTTCATGGCATTGTTTATGTGTTGCAGTGGTTCCGGCCGGATTTGGGGAAATTGCTGGAATTTGACCTTGGCCGGATTATGGCGGGGGAGGTTTGGCGGGCGGTGACCTTTTTGATTGCCTCTTCAGGTTCGATCGGGTCGGGGGTCTTTGGGATTTTGGCGACTTTGTTTTTCATCATGGTTGCATTCATGATGAGTGATGCGCTGGAGGAGGCGTGGGGTGTTTTTCGCACGACGCTGTTTCATTTGATCGGTTTTCTGGGGCTGATCCTTGCCAATTTTTTGTTTCCCTCCTTGATGCCGGAGTCGGGTACTTTGATTTATGGTGCGGCGTTTTTTGCGTTTGCGACGCTGTTTCCGAAGGTCGAGTTCCTGCTGTTTTTCATCCTGCCGGTACAGGTTCGATTTTTGGCATGGTTGAATGCCGGAATCTGGGTGCTAGCGGTGATTCGCGACTGGAGGATGCTCCCGTTTCTTCTACTTGGTTATGCCGGGTATTTGATCTTTGCGGGGATTCCCGCGCTCAGGGGGAAGCTGCAAAGCGGTGCGGGCGGGTCGCTGCAGGCGGTTTTGAGGCGGGCAAGCACCGAAAAAGTGGCCGCTTTTCACGCCTGCGCGAAATGTCAGCGCACGGATGTGAGCGACCCCACGCTTGAGTTCCGAGTCGGGGCGGATGGTCAAGAGTACTGCACGGAGCACCTGCCGAAGTAAGTGAATTGGCACGCGGTTGGGGTTGCATTCGAAAAATTTGCGACACATATTTAGGCGTCTTGACAATGCCGGCCCAAAGTTCATCCGAACCTGTGATTCTGATCCGCTGCCCTTCGTGCGGTCAGCGATTCAGGGTCAGTGATGACTTGGTGGGTCGCCCGGTTGAGTGTGGCGCGTGTGAAAACCGCTTTCGGATCACCGAGGATGTGATCATCCGCGGGCGCAAGGTTTATCCCGGCGAGAGAAATGACAAGCGGCTGGATTTCTTTCAGCGGGTCCCGATTGCCAATGCTCCCACCGCTGGCAGCTTTACTCACCTGCATTACGACAATATGCCGGACGCATCCCTGTTTGAGCCATCAGCACCGCAGCGGATCATAGCGGGCATGATGGGTGTTGGGGCGATGTTGTTTATTGGCATGTTGTTGGTTTTTGGAGCATCGCGCGGCGGTGTCCTTGATGGAATGGTGACGCCCAACCGAATGGTGATGGGTGGCTTTGCTGGTGTGCTTGGTACTGCCTTGTTGATGTATGCCAACCCTTTGGCTCGCAAAAAGTTTTTGGCGATTGGCATGCTGTGCACGCTCGCGCTTGTTTCACTGCCCCTGTTTTTAAAGGGTGGCTCGACGCCGCTGGGTGAGGGGATTGTGGTGAAGAAGGTTGAGGTTGAGGAGCCCAAGAAAATCGAAGAGGCGCCGGATCTGGTCGAGTTGAGAAACCGTCTTGGCACGCAACCGCTGGAGGAGGAGATCGCGAGGCTCAAGGCCGATGGCTCGACGCGCAATGCGGTGGGGCTCTGGCTCAGGGACCTCCGCGAGCAGAACCGCTTTCTCATCCGGGACTATGTGCTGCGCGTCACTGGTGCTGATCCGCAATCGCACTACTACCCGCGTGGTGGCGGTGATTTCCTCATGGTCGTCACGGGCATCACCACGCCGATGGATGAATTAACGAAATTGTGCAAGCCGCTCGGCGAAGTGGTGATGGTTCATTCGGCTCTGCCTGTTTTGGAGATCAAGGTGCGCAACGAAAATTTCGTCGAGAACTCGATCGACAAGCTCAGCAACAAGGCGGATCCGGACTTTTATACGCTCAACCTTGCGGAGTTGAATTCGATCGACCT
>JBKDYW010000128.1:0-8207 GCA_046308575.1 Verrucomicrobiota bacterium
TCCGCACGCAAACGCTCAAGCACTGCAAGTCCGCTCATGTCGGGCAATCCGATGTCGAGCACCAGCGCGTCGAATCGCTCGCGCCGCAAAGCCTCAAGCCCTGCACCGCCACTTGCCACCAGCGTCGGCAAATGACCCATGCGCCGCACCGCCAAGGACAGCGCCGCACCCAATGCATGTTCGTCTTCAATGATCAATATCGATGCCGCCGCCATGATTCAAATTTCCTTCGCCCAATGAATTTTCACCACCGCACCACTGCGATTGATGAGCTCGATACGCCAACCGTGCGCTTCGATAATTTCCCTCGACACCGCCAAACCAAGGCCCATTCCACCCTCGCGCTCGGAATAAAAAGGCTCACCAACACGCGCGAGCACCGCGGCACTAAAGCCGGGCCCATCGTCAGCAATCTCAAGCCCCGCAGCATCCACCCGCATCCGCACCTCGCCTCCATGCGGCATGCTCTGAACGGCATTGATCAACAAATTCTGCAAGACCTGAAGCATCCGCGCACGGTCACCGATCAATGAGATACCAACCGCAGGAAAATCCACCTCGCGCAGCACGACCTTCGCATGCGTCGCTTGCGGACCAATGATGAGTGTTGCCTCACGCAACAATGCCACCACATCAAATTCGCTCTTCGCCATCGCCTCGGGTCTCGCATAGCGCATCCACTGCGACACCAAGCCCTCGATCCTCGCCGCTTCGCTCGCAATCAAATTTCCCGATACCCGCACCTCATCGGCCGACGCCCCATCGAGCAACTCCGCATGCAACCGGATCGCCGACACGGGATTGCGAACCTCATGCGCCAGACTCGTTGCCATGCGCCCAAGCAAAGCCATGCGCTCGGCAAATTTCCGACGCTCACGCTCATCGCGCAACGACTCATGCGTGTCGACCATCGCCCGCGCCAACTGCCCAATCTCATCCGCCCGCCCGACCGGCAATCCATCAAGCGGCACATCACCACCCACACGGGACACCGATGCCGCCAATTTTTCCAAGGGCCTTGTCACCCTTCGACCAATCCACCACGCAAACGCCAGACCAAATCCCCAGAACAACCCCAACACCACCCAGGCATCCATGCGCCGCCACACCGGACGCTGCACCGATCCACCACCCATGCGCTCAAACCAAACCTGCCCGCCACCGCGCAACGGAAACCCAACCCGCAATGCCTCATCGCGCCAACGCGCCTTGCCGTCGGCAGGCTCATCGCCCGCCAGCTCAGCCACTTTGGAAAAGCGCACCCTCGCGCCCATGATCTGTCCCAACTGCGCCGCCATCCGGTCACTCTGCGGCAGAGGGGTCTGATCCAAAAAATTCGCGTTCGCCCGGCCCAAGGCCTCAAACGCCACCGCCTCCTCGACCTGGGTCATGCGATGAAACACCGCCACCAAAACCATCGACCCCAGCAAGAAAAACACCCCCATTCCGGCTGCGAACCAGAAGACGAGCGACTTACCGCGAACGACAGATGGTTGATTTTTATCCATTCTCCGAAGCAGCGGGAAAATGCCTAAATCGCTGCGAAAGGTCGAGAAATCAATTTCCAATGGGCCATTTCCCAGCCCGATTTGAGGACCATTGGTCAAAATTTATCCACCCTGAAATCTTGTCGAAATCAAGCACGACAACATATTTCCCCGCACGCCATCGGCGACCTTTTCATGAAATCACCCATCACCCCACTCATTCTCCTTACCGCCGCCCCGGCACTCGCCCAAAACCTGCTCGACCCGCTGGTCGTCTCTGCCACCCGCACGAATCGCAGCGCCAGTGACACAGCCTACTCGACGGCGACCATCGACGCCGATTTTATCCGCGAAACCAGCCGCCGCACCTTACCAGAGGCACTCCAATACACCCCTGGCGTATTTGTCCAAAAAACCGCGCACGGTCACGGCTCACCGATCATCCGCGGCTTCACCGGCCGCCAAAACCTTCTGCTCGTCGACGGCGTTCGCCTCAACAACTCCTCATGGCGCAGCGGCGCAGTCCAATACTGGAACACCGTCGACGCACTTTCTCTCGACCACCTCGAGTTGATCAAAAACCAAGGCTCCGTACTCTACGGCTCCGATGCGATCGGCGGCACACTCAACGCCTTAACCAAATCATCGGATTTCAAAAACCGCGCAGAAGGTCAATTTTACCAAGCCGGATCCACCAGCTACGAGTTTCGCGCCAATAGACAAGGAAGTCACATCGGACGACTTGAAACAGAAACCGGCATCGGCGGGAAATTCGGCGTCATGCTCGGGCTCTCCGCGAAAGACTTCGGCGACATCGAAGACTCATCGGTCGGACGCATGCACGGTACCGGCTACCCGGAACAGAATCTCGACCTGCGCGCGGATTGGGCAGTCACGCCTGATGCGACACTCACCTTTTATCACAGCCAAGTTAACCAGGATGAAATCTCGCGCTGGCACCGCACGCGCAACAATCCCGGTTGGACCCACGGCAGCCATGTCGCCACCAAAGGCGAGTGGACCAGCAACACCTACGACCAGGAAAGAAGCCTCAGCTACCTGCGATACAGCGGTGAAAACGCAGACAACAACGCCACCATCCAACGCTGGAATGCCACGCTTTCCTACCAGACCTCTGCCGACTCGGAGTTTCAAAATCGCAATCCGAAGGAAGACTCGCTGCGAGAATCCAACATCGACCTCGATACCACCGGCATCGACCTGATGCTCGAATCAAAAATCGGCCCAGGCAATCTGGTTTATGGATTGGACTACTACCACGATTCGATCGACTCGTCCGGAAGCAAGAACAACCAGGCCGGCACCAAGTACTCCGAGCTCCTGCCTTTCGGCGATGACTCAAATTACGACCTGCTCGGCATTTACAGCCAGTATGAATGGCAGGCCACCGAGCCGCTCGAGATCACCGGCGGACTTCGCTACACCTATGCCGATGCCTCGTTCGGTCGCTATTATGATGGCGCAGGCAAACAGCAACCCAGCGCATCCGCCGACTGGGACTCGCTCGTCGGCTCACTGCGCCCTCTGTACAAAATCGATGATCAATGGAGTGTTTACGCCGGAGCATCCGAGGCATTTCGTGCGCCCAACCTCAACGACCTGACCGGCAACATCGTCTCAAATTCCGGCTCGGCCGCCGCAGGCTCGACCTCACTCGAACCGGAGGAATTCCTCACCTGGGAAATTGGCACCCATCACCACACCGACACTACCTCGCTCGATGTTTCGCTCTTCCACACGGAAGTCGATCAAATGATCACTCCGGTGCCGATCACCAAACCGGATGACAAAAACACCGTCAATCAGAACGCCGCCGATGGCTACATTCACGGCGTCGAAGTCGAAGGTGCATGGCGCTTCCACCCGCAATGGACTCTTAGCGGCTTTAGCTCATGGCAGGAAGGTGAAGTCGAAGCTCCATCTTACATCGATGGACCCTTAGTCGAAAAATACATGAAATACCTTCTACCGCTCACCGGCTCAATCGCACTGCGTTGGACGCACCCGGATTCTAAATACTGGATCGAAGGCCGCATCTTCGGCGCTGATACCGAGGATCGCACCAGCGATGCTGACCAAGCAGCCGACAAAGAACGCATTCCCACCAACGGCACACCCGGCTATCTCGTCGCATCACTCTATGCCGGATGGAAGGTCAACGAACACCTCGACCTCAGCTGTGGCGCAGAGAACCTCACCGACGAAGACTATCGCATCCACGGCTCAGGCCAAAATGAACCGGGCCTGACCGGGGTCTTCCGCGCAAAGGTGAGCTGGTGAAATTACCCCACAAAAAAGCAGCTGCAGGAGATTTCCCGCAGCCGCTTTTGTTTAATTTTGAAACAGGATCAACCCGCAAAATTCGCGGCGACGACATCCCAGTTCACCACATTCCAGAAGGCGCTGATGTAATCCGGCCTGCGGTTTTGATAGTGGAGGTAGTAGGCGTGCTCCCAAACATCGAGACCGAGAAGCGGTTCACCGGAGCATCCGGCAACCGACTCACCCATCAGCGGGCAATCCTGATTCGGGGTCGAGCAAACGGCGAGCGAGCCATCGGATTTTTTCACGAGCCATGCCCAGCCGGATCCGAAGCGTGTGGCACCGGCCTTCGCGAATGCTTCCTTGAACGCATCGAAGGATCCGAATGCCTTGTCGATCGCGGCAGCAAGATCACCCGAAGGTGCCTTGGCACCACCCGGCGCGATGACCTTCCAGAAAAAGCTGTGATTCCAGTGACCACCGCCATTGTTGCGAACGACCATGCGGATGTCTTCCGGCACGGATGCGAGATCACCGATGAGCTTGCAGATCCATTTGTCTTCAAGTTCCGGCTTGCCGGCGATGGCGTTGTTCAAATTGGTGATGTAGGCCTGATGATGCTTGGTGTGGTGAATCTCCATCGTGCGGGCATCGATGTGAGGTTCGAGGGCGTCGTAGGCGTATCCGAGTTCGGGCAGTGTGTGTGGCATGATAGATGATCGGTTTTCGTTGCTTTGTGCGGGGAAACGGTTAGCTAGAAATGGTCCCCGGACGCCCCCTACGAAACCGAGCTTTCCCCCGCCCGCAAGCGAAATCCGCCATCATGCCACCCGAAATCGCCAACTACCTGCCTCACGCCGTCCTCGCGATCGCGGGATGCCTGCTTGGCTGGCTCATCTCCCACCTCTTGGCATCACGCCAAATCACCGCCGCTAACGAGCGACTCAGCGCCGAACAACGCCGCGCCAGCGAACTGGATTCACGCCTTGCGCAATGCATCGCCGAGGCCAACTCGCACGAAAAACAAGCGCAGGATTTCCGCAACGAGCTTTCAAAAATCCAAGCCCAACTCGATGCGGAAATCAAAGCCGCCCACGAAAAGCAGGCACTGCTCGAACGCTCGGAAGCAAAACTCTCCGACACCTTCAAGGCGCTCTCGGCCGATGCCCTCAAAACGAGCTCCGAACAATTTCTCCAACTCGCCAAAGCCTCGCTCGCATCTCAAAGCGAAGAAGCCCGCGGCGAACTCGAAAAACGCAAGGTCGCCATCGAGGGCTTGGTCAAACCCGTCACCGAATCACTCGGGAAATTCGAATCACGCATCGGCGAAATCGAAAAAGCCCGCGAAGGAGCCTACTCGGAACTCAAGGAGCAAATCCGCCACCTCAACGACGGCAACCAAAAACTCCAAAGCGAAACCTCCTCACTGGTCAAAGCGCTGCGCCAACCCGCCGGCCGCGGGCAATGGGGCGAAATCCAGCTCCGCCGCGTGGTCGAACTCGCCGGCATGCAGGAACATTGCGATTTCGAAACCCAACACACGACTACCACCGACGAAGGAAAAAAACTCCGACCCGACCTCATCGTTCACCTGCCCGGCGGCAAGACGATCGTCGTTGATTCGAAAACCCCGATGGAGGCCTACCTCGATGCAATCCAAGCGGCCGACGACACGGTGCGTGATGAGGCCCTACGCCGCCACTCGGCGCAAGTGCGCGTGCACATCCAGCAACTCGCGTCGAAAAATTACACCAATCAGTTCGCTCACGCGCCGGAATTCACCGTGCTCTTCCTCCCCAGCGAATCCTTCTTCTCGGCCGCGCTCCAAAACGACCCCGGCCTCATCGAACACGGCGTGGAAAAAAGCGTGATCCTTGCTACGCCCACCACGCTCATCGCCCTGCTCCGCGCCGTCGCCTACGGCTGGCGCCAGGAAGCACTCGCCGAAAACGCACGCGAAATTTCCAAACTCGGACGCACCCTCCACGAACGCCTGGGCAAGCTCGCCGAGCACTTCGTGAAACTCGGACGCTCGCTCGGTCATGCGGTGGAAAATTACAACTCTGCCGTTCGCTCGCTCGAATCACGCGTGCTGGTCACCGCCCGGAAATTTGAAGAACTCCAAGCCGTCGCACCCGATGCCACCATCGCCAGCCCCGAACTGATCGATCATCAACCGCACGCGACCATCGCATCACCGAACGACGCGACAAAACCTCCCGAACCCACCGATGATTTCTCCTTCGTCCCGGAGCCATCACCCAATCCGAAAAACGCAGCCTCCGACCTTCGCTCGGCGCTCTAACAGCACTCTACCCGATGCTCCCATCGCTCACCGGCCTCTCACACGAAGAACTATCCTCATGGCTCAAAGAGCAAGGTGAGCCAGCATTTCGCGCGAACCAGATCCTCGATTGGATGTGGAAAAAGAAGGCTGATTCGATCGACGCGATGAGCAACCTGCCCGCAACTCTGCGCACGAAACTTGCTAGCTCATTCCGTCTTACATCGCTGACCCACACGCACACCCAAGGTTCAGCCGACACCACCCGCAAGTTTCTCTTCAAGCTCCACGACGGACGCTATGTCGAAAGCGTGTTGATCCCCGCCAACCCAGCGCTCTACGGCGGCGCCTCCGATCGGCGCACGCTCTGTGTTTCATCGCAAGTCGGCTGCGCCTACGGCTGCAAGTTCTGCGCCTCGGGACTCGCCGGATTCACGCGCAACCTCGATGCCTCAGAGATCGCCGGACAAGTCCTCGCTGCCGAACAACTTTCCAACGAACGCGTCGACAATATCGTGTTCATGGGCATGGGCGAACCGCTCGCCAACATCAACAACCTGCTTGCGGCGATCAACCTGATCACCAACGAAAAAACCCTCCACCTCGGCGCGCGCCACCTGACGATTTCCACCTCCGGCCTCGTCCCGCAAATCCGCCAACTCGCCGAACACCCGCAGCAAATCCGCCTCGCAATTTCCCTCCACGGCGCCACCGACGAAATCCGCCAGCAAATCATGCCGGTGAATCGGAAGTACCCGCTCGCGGAACTCTTCGACGCGCTCGATTATTGGAACTCACGCAAAAACCAAAAACTCACGCTCGAATACATCCTCATCGAGAACATTAACGACTCACTCGAGCAGGCCACCATCCTCGCCCGCGTCGCCCGCCGCCTCCACGCGAAGGTCAACCTCATCCCCTACAACACAGTCGAAGGCCTCGAGTGGAAACGCCCCAATGACAAACAATGCCGCGCATTTCGCGACATCCTCAAAAACGCCGGCGTCCAAGCCACCCTGCGCCTTGAAAAAGGCCACGACATCGACGCGGCCTGCGGTCAGCTACGACTCAAGCAGGAAACCGCCGAAGGCATCATCCGCTAAGGCCACACGCCTCGCGGCGAAACTCAGGATTTCCTATCGTTCGCTGGAAATCGGCCCTTGCCCGGCGCACTCATCCACGCCCAAGCCGACCTCACCATGTCGCGCACATCCTTGCGCGATGCCACCCAGCCAAGAAGCTCTTTGGCCAGCGATGGATCGGCGACCAATGAGTCAGGATCACCTTCGCGACGCGGACCGTACTTCACCGGCACTTGTTTTCCGGTGACCTCTTCGACGGCCGAAATGATTTCCTTCACGGAAACTCCCACGCCGGTTCCGAGGTTGCATCGCACCGAAGAACCGCCAGCCGCCAAGTGATCAAGCGCCCGCGCATGCGCGTCGGCCAAATCCTCAACATGGATGTAATCGCGGATGCAGGTGCCGTCGGGCGTGTTGTAATCGGTGCCAAAAACTTCGATGTGATCAATCTCACCTGTCACCGCCATCATCACCCGCGGAATCAAATGGGTCTCAGGATTGTGATCCTCACCAATGAGTCCGTCCGGCGAACATCCGCTCGCATTGAAGTAACGAAGGCACGCACTGCGCAGGCCCCAGGCATGATCGCAGTCGGCAAGGATCCATTCGACCATCAGCTTGCTGCGACCGTAAGGGTTGATCGGATTCTGCGCGTTGCTTTCGGTGATCGGAAGTTTGTCAGGCACGCCGTAGGTCGCGCAGGTCGACGAAAAGACGAAGACCTTGCAGCCAAAATCCTGCATCACCTGCAGAAGTTTCACCGGCTCGGCGGTGTTGTTTTGATAATACTTGAGCGGATCGGTCACCGACTCGCCAACATATGCGAATGCCGCAAAGTGCACGACTGCGCCAAAGCGATGTTTGGCGAAAAGCCCGCGCACAAAGTCCTGATCGCCAACATCGCCCACCACCAACTCGACGCCGTCATCAACAATGGCCTTTTCGTGACCAAAAACCAAATTGTCCAGGACCACCACCCGCCGCCCTTGGCCGGCAAGAAGTCTGACGGTGTGGGAACCGATGTAGCCGGCTCCACCGGTCACAAGAATGGGCGCTGCGTGATCACTCATA
>JBKDYW010000129.1:0-4378 GCA_046308575.1 Verrucomicrobiota bacterium
CAAGCCTCCGAATTCGACGACATCGGCTACTTCGGCAGCGAAAAGGAGGCGGTGGAACACGCCCGCGAGGAATACGGGGCCTACATCGAGACCCTCGAAGAACTCCAGACCGAAACCTACGAAGACGATGAGGAGGAAGAAAAATGATCCAGCTGACCTCTCTGCCCCAAAAAAAATCAAAAAATTTGAAGGTGTCCCAATAAATGTCCCACCCCCTGTGTTTGAATTGAGGGACTTGGAACCCCCATCCCTCCTCAACTCATGGAAAAATTAGCACCAAACGATCGCGTTGTCGCCGTCAACATCGACCTCTCCTGGCCGGTCCACCCTGGGAGCAATTATCAACCCCAGCTCATATCCTTCCCGGACGGCCCGCTTCGCCGCGACCGGGTCTACCATGTCCACCGCGTCCTCAATCAGGCAAGCGGCTCCCAGGCGGTCTACATCACCGGCATGCGCGTTTTCCTCGGGGACGATGAGATCCCCTGGGACGGTTCCCGCTACCGCAAGGTCGACTGCCTCAAGGGTCATGTCCCGGTGAAACGCCGCAAGAAGCAACCTTCCTCCAAACGGCAGGACAACGCGCGCTGAGTCATGAAAAAAAACAACGCTAAAAACCCAACCATGTCGGATCAGGCAAGTAAACGCGAACGCAAGGATTCAATCCCGAGCGAAAGGGCGCTTCTCATCGCGGCGGACCCGACCGCGCCCGTTGAAATTCTCACCGCGCTCGCTGAACATGAAGACGATCAGGTCGGCTCATTCTTAGCCACCAATCCCAACACACCTGAATCGGTTCTGCATCGACTGTGGCTGCGGTTTCCTCTCGCGATTCTTCAAAACCCGATCCTTTCCTACCGCTCGTTCACCACCGGCGAGTCGTTCACGAAATTGCTGCCCAGCAGCAACAAGCTCGCCCTCTATAGTGCCCTGCGAAAAGAAGAGCAGTTCGAGGAAATCGAAACATGGTTTCCAGAAAAAGAGCGCAGCGACTGGTTCCGCCCCTACTGGGAGCGCGGTGAGGTGGAAAGAACCATTGCGAGCGACCAACTTCATGAGATCGATTGTCACCTCGCCACCGATCCTTCAGCGCTTGTGAGGCGAACAATGCTTACGAGAGTAGGTGGCTCGGCTCTGCACCTTTATGCCAAGGACAGAGAGGTTGAGATCCGTCTGGCTCTGACGAGACTTCTGCCGACTACTGCCTATCTCGACAAACACGAGTCCCACCTCGTGCCGATCGCCGACACGCTCTCGACCGATGCAGCCGAGGAGGTTCGCGCGGGAGTTGCCGCGTGCAAGTCTCTGAGTGCGGAGGCCCACACCCGCTTGGCCAAGGATGCATCGCCGCTGGTTCGGGAAAAACTTGCGGCCAATGGCGGCTGCGTCGACCCCGAGGAGACTGGCTGGCGTGAACTTCTCAAGGACGGTGACAAATCCTGCGAACTGGTGGCCAAGAATGTCGCCTGCCCGGATTCGGTAAGGCTAGACCTCACGAGTCATGCGGCGTCAGGCGTGCGCGTGGAGGCATGGAAAAAACTCAATTTCTCGAAATGCCAACTCACGGAAAAACTGGCGCAAAAAATCGACAATCTCTTTGCCGATCCAGTCATGTCGACCGAGCGAGAGGAGGTCGCCGCCAATCGCTCCATCACCCCGACCGTAATCGAGCGCGTGATCCACTGCGGGCCCGACATCACCCGCGTTCTCGCTGCGAACAACGCGCTGAGTCCGTCCCACCTCTCAGTCCTGTTGCAAATGGACGATGAGCAAACCGCCAGCATCGCCATGAAGCATTCCACCACAAACGACCTGCTGCGCCAGGGGCTTGCCCACCCGAGCCCAAAGGTCCGCGTCGTCCTCGCCGGACTGCCGCTGCCCTACATGCAGGACCTGCGGTACAAGCTTGCCGTCGACCCAGCCCTTGAGGTGCGCGAAGCTGTGTTCGATTACATTAAAAACCATGTGAAAGATCACAGGGGACGGAAAATCAGCGAAATCCTCACCGTCCTCTCGCATGACCCATGTGTGAAATTCCGCGCGCGGATCATCGAGGACTACCGTTTGCCGAGTGAAGAAGTCGATCGCATGGGCAAGGACAAGTCCGTCCGCGTCCGTCTCAATGTCCTGCGACGCCGCTCCTGGAGGCTAACCACCGATTACGGCCTTCTCGATGAAAAGCGCGTGCTGGTCCGATGCAAGGCGGCCGAGATCATCGCACGATCGCTGGACTTCAGCCCGTTCAAAGAAATGAATGACAGGGTACTCAACAGACTTGAGTCCAAAATCGCCGCCGATCCCTCACCTGAGGTTCGGGTCATCTTAGCCGGTGCATACGATGCCTCAGCAAAGATTTTGCGCAAGCTCATCAAGGACCCATCGCCCGAGGTCCAGCGGGAATTGACCGAGCGATATCTTCCAAGAACACCCGGAGATACTGCAAAGTGGTCCGAGAAAAAAACGGGAGTACTCAAGGACTTGGAAGCTCACCGCAATCCCTACATCCGCGCGATTGCCGCCACGTCGAATGTCATCGGCAAGTTTCGTACCCGCCGCATGGCCACCGACCGCTGCTGGTATGTCCGCGCCATGCTCGCAAAAAACATCAAAGACTCCACGATCCTCGAGACCCTCAGCAAGGACAAGCATCCGCTGGTTTGCGAGTACGCGAATGAAAAATTGGAACGCTTCAAAAGCGATGAAGAACACGACAACAGCACACCCTCATGACACCGACCCAACTGCAAAGCGCCCTGAAGAAAATCGTAAGCCACGGACTCAAGCGATCGGTGATGGCCTGGGGCCCACCGGGCGTGGGGAAATCCAGCATCATTTCACAGGTGGCCTCGGATGCGGGCCTTGGCCTCATCGACCTCCGCCTGAGCCAGCTTGCGCCCACCGACCTGCGTGGCTTGCCTGTTGCCGATGGCAAGGTTTCAAAGTGGCTGCCGCCCGAGTTCCTGCCGCAGCGAGGGAAGGGGATTCTTTTTCTCGATGAGCTGAACATGGCTGCCCCCGCCATCCAGGGTATCGCACAGCAACTCATCCTCAATCGAGCGGTCGGCAACTACTCAGTGCCCGATGGCTGGTTCGTCTGGGCCGCTGGCAACCGTAAGGAAGACCGCGCCGCCGTCTTCGACATGCCCACCCCATTGGCCAACCGCTTCATGCACTACCATGTGGAGCCGCACTTCGAGAGCTTCCGCTCATGGGCCGGCATGCGTGGCATCCACGAACAAATCATCGCGTTCCTCGCTTTCCGCCCCACCCTCCTTCACAAGCCCGATGCCAACCATCCCGCATGGCCCTCATCACGCTCATGGGAACTCGCCTCAGAACTCCACGAGATTGGCATGAGCGTCGGCCCTGCAGTCGGCCCCGGCGCAGAAGCGGAGTTCGATGCCTTTTGCAAACTCTACAAAAAACTGCCCGACCTCGAAAAAATCCTGCTCAAAGGCGGCAAGGAAATCCCATTCCCCGAAGAACCCTCGCTGCGCTACGCCATCACCATCGGCCTGAGCGCGAGAGCTGTGGGGGAGGAGGCGATTCGAAATGGCTTTGGTTGGTTACTCGATAACGCGAGCCCCGAATGGTGCCAGCTCTTCATCCACGGCATCCACGACCGCGCGACTCAACGCAACCAGATCGGACTCCTCGCGTCCTTGCTCGCCAAAGACAAAAAAATGGCCCGCTTCCTTCGCCATGTGATGAACCCGGACGACGCATGACTCCGCAGGATGAAAAACTCTCGGCCTGCATCTTCAGGCTCAGGCAAAAGACTCCCTTCTTCGGAGCTCTTGCGCTCTTTCTGCGCTATGGCCTCGATGAAAAAATCCCCACTGCCTGCACCGATGGGGTGCGCGTTCTCTTTAACCCCGCCTTTGTCGATAGCCTCACCGCCGTGGAGTTGGATGCGGTCATGGTCCACGAGCTTCTCCACGCCGCATTGCTGCATGTTCCACGCCGTGGCACACGCGATCCGCAACTTTGGAATGTCGCGGCCGACATTGTGATCAATGGCATGATCCGCAAGGACAAGGGACTCAAGCTACCGCTCAATCCATGCATCGATGCGAAACTCGAAAACCACGAAGTCGAGGAGGTCTACGAAGTCCTGCGTTCGCGATCATCGCCACCCGACATCACTTGGATCGGTGTCGATCTTCTTCCCGGCGATGAGGCGAGCGATGAATCCCATCATCATGAAATCAAAGCCTACTGGCAGCAATCACTCCAGCAGGCCGCCGCTGTGCAGAGGATGCATGGACAAGGCGATCTCCCTACAGGATTGCAACGGCTCATCGATGGCATCACCGATCCTCAAATCGACTGGCGCAGCGCTCTGTGGCGATTTCTCGTTCGCACGCCTGTGGACTTC
>JBKDYW010000130.1:0-2637 GCA_046308575.1 Verrucomicrobiota bacterium
CGCGGAAGCGGCCGGGTTCGCGGCGGAACATGGTGAACCAATAGGTGCTGAAATCCTGCGGGCGCACTTTTTGCGGGAGAATGCCGGGGATCTCGCCGAGCAAGGAGCAAAGAAGGTTGCCCAAGCGGTTGCGCTTGGCCGCGATATCCTCCATGCGATCCATCTGCGCGGTGGCCACGGCGGCCTGCGGCGCGCTCATGCGGTAGCACGGAGCCAGCACTTCGCTGCTGTGCGAACCCGTGACGCGATCGTAGCCCTTGTCGCCGAAGCGCTGGAGCAGGGGACCATAGGCGGCGTTGTTGGTGGCGACGATTCCGCCGTCACCGCAACTGATGTGCTTGAAGTCGTTGAACGAGTAGCAGGCGATGTCGCCGATCGTTCCGATCGGCCGACCGTCATACTTGGTCCCCCATGCCTGGGCACAGTCCTCGATAAGGACGAGTTTGTGCTTTGCGGCGATGCGGCTCAGGGCGTCCATATCGCACGGATTACCGGTGAGGTGCACGACGACGATGGCCTTGGTGCGCGGAGTGATGGCGGCTTCGACCGAGGCCGGGTCCAGATTGTAGGTGCGCCCGTCGAGATCGGCGAACACGGGGACGGCCTGCTGGTAAAGGATGCCGATGACCGTGCCCATGTCGGTGACGGGCGTGGTGATGACTTCATCACCGGGGGCGAGGCCTGCGGCGCATAACGCGATGTGGATCGATGCAGTGCCGGACGAACAGGGCATAAGATACTCGAACGGATAGTGACGGCGGAAGCGCTCGGCGAGTTTTTCCAGGGTGGGATGTTTCCAGTAAAACAAGGAAGAGTGCTCGAGCATGGCCTGCAGCTCCTCGAGCTCCGGCGCGCCCCAGCGAGGGGGCGGTTGCGGGGCTTGTTCCTTGACGATGACAGGTTTGCCGCCGTCTTGGGCCAGCGGTTCGGTGGTTGCGGTTGCGTGGTTGGACATAAAAAAGCAGTTTGTATGTTCAGGGGGTGGCGTCGAAGTCCTCCTCGCCTTCGTGCTTGCGCCGGTCGCTGGTCGGCGCGGCGGTGATGGTAGCATTGCGGATCCAGAGTCACTGCGCTTGGCCGAACTCAAGGATGTACTGGTTTGCATTCTCCATGATGCGGAAGAGGCGGTCGTTGAAATCCGCTTCGGTCCAAGGTTCTGCAGGCTCTGCGCCCATGCGAAGTAGGGACGACGACGTGGATTGTTGATTTCGCGATTAGCTAACTGCACTGAAGAGCATTTGCCAATGCACGGAGGGGGTTTTTGTTGCAGTAAAGAGCACTGACCCATTTCCGAATTCTCACGGGATAAAGACTATTAACAACAGTCCCACACCAGGGCACGCAGTGCTTCGTACTTGTGGCCCTCGGTGCAAAAAAAGTTTCCTGGAGTGCATTGCCCACGGGCCGGATGAACCGCTAGATTCACACACCATGACCAAACAAAATCCCAATAATAAAACTCTTCGCCTCGCTGCGACGGCAGTGTCTGTTCTTGCTCTTTGCGGCACGGCACAGGCGCAGCTTTACTGGGACTCAAACAATTCCACAGCTGGCTTTGGCACGGCTGGAGGCACCTGGGCCGCTCCGACCACGAATAGCGCTTCTCAAGGCTGGAGTTCCTCCTCAACAGGCTCGACAGCTCTCTCCGGCACGACCACGACCAACACCACGAGTGCCTTGAATTTCGGCACGAGCACGAACCAGCTTGGCACAGGTACGATCACCGTCTCCGGCTCGGTGGAGGCTAATTCGCTTACCTTCGTGAGTTCGGGTGGCTCCAATAATACCACCCTCTCGGGTGGCAATATCACCTTGGGCGGCACGACACCAAGCATCACAGTCACCAATATCGCAAATACAGCTGCCACCCACCAAATAATCGCCTCAAATATCATTCTCGGGGCTAACCAAACTTGGACTGTAAACTCGGGTGGTGCCACTGGAATAGCCACGCTCAGTGCCTCTGGCCGGATTTCTGGGGGATTTGGTATAACCAAATCCGGTAACGGCAACCTCAACCTCAACGGCAACAACACCTACACCGGCGGTACCGCAATCAATGCGGGGCGATTGGATATAAGGAACGCTAACGCCCTTGGCACCGGCAATGTGACGATTGCTTCAGGTGCATTCGCGGGCGTACAAACTGCCAGTACCATCTCCAACAATTTCATCATCGCAGGTAATGGCACTGGCAATGGTGTCATCCAATCATATGCTAATAACACCGTTGCCGGTCTGGTGACACTTTCGGATAACGCAATGATTGGCGCACGCACCTCTGCCGGTAACAGCACCTTTACGCTGACAGGAGGCATTACGAGCAACGGCACCGATCGGACCCTGACCCTGAACACCTTCGGTAGTGCCACGATTGCCACCAACCAGCTCACCATCAGCACCAATTCCGTGAATTTGGGAACGGGTGGCATATTGGATATTGGCCATGGCATGAACGCCGGTGGCACAGCAACCTTCAATATCAATGTAGGCAGTAACACTTGGGGCACGACCATCGTCCGTGGATTAGCGACAGCAGCAGCCAGCACCAACGCCACGCTCAACCTCGGCGCGGTCAACGCCCTTGGCAGCTCCAGCTCAGTCCTGCAGTTGGGGAGCTTAAACACCGCCCTCGAA
>JBKDYW010000131.1:0-9475 GCA_046308575.1 Verrucomicrobiota bacterium
GTCACGCGCATCGAAATATCAAGCGACTCGGGTGAGATGATGCTCAGATTATCTCCAGCCGTGTGCCACCATCCGCTGCGGGTGAAATCACCAATGATGTCGACGGTCGGAATGCCTGCGAAATTGAGTGGCACATGGTCATCAATGATCGGCGTTGCGGCCATGCCGAAATAGCCCTCGGCTCCCTCGGCTTTGGCAGCGGCGAAAACCAAGTCCTTCAAATCTTCCGGCGTGTCACTTGGTAGGCGGATCGACAAATTCTTGTGACCGACCATGTCGAGCAGGATCCCCCACCTCGGCTTGTCATCGCGCGCTCGCCAGAAGTTTGCATAATGACGACTGCCATAGAGACCGTCCTGCGGCGTGATATTTTCTTCCAACGCCTCTTCGCCATCGAAGAACACCAACTCAAGTGCCGCCGCTTGGTCCGGTTTTTTCTTCGCCAAAAAATCCGCCATCACCACGATCGCCGCACAGGCCGAGGCCGCATCATCGGCACCGAGGAAGACCTTGTCCTCGTATAGTTTCGAATCGATGTGCGCGCACAACAAACCATCGACCCGGCGCTCCCATGGGTCCGCCCCGCCGACTGCAAATCGCGCGCGCAGGTTTTCAAATCGGATCAAACCCTTCGGCGTTTGCCGCTCGAAGGCCTCGCGACGAGTCACCCATCCGTTGGCCTGCAGCTGCGTTGCCACATGCGCGCGTACCTCGTCGAGTGCCTTCGACTGCGGCGGTCGCGGGCCTTTTGCGAGAATCGCCCGCGTTTGTTCGTAAGCTGCCTCACCCAAACCCTGCGACCCGCGTGCCTGCCACCACCAAGCAACCGCAAGACCGGCAAGCATCACTACCAAGAGAGGAATCCAACGCGTTTTCATGTCATGAAAAATTTGATCCGTGCACGCAGAACGAACGCAACCATGCCAAGCTTATTTCGCGCGCAGCAAGCTCGCGCTCGCACGAAGATAGTTCCATCCGGAAAGAAGAGTGAGCCCCAGCGCCAGCCACATTGACGGCTCGCGGATCCATCCGTAGGGATGCGACAGCATACGGAAAAAATCAGCCACCGCACCTTGCGATTCGCTCCGGCTCACTGCCAACCACACCAGACAGGTGATGCAAAAAGTCAACTGCATCGCGGTCTTCCATTTTCCCCAGCCATCGGCCGCGATGACCTGCCCCGCCTCGACCGCAATCTGACGCAGACCTGTCACGAGAAATTCGCGCGCGATGATCAGCACCGTCACCCACACCGGGCAAAGCCCTTGCTCGCTGAGGTATACAAACGCGGCACACACCAGCACCTTGTCGGCCAAGGGATCTAACAGTTTGCCCAACGCCGTCACCATGCCGAGTTTACGGGCGAGCCAACCGTCGACAAAATCGCTGATCGCCGCCACCACGAAGGCCGCCAAGGCAAGCCACGGGCCAAAAGTTGCGTCCACCATGGTCGCGCCGATGAACACCGCCGTCAGAACAAGTCGCGAAAGGGAAATGGCGTTGGGCAGGTTCACTGCGGGGATTATGCGCAATTTCACCTTGCTTGCAACAAGGGGTTGCAAGAGCGCCCCGTGACCATTACACAGCCACGCCGCCCGCAAACTCGGCGTAAACAACATGAATCAAAGCGACTTCGGACTGATCGGACTGGCCGTCATGGGCCAGAATCTTGTGCTCAATGTGGAATCCCGCGGCTTCCAAGTCTCGGTGTACAACCGCACGACCTCAGTCACCGACGAATTCGTCGCCGCGCATCCTGGCAAAAAACTTGTGGGCGCAAAAAGCCTCGAGGACTTCGTGCAGTCGCTCGCCGCACCACGCAAGATCATGATCATGGTCAAGGCCGGCGGACCCGTCGATGCGGTCATCGAGCAACTCATCCCGCTGCTCGACAAGGGCGATATCATCATCGACGGCGGCAACTCGCTTTACACCGACACCGAGCGCCGCGACCAGTGGCTCGGCGACCTCGGCTTCCGCTTCATCGGTGCTGGTGTTTCCGGCGGTGAGGAAGGCGCGCGCAAAGGCCCATCGATCATGCCCGGCGGCCCGGCCTCGACCTGGGATGTGATGAAGCCAATCTTCGAAAGCATCTCCGCCAAAGTGGACGGTGAACCATGCGTCACCCACATCGGCCCAGGCGGCGCGGGCCACTATGTGAAGATGATCCACAACGGCATCGAGTACGGTGACATGCAGCTGATTTGCGAAGCCTACAACATCTTCAAGGCCGCGGGCTTCAGCGCCGCCGAACTTGGCAGCGTCTTCAGCGATTGGTACGCCGGCGATCTCGAGAGCTACCTGATTCAGATCACGGCCGAAATTTTCAAACAAGTCGATGCGGAAACCGGCAAGCCGCTTGTCGATGTGATCCTCGACACCGCCGGCCAAAAGGGCACCGGCAAGTGGACGATCATGAACGCGGTCGAAAACACCGTCGTCATCTCAACCATCAACGCCGCAGTCGAAGCCCGCATCCTTTCCTCAATGAAGGACCGCCGCGTTGCAGCCAGCAAAGAGCTGCAAGGACCAAAGGCAGAAATCTCCGCGGAAAAGGCCGCACTCGTGAAAAAAGTCCACGACGCACTCTATGCTTCGAAGATCATTTCCTACGCCCAAGGCCTCGACCTCATCACCACGATGAGCAAGGAAAAGAACTGGAATCTCGACCTCTCGAAGATCGCCGCCATCTGGCGCGGCGGGTGCATCATCCGCGCCCGCTTCCTCAACCGCATCACCGATGCCTACCGCCAAAACCCCGCGCTCGACAACCTGATGCTTGCTCCGTTCTTCAAGGAAGTCCTCAACACCTCGCAGCAAAACTGGCGCGAAGTCGTCTCGATGGCCACTCTCGCCGGCATTCCGGTGCCGGCATTCAGCGCCTCGCTCGGTTACTACGATAGTTATCGTAGTTCCGTGCTGCCCGCCAACCTGCTGCAAGCACAGCGCGATTTCTTCGGCGCCCATACCTACGAGCGCACCGACAAGCCACGCGGCGAAATGTTCCACACCGATTGGCCGGAAGTCATTGGGTGAGAATTTCTCCCGCCGCACCGGATCAATCTTATGAATCAGCCAGCAAAATACCCACTCATGCCCATCGCGTGGCTTGTCTGGATATCGATGTGCATCAGCCAATTGCTGGTCTATTTCGTGATCGGTGAGGTCAAGGGCATTCATGGCATCGAGGCACTCCGGTTTATCCCAGTCCTGCCGCTTCTCATGTCCTCGCTTCTGCGCTGGCTGGTCCTTCCAAGAATCACCAGCAAGGCCAAGGCACTGCCAATCTTCATCGCAGGTGCCGCACTGGCGGATGCCTGCGGCATCGCTGGCAGCATTCTGGCACCTGAGTTGAAGGAAACCTACCTGGTTCTCTCCTTCATGGGCCTGGTCCAGTTCATTCCGTCATTTACTCTGCGCCAAAAGGACTGACCGGTTGGCAAATCATCCCCGGTTGCCATCCGGATCGATCGGGATCGGATAGATCCTCACAACCCCGTTTCGGCCCGTTTTTTTTCGCAAACCCTTGCCATGCGGCGGGTGGTGGTTTACTTCCGCCGCCCTATGGCAACCTATCGCGTGCTGGTTTCGGACCCGATCTCGGAAAAGGGCGTGGACGCCCTTCGCAATGCCCCGGGAATCTCCGTCGATGTCAACACCGGCCTCAAGCCGGAGGAGCTTCTCAAAATCATCGGCGAGTACCACGGTCTCGTGGTTCGCTCGCAAACGAAGGTGACCCCGGAAGTTTTCGCCGCCGCCACCAACCTCAAGGTCATCGGCCGTGCCGGTGTGGGCGTCGACAACATCGATCGCGCCGCCGCCACTGATCACGGCGTGGTGGTGATGAACACTCCAAGCGGCAACACGATTTCCACCGCCGAGCATGCGTTCACATTGATGCTCTCGCTGGCCCGCAACATCCCGCAGGCCCATGCCTCGATCATTGCCGGCAAATGGGATCGCAAGTCCTTCGAAGGTGTCGAACTCAACGGCAAGCGCCTCGCCATTCTCGGCATGGGCCGCATCGGCACCGAGTTCGCCAAACGCGCGCAAGCCTTCGGTATGACCGTTGCCGCCTACGACCCCTTCCTCACCGCCGCCCGCGCGCAATCGCTCAAAGTCGATCTCGCACAGAGCGCCGAAGAAGCCCTCAGCGGCGCAGATGTCGTCACCCTCCACATTCCGCTCACCCCGGAAACTAAACACATTCTCAACGCGCAAAGCCTCGCCCGCATGAACCGCGGCGCGTTGGTCATCAACTGCGCCCGCGGCGGACTCGTCGATGAAGCAGCCGCCAAGGCCCACCTCGACTCCGGCCACCTTGCCGGCATCGCGCTCGATGTCTTCGAAGTCGAACCCCCACCCGCCGACTTCGCCCTGCTCGGCACGAAAAAATGCGTCTTCACGCCACACCTCGGAGCCTCGACCGCCGAGGCCCAGGAAAATGTCGGCATCGAAGTCGCCCACCAAGTGAAGGACTTCCTCGTCACCGGCGAAATCCGCAACGCAGTCAACATGCCCAACCTCGACAGCCGCACGCTCGAAAGCGTCGGACCCTACCTCGACCTCGCCAACTCGCTCGGCAGACTCGTTTCAAAAATCGCCCCCGCCCAGTGCGACTCGATCCGCGTTTCCTATCTAGGCGCCGTTTCGGAACTCGACACCGAGTTGATCACGCGCATGACTCTCACCGGTTACCTGTCCGCCGCCCACAACGACGCCCAAGTCAACCTCGTCAACGCACCCGCCGTCGCCAAAGCCCTCGGCCTGCAAATCACCGAGTCGACCGTCGCGCTTGCCACCAACTGCACCGAGTTGATCGAGGTCTCGGCCATCAAGGGCAACGAAGTCTGCACCGTCGCTGGCACCTTCTACGGCAAGTCCGCCCGTATCGTTCACATCTCCGGCCACAATGTGGAAACCAACCCGAAAGGCCGATTCCTCTTCGTCGAAAATGACGACCGCCCCGGCATCGTCGGACTGATCGGTACGAGCCTTGGCAACGCCTCGGTCAACATCGCCAACATGGCCCTCAGCCGCTCGACCGATACCGGCCGCGCCGTCACCGTCATCGAGGTCGACACCGAGCCGCCGTCCACCCTACTCGAAACCCTGCGTGCCACCCCTGGGATCATCCGCGTGCTTAGCTTCGAACTGTAAAAATTCGCCCTACTGCCCCCTCCCGCAACGGGCGATTTCGCCAAAGTTTCCCGTTGCAAGCCCCCAACCAATCCCCTAGACTCATCCCCGCATGAAAAAACTCTCATTCATCGCCGCTGCCCTTGCCGCGCTCACCGTTTTTGTCAGCGCCGACATCCACGCACCTCCGGGATCGACCTACACCTCGACCCGCAAGCTCGGCCGCGCCCTCAGCAACATTCTCTACGGATTCATGGAAATCCCTGAGCAAATCGTTCGCAAGAACGAGGCTTACGGACGCAAGGCCGGCTACACCTACGGCGCCGTCGATGGCTCACATCGCGCACTCCGCCGCCTTGGCTATGGTTTCTACGAACTCTTCACCTTCACCTGCCCAACCTATCGCGGCACCTTCAAGCCCCCCTACGAACGCTGCGGCGAAGACAACCGCATCGAAATGAATGTGCACGACGGCCTCTCGGAATTCCCACCCGAACTCGGCTTCGAAACCTACTTCGACCACTCCAGAACCCAGAAGTACTAAGCCGGTCACAAGCCCATCTCAAAAACCCGCCCTCGGCCCACCCGAAGGCGGGTTTTTTGTTGGGGGTTTGTGGGGAGACTGAGCGCCTATCGAATCGGCATCCAGGATCTTCAACGCATCAACCCGCGTGCTGCGTTGCAACTTTACAACTCAAAGTGAGCATGATGCTCGCGCTCCTTTGTGAAGAAACAGCAGCCTCACCGACCGGCAAGATGTGTCGTGTCCACCTGGCAAATCTCTGCAAATATGAGCATGCGCCCCAAACTGTCTGCACGAATCCTAAATGCCCTGTCGGTGATTTTAGACACACCACCACTTCTGCGAGTTTCCCTAAACATCACTAGCTTGACGCCCTGCATTTCATGATCATCGCAAACCAACAAATCCGCAAGTTGGATCACCGCGTTTCCAGATTCGGAAAAGAGCTTGGCCTGTTCATTCATCCACTCTGATCTTTTCAAAGCCTTTAAACCTTTACCCGTGTGCAACCTGCCTGTGAACTTTGGCGCGTAAAGCGCATCGTAATCACCAAGGCTCCCAGATTCGCAAACCCTCTTCCACTTATCCACAAACTGCCGATATGGCTCGTCATTTGCTCCTCCTTTACCGACCGGCATCGGCACCATCGCCGGCACAAACACCTCCTTGGTGATCAACAAAGTGCCATCCTTCGTGGTCACAAATGACATCGTTTTAATTCCACGCTCCGAAAAGCCACCCGACTTGTAGTTTTGATCGAAACAAACCGACACCACCCCGCCAACACGTCCCACGATCCGTAGGTTCTCAACCGTAAGCGTGGGCTTTTTAGACCATTTGCTTTTGACAATTTTTTTATTCATCCATTCGCTTTTTGGATATTTTTGCCAACCTGTGTAAGTAGAAAATTCACGACCCGAAAATGCGTCATCATAAAATGACGCATAAGCCTCCATATCGCCCACTTGCCAAGCGGTCCTCCATTTTTCGACCACTGCGCGAACATCACCATCGCTCGCTTTGCGTGGCTCTGCAGCCGCACTTCCGCCCTCCTGCTCATCATCGGTTGGTTTTTCTAGGGTGTATCGCCGGATCAAACTTATGGGCCCTAGCGAGAATCTGCCATACATGGCATCGACATCGATAGCCCTCTCAAAGGTCTCATAACCATCGCAGGAAAACACAAGCATGTGTCTTCCATAACCTTTCAACGTGATCGGAAACCCATCGGTCACTTTCACTCCATCGACTCGCACCTCGGAAAATTTCGGCAAGACCGAACCTTCGACCACCAACTTCGCTTCTTTTGCCATGTCATGCCAACGCAAACGCAAGCGACCAAACGCAAGCTCCTCCAAATCGCCCGATGTTCCAAGCTGCCTTATCCCATCAATGGTAGACGCGGCTGATTTCAAATCACCATGATTTAACATTTGTTCGATGCGCTCAAAGGCATCGGTCATCCTTGACTCCACACTTGAGAACCCCTTGCCCGACGCCACACTTTGTGACTCTTGGGATGTCTGATCAGCATCCAAGCGCTCGATTCCGGCCCACATCACAAACACCACACCTGTAATCGCGCAAATACGCTTTGCAGCATTCGCTTTCAAATATCCTCTAAACAATTTCATGATGAATTTCGATGTAGAGAATTGGGGCTCATGACGCAAGCCTCAGAGCGACCCTATTCACGAATCTCGCAAATGATTAAAGTCTCCTAAGTAACTTGACATTGCTGATCGCCAGCAACTCAAGCTGCCGCCTAACCGATGTCACCTTGAGTTACCCCTAACTTCTCACCCTTGTCCCGTCCTTGTCGCCAAAGCGTTTTTTCCACTCAGGCATCTTCGGTTTGTAGGTGGATTTCGGCAACTCGTCATCGAACTCCGAACGCTGATCAATGCCCGCCAGCAGCGCTGCGATTTCCTTGGCCTCTTCGAGAAGCGCGATCATCCGCTCGGCGGAAAGCCCCGGCTCTTTGAGCGCGGATTTGATCGCCGCATCGCGCCGCTGCAGGACCAAGCCCGAAAGCTGCGCCAGCGAGACCTCCGCCGCCTGCATGCCATCGTCCGTCGCGCCACCCGTCGTGACCTCCGCACTCAATGCCATGCGGTCCGCCTCGGGCAATCCGCTCAAAAAAGCATTCACTGCCGCACTTGAGGACGGATCCGGCGCGGCCGCCAAAATTGCTTCAAGCAAAGGCACGCCTTCGACCCATCGCGTTGCTTCGTGGATCGTTTCAAATTGCTCGCCAAGAAAATGCTGCGCCGGCGCGGATGTGAGCGCGAGCTGACACAAAAACGCCACGATCCGATGCAGCGGCGTCGGCTCGACTGGCGCGACGACTTCGTCATCCGTCGCGGCCAGCTCTTGATAGCCACGCGTGGGCTTCGACTTGGCCATGATTTTTGCAATGGCCTGACGCAACACAGTCGACGATGCCTGCAAGTATCCTGCAACAATGTTGATCTGATTCTCACGCGCCGCGAAATCGCTCATCAAGGCCAACATACCCGCGCAATCGGTCAGCGCCGCGGTGCGCCCGGCTGCTTGATCGAGCAATCCATCCTCACGCGCCATGCCGAGCTTGAAGTCAAAAAATTCCTCCGCCTCGGCCAGCAATCGGCGAAACGCTTCGACACCGTACTTTTTCAAATAAGTATCCGGATCCTCGCCGGCCGGCATCCGCACCACGCGCACCGCAAGACCCTCGGGAGCCAACTCGCTAAACACCCGCTTCGATGCGACCAAGCCCGCGCGGTCGGCATCATAACAAATCAACACACTCGTCGTGTAACGCCGCAAGAGCCGCGCATGATCACGCGTGAAGGCCGTGCCCAAGGGCGCAATGGCATGATCAATCCCACCCTCGTGACACGAAATCACATCGAGCTGACCCTCACACAACAGCGCCGACTTTTCGCGCAGGATCGGCTTCTTCGCACGATCGAGCGCGAACAAAACCCTCGATTTCCGGAAGATCACTGTTTCGGGCGAGTTGACATACTTGCCGCTGTTCGGGTCCTCGCGAAGCTGACGTCCGCTAAAGGCAATCACATCGCCAATCTCGTTGCGGATCGCAAACATCAACCGATCGCGAAATCGCACGCGAATGCCCGATGCAGGATTACCCTCCTCGCGCAGATAACAAATCCCCGAATCCACGAGCTCGCGCCCAGTGAATTTCCGCGACTTCGCCCAATCGAGAAACACCCGGGCGTTTTCCGGCATCCAGCCGACCGACCAATTCACCGCCATCTCGCGACCGAAGCCACGCGACTTGATGTATGCCCGCGCGTGCTCGGCCGCCGGATCCTTCATCAGGCACTCGTGAAAAAACGCCGCAGCCTCGCGATGCAAATCCAGCAATCGCCCGCGGCTGCGCCGGCTGCGATCCGCCTCAGGATCGGCCTCCTCCTCGCGCACCTGGATCCCCGCCTGCTGCGCGAGTTTCCGCACCGCATCGGTGAAGGGCAGATTCTCGTACTCGCGCACAAACGCAATCGCATCCCCGCCCTTGCCGCAGCCAAAACAATGAAAACTCTGCCGCGCCGGATTGATGAAAAACGACGGCGTCTTTTCGTGGTGAAACGGGCAGTTCGCCTTGAAACTCGAGCCCGCACGCTTGACCTGAATATACGAACTGATCAGCCCGACGATGTCCGTGGAGCTGAGAACCTGTTCGATGCTTTCCTTGGGAATCTGGGCCACGGCGGGAAACGAAATCCACCATAACGCCCACCCGCCAGCGGACAACCCCGCAAAACGAAAATCCACCCCATCCGCCGAAGTGCTTGCCAAACCCGCCCC
>JBKDYW010000132.1:0-2235 GCA_046308575.1 Verrucomicrobiota bacterium
CTTCATTCCGCTCAAGGCCGATTGGGTCCCAACGCATGGCGAGGCCTTGGCGATGATCGCAGTTTATGGAATATTTTCGCTGTCGCTGATTTTTATCCTCGCGCTGATCATCACGCCCAACCTCGATCGTCAGACGCGCGGATGGCGAAAAGCGCGCAAGCATGGACAGCAAAAAATACCCGTGCTTGGCGATGCCGCACCGGCCACGCTGTTTGCCGCGATCATGTCGATCCTCGCCGCGCTCGGTTGGTATGTCTTCACCTGCGAGCTGGTCGAGTCCCGCTGGTATCCCGGCCATCGTGTGGGGATTGAAATGCTTGGGGTTTATGCGATCGTGATGTTCGCCACGGGCGTTGGATTTCAAACCTTACTCCAATGGAAAGGCGGGCGCTCCTTGGGCCTGGCGGTGATTTTTATCGGCGTGGTTCCGATCATGGCCGGCTCGATCATGGCAACCATCAGCGATAGGCTTCTTCACATCAGCTCGTGGGTCACCAGCATGTCGCCGCTCAGCCTGCCCCTTGCCGCGCCAGTTTCGCGGCTCAGCATCAACGATGTGGAAAAACTGCCGCTGCAAGCCATCTCTGGTGCCTTTCAATTTTGGCTGTTCGCGTGGTCGGTCACCGCTATCTGGCTCGTGCTGAAGGCGCGCAGCGCCAACCGCGACCTCAAGGCCCGCGTCTTTGCGGAAGGGGAGGGTGGAGCGGGAGGCTAGCAGAGAAACTTTTGTTTCATCGAAACGCAGAAACGCAGAGATGCCATGCATGCGCGCGGAGGAAAGCGCTGAGTGTTTTGTGGATTGTTTGGATCGGGAGAGTGCCATGGAGAACCCCATGAAATCCCCCAAGTCACACTTGAGCCCCATGATTTCCCCCGATCTCCTACAGTTTGTCTGGGAAATAGTATGATTGCATGCTCGCAATGATCCCCCAAAACCTTCGGAGCTCCCTAGTTTCTTCGGCCTCCTACTATTCGTCTGGGGAATTGCATTTAAAAAAAAATTTGATTTTTTTTTGTAATAGCTTGGATGACGCCTGTCCGACCAAACCTTCAAATTCTACATTCCAGATGAAATCCAAATATATCGCCGTTCTTGCTTTCTTGAGTCTCGCCCTAAGCGGCGCCAAAGCAGCATCTGTCACAGTCACGGGCGGCAGCCCAAGCGGAACAATTGAACTGCATATCCTCAACGATATCGCGATCGCACCGAAACCAGGCGAATCCTTCGCTGGGTACTTGTTCAAAATAACTATTCCCGGCGCGATCTCAAGTGACAGCACGCACTGGAACGGCGCGTCCGCTTTCAATATACCATCCACCGCGAATCCACCTCTCACCTATCAAACATCTGATACAGCCTCGATTCTTAGCATGACATCGATTTCCATGACTGTGTATACCCAAGGCAATAACGCCCTCGTCATGGATATCTCAGATCCTTCTTATGCGGACGTTCTTATCGAAGAAGGTGGGAGTGTAACATTCAAAGCCGGCATCTATTCCTACGATACAGGTGGAACTGTGACACTTCAAGACCCGGGCAAGACTTACGACTTAACGATCGCAAATTTTAGTTCAATTACCGAGTCAGGGTCTCCAAGGTTGAGCGGAACAACCGCCACATTCGTGCCAGAGCCATCCGCCTCTTTCATGGCACTACTGGGCATGGCAGGCTGCGTCTTGCGTCGCCGTCGCTGATGCGCCGCTGCAGGTCCCCCATAGTAAGCTCTGGGGGGGCTCTGGGATCAGTGCCCGCATTACAACATTTCCCGCAGTTGTTTTGTCTTGGAAATTCTATATTTCAACAAAACGCCAAGATGCCCGAGTGCGCGGAGGTAAGCGCTGGTTTTTTTGTGGATCGGGAGAAAGCTAGCCTCGAAAAAATTTCTCTGCGAAGCCCTCTCCGTTCTTCGCGGCTCCGCGTTTCGATAGGATTCAATTTCCCAGACGAACTGCGGCAATGATCTCCACCCTCAGTGTTCGAGCACAAATTCCTTCGCAGGAAAAACCCTGCCATTGAGCCGTGGCTCGAATTGATGTTTGCCGGCGTGATAGACGCGGGTGGTGACCGGGCGGAATGAATGGGCGCCATGGATTTCCCAGCGTTCGCCTGCGGCGAGGTCTTTCACGCGGCCCTTGAAGACCTTTGGCGTGAGGGCCCCGTTGGCTTTGCGGTGGTGGATGGCATAGTCGAACATCACGCGCAGCGATTGGCGTGACTTGTTGCGGATCACG
>JBKDYW010000133.1:0-2745 GCA_046308575.1 Verrucomicrobiota bacterium
TATGATGATTCGGATGCCAAGGTGAAGGATTGGGCAGTGGCGAAGTTTGCGGCGCGTCAGCGCAACAACGGTCGCGGCGGAATGCTGCCCGCAAGTCTCGGAGGATCCATTCTTCCGATCGGCTTTGTTCACACCTCCTACCGATTTTTGCCGCCGGCGAAGTATTTCAAGGATCATCCGGAGTGGTACAGCGAGATCAAAGGGCAGCGCGTCGCATTCGGTGATAAAAGTACGCCCGCCAATGAAGGGCGCGGCCAACTCTGCTGGAGCAACGAGGAGATGCTCAAGGAGTTGACGCAAGTTGTTTTGGAAACCATCCGCAAGACTCCGCAGTTCGGCATGATCGATCTGAGCCCGAACGACTGGTTCGATTACTGCGAGTGCTCCAAGTGCAAGGCGCTCGACGATGCCGGCGGTTCGCCTTCCGCCTCCCTGATCCACGGCGTGAACCGCGTGGCGGAAGCGGTGGATAAGGAATTTCCCGGCTTCCTCGTCAAGACGCTGGCCTATCGGTACACGCGCAAGGCGCCCACGGGCATTCGCCCCCGCGAAAATGTGCTGATCCAATACTGCGTGTTCGAGCGCAGTGCGAGTCAACCGATCGACAGCGATCAGAACCGCGCGATGCTGGATGACCTGAAGGCGTGGTCGGCGGTCGCTCCCAAGCTCTTTGTCTGGGACTATGTTTCGAATGTCTCTGGTCCCTTGACGCCACATCCCAAGCATCAGGTTTTCGCCAAGGACCTCCGCACCTACCTCGACCACCACGCCGCCGGTGTCTTCCTGGAGGGGGAATCGATCGGCGCGACCGATTTCATCGGGCTCAAGAACTACCTCATGGCGCGCTTGTTGTGGGATCCCTCGCGCGATGAGTCGGCCTTGATCGACGAATTCCTCAACGGCTACTACGGCAAGGCCGCGCCCGCGCTGCGCCAAGTGCTCGATCTCTACGCGGAAAAGGCGAGTCCGACATTCATCAATGCTTGGGGCGAAGGACCGGACGCCGAGTGGCTTGATCTGGCTGCGATGAACCGGGCCACGGAACTCTTCCAGCAGGCGGAGAACGCGGTGGCGAGCGATCGTGTAGAACTGGCGCGTGTCAAGCGGGCGCGCATCCCGCTCGATAACCAGTGGCTGCGCAGCTATGGCCACTATCGGGAGCGGTCCGCTCGCGAGCAGATTCCCTTCCTCGGTCCGCAGGATCCGGAAAAAGCTTTGAGGGATTTTTCCGAGAGCGTGCGACTCGCGGCCACGCCTCTTGATCAAACCTTTCTTTTAATCCAAAAAATTTGGAGCTATGGTTACGGGGAAGCCGGTTGGGACGCCTATTTCGAGGACTTCAAGTCGCGGGGCAAGCCACCGGCACCGTTGCCGGAGTCGTTCCGCAGCCTGCCGGCTTCCCGCGTGATCGACATGGATGAAACGCGCTGCTCCATCGTCAAGAAAACCGGCGCGAAGATCGTGGAGGATCCCAAGGCCTCGAATGGTTTCGCCATGCTGGTGCCCAAAGCACCCAAGCCGAGCTGGGGAGTGCAGGCGCATACGAAGGTTTTGAGCGCCCTGAGTGGCTTCGGGCGTTATCGTGTTCATGTCGTGGCTCGCTGTGAACTCCAGGCCGACTCCGGAGATGCATTCGTCGCCGGTATCTATGACGAGAGAAGCAAGAAAGGCTTGGGATCCGTCAGTTTCCCGATCGGCAAATCGGCTTCCGCTGCAGATCCAAAGCAGTTCGACGAAGACCCAACGGTCTTGGGTGACATGAGGATCGGCACTCCAGTCACCGACGGCGATTATCATGTCTATGACCTCGGAGTGTATGAGCTGTCGCACAGTTCCATCTATGCGTGGGTCGGCACGACCACCGGCGACCTTTTTGTCGACCGGTTCCTCTTTGTCAAAGAGCCATGAGCTTGAGTCACTTTGTAAACCACCCATGAATAAAACACTCGAAAAACTACGGGCCAAGTCTCCGGTCACCATCGTCGCCGTCGGCGATTCAAACAATGTGATCTGCGGCCATACCAAGGGCCGCTTCAACTGGTTTCATCATCTGCACCTCGGCCTCTGCGAGACCTTCGGCGACGGCTTCATCTACATGATCAACTCCGCCGTCTGCGGCAACACGGTGACCAAGCAGCTCACGCGCATGGAGCAGGACATCCTGCGCTTCAAACCCGATCTGGTGATCGCATCGTTCGGCATCAATGACCAGGCCATGGGTCTCGATCGCATTGATGAGTTCCGTGAGAATTACCGCTCGTTCATCGATCAGGTCCAGGGAGCGGGTGCCGAACTGCTGCTGCGCACCCCCGCACCCAAGGTCTTCGGTTATGGTTACGGCGATGCCTTGCCGCAGGGGGCAAAGCAGGGCGAGCCATGGGCGGGCGAAGGCGGCGTGATTGGGGCCTTCAGCGATGCCATCGTCGGGCTCGGGCGCGAATCCGTTAGCGTCGTCTGCGACCACTATGCCGCTTGGATGAAACAGGAGTTTCCCGCAGTGCAGTTGACCCACAGCTATCAGGGTATTTTCTGCCGCTACGCCGATACCCTGCACCTCAACGCGCAAGGCCATCTCGCGATGTTCCGCGAACTGGCCCCGCACTTCGGGATCCCGAAACACTTCACTTACGAAGAAGCGATCTGACACTACTTCTCATAACACACAATCCTCTCATGACCACACACCGCCAAATCCACCTTGATTTCCACACGCCCGCCGGAGTGACGGTCGGCGACAAGTTCAAT
>JBKDYW010000134.1:0-3984 GCA_046308575.1 Verrucomicrobiota bacterium
GCAAGCGGTGTTGGATCGTGGCAAAACCGTGTTGGTTCTGGTGCCGGAAATTTCGCTGACCCCGCAAACCGTGCGGCGATTCAAATCACGCTTCGCGGCGATGCAGGACAAGGTGGCAGTTTTGCATTCGCATCTTTCGCAAGGCGAGCGCTTCGACGAATGGCATCGCATTCGCAAGGGCGAGGCGCGCATCGTCATCGGCGCGCGTTCGGCGGTGTTTGCGCCGCTGCCGGATCTCGGCCTGATCCTCGTCGATGAGGAGCACGAAAACACTTACAAGCAGGAAAGCGTGCCGCGCTATCACGGACGCGATGTCGCGGTGCTGCGCGCGTCATTTGAAAAATGCTCGATCGTGCTTGGCTCGGCAACACCCTCGCTCGAATCGTGGCACAACACGCAGTTGAAAAAATATCAGGTCGTGCGGCTTGATCAACGCGCTGATGGACAATCGATGCCGATGGTGCGCGTCGTCGACATGCGGCTCGAGGCCGCCAAGCGCAAGGGCGGGCCCGCGATGCTTTCGGACAAGCTTCGCAGTGCGCTCGAGCAGCGATTGGAAAAAGGCGAGCAATCGATTTTGTTTCTCAACCGCCGCGGCTTCGCGCGTTCCTTGCAATGCCCGCAATGCGGCCATGTCTGCCAATGCCCGCACTGCGCGGTCGCGCTCACCTATCACCGCAGCGACGAAAGACTCGTGTGCCATGTGTGCGGACATCAGGCGATCGTTCCGCGCAAATGCCCGGAGTGCAAAGACCCTGCGATCATCCTGCAAGGCTACGGCACGCAGAAGGTCGAGGAGGTACTCGCCAAAGTTTTGCCTTCGGCAAAAATCGCACGCATCGATGCCGATGCGATGCGCCGCAAACACGCGCTGCGCGACACGCTCAATGCCTTCAAGTCGCACAAGATCGATGTGCTCATCGGCACGCAGATGATCGCCAAAGGCCTGCATTTCCCGAATGTCACGCTCGTGGGCATTCTCAATGCCGACCTCGGCCTGCACATCCCCGACTTCCGTGCGGGCGAGCGAACCTTTCAACTCATCACGCAAGTCGCCGGACGCGCCGGGCGCGGCGACCTCGAAGGCGAAGTGATCGTGCAAACCTTCACGCCGCACTCGCCATCAATCCAATTTGCGCGGCGTCACGACTTCGATGGATTTTCCGAACAGGAAATGGAATTCCGCCGGCAGTTCGGATTTCCGCCCTTCGGCCATTGCGCGGTGCTCACGGCGAGATCGAATCACGAACGCCGCGCGGAGTTCACGCTGCAAACCCTGCACCTGCGCCTCAAGGAAGATTTACCGTCAGGCATCACGCTCGGCGAAGTCCTGCCATCACCGCTGGTGCGCGCCCACGGTCAGTACCGTTTTCAAATCACCCTGCGCTCGCGTCAGGCAAGGCCGCTCACCCGCCATGTTCAAGCCGTGCTCGCCAAAACTTCACTGCCAGAAGATGTCACCGTCGTCTTCGACATGGACGCGCAAAGCTTTTCGTAGGTTACTAAGAAATCGTTTTTTGGAAAATGATCGTTGTAAGAGCCGTTGGCTAGACTGGCGGCGGGGAAATGAGAGGCCTTCACCAATGGCAAATTTTTAGCGTCCATCAGTCGCAGCAACCCGCGACGAATTGCCAGATAGCCATTTTAAGCAAAAATATGCAGAAAACAGACAAATCTTCTACTACGTGGATTTAGTTCCTAGCATGATCATACATGAATATGCATTGAACACAAATCCAACCAACAAACTGAAAATCCCATGAAAAACAAAATCCTGCTTACTGTCTATCTGGCTTTCATGTGCATCTTGCCATGCCATGCCCAAGAATTAGATAGTGGAGTAAAAAAAGAAAGTTACACACCCCCCGTGACTAGGCCTGCCGGAACTTTAATTCGTCCCGAAAACAGTCCACAGCACCAAGCACTAGATGAGGCTTGGGCAAGATACGATGCAGTTGCGCTAGAGACGGCCAAAGCCATCACAAAAACAATCGCAAATCAATTAAATGCTTCAACTCAAGAAGGCGACCTTGACGCCGCTTTGAAGTGGCAGGCCAACCTTGATAATTACAACCGAATGGGAACTTTGCCTTCTGATAAAAAAACGATATTACTGTTTAGTTCGATTCTGGCCGATTTCAAAAAGGCAAATGTTGATCTCATTAATTCTTACAATCCATTGGTCAAGTCTCTGACGATCAATAAGAACATCGAGGCTGCCAAGTTTGCTAGAACCGAGTGCGATGAACTAAAACAACAAGCGCGCGCTGTTTTGGACGGCGCCATATGGGTCGAAAATAGAATCAAAAAGCCGAAGCGCGTCATTGTTGACCGTTACAGAGGAAATAGCCGTGGCGTTAAGCACGATTTAGAACTTTTTAAGCACTACGGATGGGAGGTAGTTGAATTAAAATCACCAATAACAGAAGATATTCTGAAAGATTGCGCACTCTATTATGTAAGGCATGGGTCAAATAATCCAATTTATACCAAAAAAGAACTCGAAGTTTTATTCAAGGAATATAACAGAGGGGGCATTTGTATGTTGATCGATGCCATGACTTGGGTATGGGTTTATACAGATAAGCAAACGGAGAATACTTTTCCGGGAAATCAGTTGGGATCACAACTTGGATTTCATGCTCCTAATTTGGGGTCTGACGCAATTGACAATCAAGTAGCCTACGACGGCTTGCTGCAAGGAGTGAAGTTTAGTCATAATAATGACAAATGGTACACTAATACAATTGTCCCACTTGAAATATCTAAAGGTAAATTTCGTGTGCTTGCGAGCGATAAGAATAACAATAAAGCGATAATAGCACAAATTGATTCAGGTTTATCCTCAACAATTATAATTGGTCATTGTGGATTTTTGGATGACAAAAGAGGAGATATACCCAAAAAAATCCTTTATCATTTTGAGCAGAAAATGGGGCTTCGTTGAAATTTGCAGACATCTTATAAAACGACGCGCTTCTTTCCCCGCACTCGGGCCAGCCACCGACTCTTCACGCCAAAAATAAATTCCTAGCAGCGAAACTGCTCCGCTGGGGTCATTTTGATCAATGATTGATACGGCACATCGCGGCGGTTGGCCTCGATGCGGATCGTGTCGAGCAAGGCAGCGGGCATTCGCAGCGAGATGGTTTCCGTCGAGAGCTTGAGTTGAGGAAACGAGGCGCTGACCGCTTTTGAGAGATCGAGATGAGCGGTGCTGTTGGCCGCTTCACGCGGAACCTGCGGAGTTTTAGTTTTTCGGGTAGCCATAGGATTTTCTTTCGCGGGCATTCATGGGACGCGCCGAGATGATGCGAATAAGATGCGCGCGGATGGTGAATGTGATGCTGAGCGGGCGGGCATGGCTGGAGGTGCCAAATGCATGCCAACGCAATTCTTTGGATGAAGAATGAAGTTTGTCTTCAAGCACTCGGAGATCGGTGGCGAGAAATACGGATTCGGCCTCAGGGCAACCGATCCCATGTTTGTCGCTGTTTTTGGTAAGATTGGCCGTATCCCACTGGAACCCTGTGATCTCGGACCAATTGATCATGTTCAAAAAATGAATATGTCAGACACATACAAATGTCAAGCCACAAGAGCGCCCGATCTTCGCCCCTGCGGACCTTTGAGGGTAAAGGTCCCTGCCTGTGAAGAAGCGGCTATTCTTCCGCCCCAATAACGAATAACCAATGATCCAATAACTCTTCACACCCCATGCACCAGCAACACGATTTCGCCTTTGGGCGGGTGGGCTTGGAAATGCGCGAGCAACTCGGCCGCGCTGCCACGGTGGTAGGTTTCGAATTTTTTGCTCAATTCGCGCGCGACGCAAACACGAGCGGCGGGATCGAGTTCGGCGAGAATCTCGAGCGTTGAAACCAGGCGGTGCGGCGATTCAAAAAAGATCCCTGTTTCGCCGGATGCGAGCACCGCTTCGAGCGCGGATTTGCGCTTGCCGGATTTCACCGGCAGGAATCCGCC
>JBKDYW010000135.1:0-3333 GCA_046308575.1 Verrucomicrobiota bacterium
TTGGATCAACGACTGACGTTGGCAGCTATACCGATGATGGCAGCTCTTACGGCACCTTCGACCAGGGAGGCAACGTCTGGGAATGGAATGACGCGGTGATCTCCGGCTCGTCGCGCGGGCTGCGCGGGGGCTCCTGGGACGGCGGCGACTTCGGCCTGGCCTCCTCGAACAGCTACAACTTCAACTTCCCGTCGGGCGAGGACGGCACCATCGGGTTCCGTCTCGCCAGTGCTGTCCCTGAACCGAGCGCTATAGTTCTGACGATGTTGGCCAGCGGTGTGATGCTACTCCGCCGGAAACGCTGATCGTTCCCTTTGATCCTTTATCCCTTTGTCATTTTGAATGTAGCGGCGATCACTGGTTGCCGCGAATTCATTCAAACATTCACTCATGGGAAGAGTTGATATGCGGCGACCGGTGATCGCCGCTACATTCTGCCGGAGGCGGCTGGTTGCACAAGCGAACGCCGTTTCCGGTGCATTTGGAAGAGGTAACTCCGACACTGGACAAACCCTGCCGGGTCTGGCAAGCATCCGCGCCGATGTCTGAATTGCCGAAAGCCTATGAACCGGGTGCGGTCGAAGCCAGGTGGTATGCCGCTTGGCTCGATGGAAAATGTTTCGAAGCCAATCCGGCTTCGGCCAAGGATGCGTACTCGATTGTCATCCCACCGCCGAATGTCACCGGGATTTTGCACCTCGGCCATGTGCTCAACAACGCGCTGCAGGATATTCTCGCAAGGCGGGCGCGCCAAAAGGGCAAGGAAGTCCTTTGGCTGCCGGGCACCGACCATGCTGGCATTGCGACGCAGGCGAAGGTCGAACGCGAGCTGCGCGAAAGCGCAGGGCTCAGCCGCCGCGACCTCGGCCGCGAGGAGTTCCTCAAGCGCGTCTGGGATTTCAAAAACAAACACGGCGACATCATCATCAAGCAGCTCAAGCGCCTCGGCTGTTCCTGCGATTGGAGCCGCGAGCGTTTCACAATGGACGAGGCCTACACGAAGTGGGTGAGCCATGTCTTCGTCGAGCTCTTCAAGGAAGGTCTCATTTACCGCGGCAAGCGGATGGTCAACTGGTGCCCGGTGTCGCTGACCGCGCTGTCCGACGAGGAGGTCATCATGACCCCACAGCGGTCGAAGCTTTATTTCATGAAATACCAACTCGCCGATGCGCCGGGTGAGTATTTGGAAATCTCCACCACGCGCCCCGAAACGCTGATGGGCGATGTCGCGGTCGCGGTGAACCCGAAGGATCCGCGCTTTGCCAAGCACATCGGGCGCAAGGTGCTGCGGCCCTTCCCGCAGGCGGAAATCCCGATCATTGCTGACGAGCAGGTCGACATCGAGTTCGGCACCGGCGCTCTCAAGATTACGCCGGCGCACGACAAGGCCGACTTCGAAATCGGCAAGCGCCACGGACTCGAGATCATCGATGTGCTCACGCCCGATGGCCGCATCGATTGCCCGGAGTGTCCGGAGCTTCACGGGCTCGACCGCTTTTTGGCGCGCAAAAAAGCCGCGGCCATGCTCGAGGAAATGGGGCTCTTGCTCAAGGTCGAGGAGTACGAAAACAATGTCGGATTTTCCGAGCGCGCGCATGTGCCGGTCGAGCCGCGCATCTCGATGCAGTGGTTCCTCAAGTACCCATGCGTCAAGGAGGCCGCCGACGCGGTGGCCAACGGTGAGATCAAATTCCGCCCCGAGCGCTGGGCTAAAACCTACGCGCATTGGATGGAAAATTTGCAGGACTGGTGCATCAGCCGCCAGCTGTGGTGGGGTCACCAAATCCCGGTGTGGTATCGCAAGGACAAGCTCGAGGCCCTCAAAAATGCCGAGTCGCTCGACATGGCCGACCTCAGCGCCGGCGACATCCATGTCGGCATCGAGCCGCCCGCTGACGCGGTCAACTGGACTCGCGACGAGGATGTGATGGACACCTGGTTCTCGTCGTGGCTGTGGCCGTTTGCGACGATGGCTGATGTCGGCGAAAAAAGCCCGACGCTTGCGAAATTTTATCCTACTACGGATCTAGTAACTGGACCGGACATCATCTTCTTCTGGGTCGCGCGTATGATCATGGCCGGCTTCCGCTTTGCGGGCGAGATCCCCTTCGGCAATGTGTTTTTCACCTCGATCATCCGCGACCTGCAGGGCCGCAAGATGAGCAAATCGCTGGGCAATTCGCCCGATCCGATCGACCTGATGGAAAAATACGGTGCCGACGGCCTGCGCTTCGGGCTTTTGCGCATCGCTCCGGTGGGTGCCGACCTTCGCTTCGACGAGAGCGCGGTCGAAGAGGGCCGCAATTTCGCCAACAAGCTCTACAATGCCTGCCGTTTCCGCCAGATGGCGGGCACCGACCGCTGCGAGGGTATTGCGGACACGGCTGGGCTGCCGCCCTACCACCTCAACGTCATGTCGAGGCTCGATGAGCTGGCGACCGACCTTGAGGAGGCTTATGCCGATTACCGTTTCGGTGAAATCGCACAGCGGCTTTACGAGTTCCTTTGGAATGATTTCTGCGACAAATTCCTCGAAGCCGTGAAGCTCGACCTTCGCGAGTCCGCCACGCCCGCGGCGCGCGCGATGACGCTTGCAACCTTCGATGCGGTAATGAGCCGTTACCTGCAGTTGCTGAGCCCGTACATGCCGCACATTGCCGAGGAGCTTTCGGCGAGAATGGGCTATGTCGCGGAGGGTGAATTCCTGATGACCAAACTTTTGCCCGCTGCGCCGCTTGTTTCCGGCGATGCCAAGGCCGCGCGCGATCAGGCTGCGGCGATCTACGAAGCGGCCGGGCGCATGCGAAATCTCAAGGCCGAATACCAAGTCGCAAGCCGCAAAGATGTGCGCTTTGTCGTGCGCGGCGCCCCCGCATGGCTGGCGGCCGAAACCCAGGTCCTCGCGCTGCTCGCAGGTGCCGGCGGAATCGAAATCAACGCCGCCTACGAGGCTCTAAAAGGCACGCCCGCTGCGATCACGCCCGTCGGCGAGGTCTACATGCCGCTCGAGGGCCTGATCGATGTCGAGGCCGAGCGCGCAAGGATTTCTAAGGAAATTGAGCGCGTCCGCGTGGAGGTCAAAAAATGCGAAGGCAAACTTGGCAATGCATCGTTTGTCGACCGCGCGCCTGCCGAGGTGGTCGAGCAGGAAAAAGCTAGGCTCGACGACTGGCGCCGCAAGCTCGAGCAGCTCGGCGAGATGTTGGCGGCCCTCGCATGATCGCTTGCATCCCGCAGCCGTTTTCCTAGTCTTGCTCCAATCCACGGAGAGCAAATGATTCGGATCGGCCGCATAGATGGAATTGATGAGGACTCGCTTGCCTTGCTCGAGGC
>JBKDYW010000136.1:0-4204 GCA_046308575.1 Verrucomicrobiota bacterium
CGTGTTTCGAGGTCCTTGCGCAGGGGGAGTTTGACGCGGAGTTTTGGGCCTGTGTATTCCGCGCCAGGTCCGAGGAGAACGGGTGCTTCAATGTCCTTGAATTCGTCCTCTTTGCTGGTTGTCAGGCGCACGACGCTTTCCGGCTCGGCGTGGAGGTCATCCATGGGCGGGACTCGCATCGGTTTCGACGGGCGCGACATTGGTGTGGGCAGGCGCGACATTGGTGTGGGGAATGAAAACTCCAAATGCCGATCGACGCAACGACAGTCTCGTATTAAAACCACGCCAGCTTTGCCATGCTTGCACGCCCACGCGTTTGGTTGTGGATCTACCGCTCGGCTGCCGGCGGATCAAAAAATAGCCAGTTGTTGCAGACCATTTCTTTGATGATCACTGCGCGTTTTGCCTCAAGCTTTTCCGGAATGTAGAGTCGAAGAATCAATGATGCCGCTTCGCCATTGTTGCGGCTGGTTTCCATCAGTATTTGTTTGGCGACTTCGCTGCTGGTATCGACATAGCCGTAAAGGAATTCATCCGAGTTCTGGGCATTCAGTTGAAAGCAAAGCCATTGCGAAGGGTTGTTGAATTCGTGGCTGAACAAATTGTCCGGGCGCACATAGACCCTGAAGTCCATGGTAGTTCCAGCCGGTCGATAATTTGCATAGTCGGTCCAGTCCATCGGCTGGTAGCAGACATAGGTTTCCCAATCAACCAATGCCTCGCCCGCTTCATTGATTTGCAGGATGATGTTTTTGGTGAGGTCGTCCGATTGCCTGACGCTTGCCAGCCAAAAGTCGGCTCGGTTGTTGAGCGTGAGAGGACTCATTGAGCGGATCGAGCGCAAGCGATTCATGGTAACGGGCTTGCCTCCATAATAATCCTCCATGAGCGGCTTGACCCGTTCGGGGTGACGGACGAGTGGCAAGAGTGAACTGACTGTGGTGGCGGTGTGAAATTTTCTGAGCGTCACTTCCATCTGGTCGATCAAGCGCGCGGCGTTTCGTTCTTCTTCCTCCTCTTGTGACAGGAGGCTTTTTGCCTCCTCTTGGAGGACGCGGGTTTGATTTTCGGATTTTTCGATTTTGTAGAGTGACCAGATCATCCCGGCGGTCATCGTCACCGCGAGTATGGCAAACCATCCCCAAGCGATGGGCTTGGTGTTTTTCGTGTGATCGCCCCAAACATTTTCCACCAACTCCGGAGCCGGGGGTTCGGGGTCGATGATGGTCTCGACGCCTGGTTCGTTTGAGCGTGTTTCGAGGTCCTCACGCAGGGGGAGTTTGACGCGGACTTTTGAGCCTGTGTATTCCGCGCCAGGGCCGAGGAGCACGGGTGCTTCAATGTCCTTGAATTCGTCCTCTTCGCCAGTTGTCAGGCGCACGACGCTTTCTGGCTCGGGGTGGAGGTCATCCACGGGCCGGACTTGCATCGGTTTCGACGGGCGCGACATCTGTGGGGAATGAAAACTCCAAATGCCGATCGACGCAACGACAGTCTCGTATTAAAAACCCGTCAGCTTTGCCATGCTTGCACGCCCGCGCATCCTCATCCTGACCGCCGCCTTTGGTGACGGTCACAACAGCGCGGCGCGCAATTTGGCCTTGGCGCTTGATGCGGCAGGTGCCGATACGAAGGTTGCCGATCCCTGCCTGGTCGGCGCGCCCCGGCTCACCCGGATGCTGGGTCATGCCTATCGATTGGTGACTACGCATTTGCCGCGCGTGTGGTTGTGGATCTACCGCTCGGCCGAGCGCTGTGATTTTGGAGGCGACACGCCGCTGTTTTTGCGCGGCCCGGAACATGCGACGCATGCGGCGGTGGAGGAATTCCACCCGCAGGTGGTGGTGAGCACTTATCCGCTTTACCCGTACTTTTTGGCCAAAATGGCAAAGGAAAAACCTGGGTTTCCGCCGGTTTTTGTCGCGATCACCGATTCGATCGAGATCAATGCCTCGTGGCTCGGCGCGCCGGCGCAGGGGTGGTTGGTGACGGATGCCGCGACGCGCGATGTGTTGATGGCCAAAGGTCTGCCTGCGGAGCGGATTCATGAAACAGGTTTTGCCGTGCACCCGGATTTTGCGAAGCTGCAACCGTTGGCGGCGGACGATGCCTGTGATCCGTTTCGGATTTTGTATTTCCCGACATCCGATGTCGCTGGCATGCGGAGTCATGCGCGGGCGATGCTTGATGCTTCGCCGGTGGTGAGTTTGACGATCGTGATGGGTCGCAATGTGCGCCGCTTGCATGCGGCGGCGCGCGAGCTCAAGATGGCTTATCCCGGCAGGGTGAGGTTGATCGGATGGACGCGCAAAGTGCCGCAATTGCTCAACCGTCATCATGTCGTGGTGGGTAAGGCCGGGGGCGCGACCGTGCATGAGGCGATTGCCGCGCGTTGCCCGATGTTGATCCATCATTTGGTGCCGGGGCAGGAAGAGGGAAATTTGCGTTTGCTTGAGCTCATTGGTGGCGGGGCCTTGGCATCGAAGCCCGAGGACTTGCGGCATCGTGTAGTGGCGTTGCTGGCGCATGATGCGGCGGCATGGCGCGAGATGAAGAATGCGCTTGCGGCGCATGGAAAAAATTCCGGCGCGATCGCCGGAGCGAAACTCATTCTTGAATCATGAATTTTTTGTACGACATCGGCCGCGTGCTTCTGGACTTCGATTTCGAATCATCGCTGTCGCGGCTTTTGCCGGCGGATTGTGCGGATCCACGCGAGCGGCTTGAGCGCTTGCTTGAGCGCAAGGACGACTTTGAGGCGGGCAAGATCGAGGCGGATGCCTACATCAAATGGGCGCTGGGCGTGATGGGCAGCGGCGCGAGTGCCGATCAGTTCCGGACCGCGTGGCGCAGCATTTTCACGCCGAACGAGCCGATGTGGGAATGCGTACGCAGGCTTGCGGCGAAGGGACATCGATTGATTTTGTTTTCCAACACCAACTCGATTCACTGCCCGTGGATCTTTGAAAATTACCGCGATTTCGATCTCTTCGAAAACGCGGTGCTTTCCTACGAGGTTGGCGCGATCAAGCCGCATGCGGAGATTTACGCGCATGCGCTCGAGACGCATCGGCTGGATCCCGGCTCCACGCTTTACATCGACGACCTGCCGGAGAACATCGCCACGGGCAGGGAGCACGGCTTACATTGCTGGCAGTACGACTTGCGCGACCACGCGTCATTTGAAGAATGGCTCGGCAATTTTGATTTGTAATTTTTCGTCAGGACACCATGTCACCACTCATCATCGCCGGCCGTGAAATCCGCTCCCGCTTGTTTTTGGGCACCGGAAAATTTCCTTCCAATGAGCTCATGCGCGATGCCTTGCATGAGAGTGGCGCGGAGATTGTGACGGTGGCCTTGCGGCGCGCCGATCTCACGGGCAAGGGTGATCCTTATGCCAACATTCTCGACTTCATCGATCCTGAAAAATACCTGCTGCTTCCCAACACCAGTGGCGCGATGAATGCCGAAGAAGCCGTGCGTCTCGCGCGACTTGCGGCAGCGGCGGGATTGCCGAAGTGGGTGAAGCTCGAGATTCACCCCGACCCGACTTATCTGTTGCCCGATCCGATCGAGACGCTCAAGGCCGCCGAGGTGTTAGTGAAAGAAGGTTTTGTCGTTTTGCCTTACATCAATGCTGATCCGGTGCTCGCCAAGCGTTTGCAGGAAGTCGGCACAGCAACGGTCATGCCCTTGGGTGCGCCGATCGGCAGCAACCGCGGTCTGGCCACTCGCGATCAGATCCGCATCATCATCGAGCAGGCGACGGTGCCGGTGGTGGTCGATGCAGGCATTGGCGCACCTAGCCATGCGGCGGAGGCGATGGAGATGGGCGCGGATGCGGTACTGGTGAATACTGCCGTGGCGATTGCCGCGGATCCTTTGCGCATGGCGAAGGCCTTCCGCATGGCGGTCGAGGCTGGCAGGGAGGCATATGAAATTGGCCTGCCCGAAGCGCTTGATCATGCCAGCGCGACTAGCCCGCTCACGGGATTTTTGGCCTGAGCTGGGCCGATTATTTGCCGATGCAAAAGCTGCTGAAGATCACTCCGAGCAAGTCCTCGGTATCGACGCGGCCGGGGATTTCGCCGAGGGCATCGAGTGCCGCGCGGAGGTTGATCGCTGCCAGCTCGGGGCCGCTTTGGCGATCGCCGAGAATCTCAAGCGCGGCGCGGAGTTCGTCGCGGGCGAGCGCGAGGCT
>JBKDYW010000137.1:0-6057 GCA_046308575.1 Verrucomicrobiota bacterium
TAGCCACATCGGGCTTGGAAAAAACCGCGGCGGTTTTTGCTCCGCGCAGGCCGACTTCTTCTTGCACGGTGCCGCAGAGCACGAGGTTGTTGGGGTGATCCGTTGCGGCGAGGATTTGGCCGGCCTGGATCACAGCCGCCATGCCAACGCGGTTATCGAAGGCCTTGGCCATGAAGTGATCCTCGCGTGAAAGTGCGGTGAATGCCGAGCAGGGAGCGATCGGGTCGCCGAGCGAAATTCCGAAGTCGTCGATCGCCTGCAGTCGGGACTCAGCGCCGACATCGATGAACAATTGCTCGATCGTCTGGACTTGGCGGCGTTGTGCTTCGGGCAGGAAATGTGGTGGTCGTGAGGCGACGACACCGAGGATTTTTTCTCCCGCGCGGGTGAGAATTTCGACGCGCTGTCCAAGCAGGTTATGTTCCCACCATCCGCCAAGTGCGACGAATTGGATGAAGCCCTCGTGCGTGATGTTCTGCACGAGAAAGCCAATTTCATCCATGTGTCCGGCAATCAGCACGCGCGGTCCTTCGCCGGCGAGATCGCAGAACACCGAGCCCATGCGATCGGTGAAGAGATCGCCGCTGTCGCTAAGTTCATCGACGAAGATCGCGCGCACTTCGTCTTCGTGACCCGGCACCGAATGGGCTTCGGTGAGCTCGCGCAGCAATGAAATCGCTTTTGTTTTCATGCAGCCAGAATGGAGCCGATGCCCTTGCTTTCCAAGTGCCAAGTTTGCGTGAGGCCGGTGAGGTTAGCCCGCAGGCTAGATCGCCCCTCAAGCCTCCGCATGTTTCGCATGCCACTCGGCATAGACCTTCGGCGAAATTTCCGAGGGCTTGATTTCCGATCGTCCGCCCCAGAACACATTCGTGTAGGAAACCGGGATGCCGATAGCGGCGAGGTGGCGGTCGATGGCGGCCTTGTGTTCGAGCACGCGGTCTTTTTCCGTGCCGTGCACGACGCCCATGATGTTGACATTGCCGAATTGAGGTCCGCCTTCGCGCCAGTAGCAATGGGTCATGCAAAAATGGCGACCGACTTCCGCGCCGCCTTCGATTTCTCGGCCTTTCGGCACGGCCCAATGAAAGAGGCCGTTGAAGCGGGTGACGCGCTGGCCGGTGGCGGAGGGTTTGACATGTTCCAGAAAGGTCGAGAAACGGCCGATGACTTTTTTCGAGTTCAGTGTTTCGGCAACTTCGCAGAAACGCTCGAGAGAAACACCGGCGATTTGCGCGCGCTTGTCCCATGGGGTGGCGGTGATTTCCTCGGGCGTGAGTTCTTCCTTCAAGGCGAGCAGCACGGCCCATTCCTCGGGCGTGAGATCGACCGTGGCGGTGGTCATCATTTTCGCAGGTTCATCGGACTTGTCACCAGGCTCGAGGGTCTTGCGGCGTGTGTGGCCTACGCCTAGGGCGAAGACGCCGTTGGCAGGCATGAGCAAATATTCGGTCGCACCAGTAAGTCGCAACAAAGTGGTCGCATGGTGATCGAGTGATTGGCCAACAGGAACCTTGAGGGTCGTCCAAAGTCGATAACCGGAACCGGAAACCTCGGTGTCGGTCGAGCGGATCACGACATGACCCGAAAACGGATCCTCTTTGGCCATGAAGTCGAAGGCCTCGTTGAGTTTTTCCTCCGGCACTTTCCATGCCACAAGCGCTCCGTGCGCGAGTTTGGTCGAGAGCAGGGTCTGGCGCACGCGGCGGATCACGCCGGCCTTGAGCATTGCACTGATGCGCTCCAGCACGGTGTCGAGCGGCACACCGGATTTTTCGGCGATCACATGAAATGGCTGACGCTGAAATCCGGCGATGAGATCTTCCGAAATCGCGAGGATGGCGGCGTTGATCGGATCGTTGTGTTCGACGGGGATCGTGGAGCTCATGGGTGAAAATTGTTCGTTGAATATGAATGCGTTTGCCGAGGCTATTGTGCGGGGTATTTGGCCGAATGGAAATCATTTGTCTGCAGTTTTGCAACGGTGTGAACGATTTTGGCAGATGTAGCGGATTTTTCGCGCATACGGATTTCTGTAATCGTGCGCGTACGCGCCGATGTGAATGACGCATGAGTTGACTCACTTACGCGCAATAGGCATGCCATGAATTTTTATATGAAAACATCCGCACTGCGTTCATGCGCCATGACGCTTACGGGAATAATTTTTCAAATCGGTTGATGGCATACCGATGCGTGTTAATCGTGTTGATATGATCTCCCCCCGCGATCGCATGTCCGGCTATCCGTGTCGGTGGCCTTTTTTCTGTGGCGTGTGTGCTCCCGTTTTTCTTTATGGCGAATCCTTACGATTGGCCATTTCGACGCGGTGCAAGTGAACCAGTGAATCGTTTTTGCCAGGTTCATGTCCGCCCCCCCCATTGTCTCCGTAATCATCGCGGCGTTCAACGCGCGACGATGGATCGGCCTTTCGGTTGCTTCGGCGCAAAGCCAAACCTTGCGTGAGATTGAGATCATCGTAGTGGATGACGGTTCCACCGATGACACCTCGGAGGTGGTGGCGGGCATGGCTGAAAGTGATTCGCGAATTCGCTTGATCCGGCAAGCCAATGGCGGTGTCGGCGCGGCACGCAACACGGGAATCCGTTTCGCGCGCGGCAGGTACATCGCGCCTCTCGATGCGGATGATGTTTGGGGCGAGCGAAAACTTGAAAGGCAAGTGCAACGCATGGAAGAGCGCGGCGAGCGAACGGCGCTGGTTTATTGTTGGCATCAATGGATCGACGAAGACGGAGCTGAGCTTGGCTACAAATCCAACTCGATCATTGAAGGTGATGCGAGGTCGGCGATCATCCTGAGAAATTTCATCGGCAATGCGAGTGTGCCGCTGTTTCGCGTGAATGCGATTGCTCGCGATGGGGCCTACCTCACCCGCGATGAGCAGGATGGCGGCCAAGGGTGTGAGGATTGGGATTTGTCGATCCGCATTGCGGAACGCTGGGAGGTGGGACTCGTGGACGAAGTTTTAGTAGGCTATCGTCAAAGCAACGCGTGCATGAGTTCGCAAGTGCCGTCGATGGCCAGGTCGTATCAAGTGGTCATGGATCAGGCCCGCTCACGCAACATGGATCTGCCGATCACGCTGTTTCGATGGGCGGAGGGGCATTTTCAAAGTTACCTTGTTTCCAAAAGTTACGACGGATGCGACTACCGTTCGTGCATCAATGCCGCCATCCGCGCGTTGTTGTCGGACCCGTTGCTGATCCTAAACCAGCGGCTGCATGAATTGACTCTCAAGAGCCTCATCTGTCTGGTCACGGGCAAACGTCGATCTCTGCCACACCGCACATCGACAGGTTCTGCAGCCACCGAGAACGACCCTGCCCGTGCATCCAGCATTTCGCTGCTCGAAAAAATTCAGCAGCGAAGGTGGGCTGCGGTCGTTGGTTCCTAAAGCCACAAATTCACGCCTATCGAAATTTTTAACATCATGCATCAACCGATAAAAGTTGCCGACCTTGAGATATCCGAGCCGATTTCTGACATCAGCGGACTTGTCGGCTACGCGTTTCTTCAACTCATCGTGCGATGGCGTGGTCAGCCGATCGATGCCATTACCATTCCCGCAAGGGGGGATCTTTGTCCTGCTTCGGAAATTGTGGCGGCGCTCATGGATCAATGCGCTACGGGGCTGATTCACCATCTTTTGCATTTGGCCTTGGAGAATCCGGCTTCGAAAACTGAATGGAATGTGGAAAACATGGCGAAGCTTCAACAGCCGCCTTTGTCTTCCTTACCAAGCATCTCGGTTGCCGTTTGCACGCGAGACCGGCCGGAGCATCTCGCGATTTGTCTCAATGCACTTCGAAAACTTTCGCGCGCGCCCTTGGAGATCTTGGTCATCGACAACGCACCGAAAACCAACGCGACGCGGGAGCTGATTGAAACTTCGTTTCCTGAGGTCACTTACATCCTTGAGCCGACGCCGGGGCTTGATTGGGCGCGCAACCGTGCGATTGCTTCGGCCAAGGGAGACATCGTCGCTTACACCGATGATGATGTCGTGGTGGATGAAGGGTGGTCCGATGCCATCGCGCGGATGTTTGCGCGAAATGAAGATGTCATGGCAGTGACGGGGCTGGTGGTGCCATACGAACTCGGGACCGAGCCGCAAGTGCTTTTTGAGAAATACGGCGGATTTGGTCGGGGATTTGTGCGGAAGTGGTATCGACCGAGTGATGCCGAATGCGCGAAATTGGCGATGCTGCATGCAGGAGCCGGGAAGTTCGGCACGGGAGCAAACATGGCGTATCGGCGCTCGGTGTTTAGCGAGATCGGCATGTTTGATCCGGCGCTCGATGTTGGCACCGTCACGAATGGCGGTGGTGATCTCGACATGTTTTTCCGCGTGTTAAAATTTGGACATACTCTGGTGTATGAGCCTGCGGCCATGGTGCGACACCGGCACCGCCGAGATTTCGACCATCTTCACACACAGATTGCTAACAATGGCATCGGTTTCTATTCGCATCTGGTTCGAAATGCGATCGAGTTTCCGGAAGAAAGGCGCGGACTTGCAAAACTCGCATGCTGGTGGATGCGTGAGTGGAACCTGCGGCGTTGGCTGCAATCGAAGTTCAGGCCCGTCGAGATCCCTCATGAATTGATCAGTGCCGAATTGAAGGGCTCACTCGCCGGCCTTTTCCGCTATCCAAAGGCAAAAAAACGCGCACAAGAGCTATCCAAGGAATGCGGGGAGCTCGTGCTCGATGATTCTATCAATCCCGCAAGCGCTCAGCAGAAAATCATTCCGCAAGAAGGCGTCGCGGTCCGCACATGGGAGATGACTGGTGAGCCCGCCACGATCGACGATGTGAAGGATTACGATCTCACGCGCGTGATCATCACCTTCGCTGGAAATGCCATCGCGGAAGTCGCGATCAGAAACCTGCGCTGCGCGATTTCTGCCGATCGAATTGCGGATGAGGCGGTGCAGGCCCTCGGCATGAAATTGTTCGATCCCGCCTCATCCCAGAGTAATGCTCTGATTTGGTCTCAAGCGATGGCCGACCTCAAAAAATTCGCTGTTGTTGCCGATGAAAATTCCGGCGGTCAGCGAGCAAGAAGACTCACCGCTTCAGTCGTCATCGCCACATATGATCGGCCAGACGCCTTGCGTGAATGTTTGCGTTCGTTGAGCGAACAAAAGACGACTCACGCGATCGAAATCATCGTGGTCGATAATCATCCCGCATCAGGCCTCACGGCTCCGGTCGTTGCCGAATTTCCGATGGTCAGGAAGATCGACGAAGTGCGCGCGGGTCTTTCATTTGCGAGAAATGCGGGATTTGCCGCAAGCAAGGGAGAGATTCTCGTCTGCACCGATGATGATGTGACATTTCCGACTGATTGGTTGGAAAACTTGCTCGAGCCATTTGATCGAAGTGATGTGATGCTGGTGACCGGTCATGTGTTGCCGCTCGAACTTGAAACTCGCTCGCAGATCGAATTTGAAAATTACGGCGGGCTTGGTCGTGGTTATGATCGATTTGATTATGATCGGAAATGGTTCGATTCATTTCGCCGTAAGGCTGTGCCGACATGGACGATTGGAGCCACGGCGAATGCGGCGTTGAGGGCATCGCTGTTGTGTGATCCGGATGTCGGTTTGTTGGATGAAGCGTTGGGTGCCGGCACACCAACTGGCTGCAGCGAAGATACCTATCTTTTTTACAAGACCCTCAAGGCCGGGCACACGATCACTTATCAACCGAAGGCATTTGTCTGGCATAGGCACCGGGTGAATGCCGATGCATTGGATCGGCAAATTCTGAATTACAGCAAAGGCCATGCCGCGTACCACCTCACCACTTTCCTTCGTGATCGCGATGGCCGCGGATTGGTGAGGGTCCTCTCCGAAATTCCGATGCATCAGGCGCGTCAACTTTGGCGCTGCCTGTGTGGTCGCAACCAAACCTCGATCCGCACGATCATGCTTGAAATCAAAGGTCATGTTTTGGGGCCAATCGCGCTCTGGAAATCACGGCGTCGTGTGAGACGATTGCGCGGCAAAGCATCAAAGGCCTGCGACGATGA
>JBKDYW010000138.1:0-4128 GCA_046308575.1 Verrucomicrobiota bacterium
GCACCGATCACGCCTTCGGGCGCAAAGTGGATCTCATCGGTGCCGGCAGCGATCAGCGCACCGGCGGAGATCGCCTCGCGGTTCACATAGGTCACGGTTTTTCCGGGAAATTTTTCTAAGGCCTTGAGCATCTCGAAGGTCACCTCGAGCTCGCCGCCGGGCGTTTCCATGTCGAGCACGATGGTGTCGACCTTGTTCTCGATCGCGTCCTTGAGTCCGCGGCGCAGGATGAAGAGCTCGGGCTTGGCGATCTGCGCGCGGATCGGAATGACGACCACCTTGGCCGGAGTTTTGGGCGCTGGCGGTGCTGGCTTTTCTGCTTGCGCACCGAGCGGCATGACGCAGGCGGCAAAAGCTGTTAGAATCGTCGGCAACAAATGCTTCACGGGCTCTATCATGCACCGGGATCGGCATCGCGCAAGGCGGCCTTGGCCGAATTGCTAACAAAGCGCCAACCTACGCGAACTCGTAGCGCAGCGCGGAAATGCAAAACAACGATGCGGTCTCGACGCGCAAAACGATGTTGCCGAGCGACACGGGGATGAATCCGGCAGCCAGTGCCGCGGCGGTTTCTTGCGGCGAGAAATCACCCTCCGGGCCAACGAGGATCGTGGCCTCGGTGGTGGTGGGGTGCGCTCTGAGCACTTCGCGCATGGCCTGCGCACCAGGCGCGAGCGAGGCGATGAGCTTGAGCCCGGAAATTTTTGCCGCGCCCGCGATCCATGTGTCGAATGCGAGGGCCGGAGAAATTTCTGGCAGCATGTCCTGGCCGCATTGCTTGCATGCCTCGAGCGCGACGCGAGTCCACTTCTCCGACTTGCCCTCGCCCGGCTGCACGATCGTGTGGCGCGTGACGAGTGGTTCGATGCCAGCCACGCCGAGTTCGACCGCCTTTTGCACGATTAGGTCCATCGTCTTGCCCTTCGGAATCGCCTGCGCGAGCGTGATGCGTGGCTGCGGCGGAGCAGGGGAAACGACCTCGGAAATTTCGAGCGAAACGCGGTCGCGCGAAACTTGCAGCACCTTCGCCGAAGCACGCCGGCCATGGCCATCGAAGACCGTGATCACATCGCCTGCCTTGCCACGCAGCACCTGCGAAAGATGCCGAGCCTCGTCGCCAGTGAGCGCAGCAGCTTGCCAGTTTTCTGACGGCAGATGAAAGCGGGCCATGGGAATGACTCAATGACGCCAATGCCTGCTTGAAAAGTCGAAACGCTGGTTTTGAGCGTGGCGGCGGTTTCCAACCGCCAAGCCTATCCTCGACAAGGGCCGGTTGATGTCGTATGTATCTCTCATGATTCTCAGTGCTGTCATCACCGAAGCGGAAGAGGGAGGTTTCGTGGCCTACAATCCCGAAACCGGGACCACCACCCAAGGTGAAAGCTTCGACGAGGCCATGGCCAATCTGCGTGAAGCCACAGAACTCTACCTGGAAGTCTTTCCGATGAAATCAAAGACACCTGCAGTACTCACTTGTTTCGAGCTTTCCCATGCGCAAGCTGCCGGTTGTTAGCGGAAAGGAATGCCGCAAGGCTCTCGGTCGACTCGGTTTCGAGGAGGTCCGCCAACGCGGCAGTCATGTGGTGATGAAGCGTGGCGAGTCCGGCTGCGTGGTCCCTGCGCATGCCGAGATCAAGACGGGCACACTTTCCGGCATCCTCAAGCAGGCGGGGGTGAGTGTGGAGGAATTCGTTGAAGTATTGAGCCGTTGAATTTTCCAAAAGAGTGAACCCTCATGCATGTTTTCGAGATACATGCGACGGGCCTGCATCAAACTCAACCCAATGGGTATGGCTGATGGAATCCGCCACCACGATTGTTTGACGCTTCCTCAAAGATCAAAAAAGCGTTTTGCCTTTTCGAAAAAACCTTCCTGCATCGGGGAATTGTGCACGCCGATGGATTCGGAAAACGCGCGCAGTTTTTCCTGCTGATCGCTGTTGAGTTTGGTGGGGACTTCGACTTGCACGCGGACATTCAGATCGCCGCGGCGACCGCCGGAAAGTGTGGGCATGCCTTTGTCGCGCAGGCGGAAAACCGTGCCGCCTTGAGGACCGGCGGGGATCTTGATCGATGACTGACCATCAAGTGTTGGCACCTTCAATTCGCCACCAAGTGCGGCGGTCGAGAAGGGAAGGGGGACTTCGCAGAAGAGGTCGGAGTCGTCGCGTTCGAAGATGTCGTGATCGCGGACATGAAGGAACACATACAGGTCGCCTGCTGGGCCACCGCGCACGCCAGCGTCGCCATTGCTGGTCGAGCGCAGGCGCGTGCCGGTATCCACGCCGGCGGGGATGCGCAGCTTGATGCGGCTTTCCTTTTGCACGCGTCCTTCGCCTTTGCAGGCCTTGCAGGGATCGCTGATCGTTTCACCTGCGCCACGGCATTCCGGGCAGGTGGTTTGTTGGATGAAGATGCCCGACTGGCGCGAAACGACTCCGCGGCCACCGCATGTTTGGCAGGTTTTCACGCCGCCCGAACCCTTGGTGCCTTTGCTGTCGCAGGTTTCGCAGGGCATGTAGCGTTCGATCTCGAGTTCTTTCTCAACACCGCGCGCGGCTTCCTCGAGCGAGATTTCCAAATCATAGCGCAGGTCGCTGCCGCGTTGTTTGCCAGAGCTTTTGCGTCTTGCTCCACCACCGCCGAAAAATTCCTCGAAGCCACCACCAAAGGCGCCGCCAAAGACTTGCGAGAACATGTCCATCGGGTCGTGGAAACCACCGCCGGGACGGCCGCCACCATTCGAGAATGCCGCGTGTCCGTAGCGGTCGTAGGCCGCGCGCTTGTCGGCATCGCTCAAGGCTTCATAGGCCTCGCCGAGTTCTTTGAATTTTTCCTCGGCCGTATGATCGCCGGGGTTCTTGTCTGGGTGAAATTTGACCGCGAGTTTGCGGTAGGCCTTCTTAATTTCGTCGGCGCTCGCGTCGCGGGAAACTCCCAGAATTTCGTAGTAATCGCGTTTGTCAGCCATGGGGATCAGTCAGCGCCTCCTTCCGCAGCGGCCGGTGCTTTGGAAACTACCACGCTTGCCGGGCGCAGCAGACGATCGCGTAGCTTGAAGCCGCGGCGTGTCACCCGGATGATGTCGCCTTCCTTGATGTCGGCCGATTCCTCCTGCGCCACCGCATCGTGGAGGTTCGGATCAAAGGCTCCGCTGGCCACGAGCTCTTCGACACCTTGGGAGGATAGAAACTCGTTGAGCTGGCGGCGGACCATGTCCATGCCGATGTAGATCATCGACGAGGTATCCTGTGCCGCGGCTTGCATGCCCATTTCGAAGTTGTCGATCACCGGCAAAAGCTCTTCGAGCAGGCGTTGATTCGAATACCGCACTGCTTCCTCGCGTTCGCGGGCGGTGCGTTTGCGCAGGTTGTCCATTTCGGCGGCGGTGCGCAGGGAAAGGTCCTTCCACTTGGCGGCCTCAGCCTCGAGCTGCTCCCATGGATCAAGCTCCGCCGCAGCTTCCGGTGTGGCATTTTCCTTGGCGATCTCGGGGTTTTCCACTGGGGCCTCGGCATCGGGAGCGGTTTGGTTGTCGGCTTGCATGGCGGATAGCTGTAGCCGCGAACGGCCCCGCGTCAACTCCGGTGACAGGGGATTTGCCCATTGCCGCAATGGCAATGAAACGGATTACAAACATGCACGGAAGAGCGATGAAATTTTGCAGCGATGCAAAAAACCCCTGATTTGAAGGCTTTTTTGCAAATCGGCAGCGGTGCGTGTCATTTTGTATTACGATCTAGTTAAGGGTTCCGGCATTCCCTCGACCGCTTGCGAGCCCGATGAAAGCGAGCTCCGGGTGCCCGATTTTGGAATTTCAGCCTATTTTTTGAGGGTTTTAGAAAAATTTCCAAGAAAAAGCAAATTAGGGCTTGTCAGGTCGGGTTCGAACCCTATTTTCGCCGCCCCGCATTGCGACCTGCCTCTTCGAAACAGGCAGCTCCCGAAACAGGGAAAATTTATCGGGTCAGCTCCGGAGAAAAGCTTCAACGAGGTTTCCTCGTCGTTGCTCCGGTTTGTCCCAAGCACAACCAGAACCACGCAGGAAATCATGCCGACCATCAACCAGCTCGTTCGCAAGGGACGAATCACTCCGGCCGAAAAGTCGAAGTCGCCCGCTCTCGTGAA
>JBKDYW010000139.1:0-10413 GCA_046308575.1 Verrucomicrobiota bacterium
CGTGGAGCGATTGAAACCGAAGCGGTTTTCGATCACGAAGGTTTCGTAAATCGAGAAGGGCAGTGAGAGCAGTGATTGGCCGAGGAAAAATACAGAGAGAAAGATCAGGCCCGCGCTGAGTTCCGAGCTCGTGAGTGAGCGCGCGAATGTGTCGAGCCAGCCGAAGCCGCCGGCGAACCAGAAGACAAGCAAGGCGGTGAGCGAAACAGCCGACTGGAGGAGATCGTGTTTCGCATTTACGCGTTGGTAGTCGCGGCCGAGCTCGAGTTTTGATTCATCCATCACGCCGGTGAGTTCCTGCGGCACTTTTTCCGGGAAGGATTTGAGGTTGAGCAGGGTTGCGACGAGTTCCAGTTTCCAGAGGAGGAAGAGCGTCGCCACGATCAGGAGGGTCATTAAATTCCAATCGGTCATTGGAGGAATCATGCACGGGGTATGGCGCACGGCAAGGCCGGGCCATGGCAAATCGGGGTGGGATTGGACATTGCAGGTTCGGGGGGCTGGGGTTAATTTCGCGCGGTACACATGGTCCGCGCATTGATTTTGAACGGATGGCTGCTGCCCTGCCTGTGGCTTGTTTCGGCGGCGCATGCCGAAACGGAAACCAGCGCGGCGGCGGAGATTGGGGCGGTGCCGAAGGGTCCTTCCGATGGCGCGATCATGACTCGCAAGGACGCGCGGGCGATTACGCTCAAGATTCCCGCGCCGCGTGGCATGATCGTCGATCGCAATGGTGAGCCGCTGGCACAGAATGTCGTGGCTTACCAGATTGCGCTGCAGTTTCGTCAGTTTGAAAAAGCCGATCGCGCGTTTGTCATCGACTGGGCGCGGACGCGACTGAATGCCTTGGCGGAAACTCGCAAGGATCTCGAGACCAAGACTGATGATGAAATTTACGATCATTATCTTCACCGGCGTTGGTTGCCTTTGTTGGTGAGCGGGCAGATTGCCGAGAAGGAGGCCTTGGCGCTGGAAAGCAAGCTGCCGAGTGGGGTGGTTCTCAATCCCTTGTACCGCCGGTATTACCCCGAGGGTGAATTGGCGGCGCATGTCATCGGATATGCCGGCAGCGTGGGCAAGTTGCCGACGGGGCCGATCAATTTCAACGAGCCGCTGTGGGAGGAATCCGAAGGTCGCTCGGGTTTGGAAAAAATTTACAATGCGCAGCTCACCGGCGACGCGGGCATGAAGAAGCTGTTGTTCGATGAGAACGGCAACAAGTTGTTGGAGGAACAAGTCAAGCGTCCGCGGCCGGGTGGCACGCTGGTGACGACGATCGACCTCAAGTGGCAACGGCTTGCGGAAAAGATTTTGCGCGGTGGCTGCCGTCGCGGTGCCTTCGTGGTGGTCGATGTTGTGACCGGCGAGGTGCTGGTGATGGCGTCGCGTCCGACTTTTGATTTGAACAGCTTTATTCCAGGGATCAGTACGGAGGCATTCAAGCAACTGCAGGAAGATCCGTCGCAGCCTTTGTTTGGTAGGGCATTTCAATCGGCCTATCCGCCAGCCTCTGCTTTCAAGCCGATTGTTGCCTTGGTCGCTCTCAACAATGGTGTCGTGACGGAGAGCTCGACGATTTATTGCCCGGCCGCGATCAGCATTGGCCGCACGGTTTTCAAGAACTGGAGTCGTGGGCCCGAGGGCAGTATCAATGTGAAGCGTGCGATCGCAAGGTCGTGCAACACCTGGTTTTATCAGGTCGGCATCGACATCGGGCCGACCTCGTTCTTGAGCTTGGCGCGGAGGTTGGGATTTGGCGAGAAGACCGGCTTGCCATTGGTGGGTGAGACGCCGGGCTTGGTGCCGAATGACGAGTGGATGTTGAAGCATGAAAAGCGGCGGATCCTTGATGGCGACACTGCCAACCTTTCGATTGGGCAGGGGAGCTTGTTGGCATCGCCGCTGCAGGTCGCGCAGGCGATGGCTGGCATCGCGAATGGTGGGGCATTGCCGAAGATGCGACTGATTTCGCAGGTGCAGGACACGCGCGGGCGTGTGGTGCAAGCGCCGGTGCCTGAGCGCAAGAATACTTTGGGCTTGAGTGAAAAGGCCGTGAAGGTGGTGCACCAGGGGATGTCGGATGTGATTCATTCCGGTGGTGGCACGGGCCGCAGCGCGGGGCTTGGTTATGCCGAGTTGTGTGGCAAGACGGGTACGGCGCAGTGGGGGCCGAAGTCGAAGAATCAACGGCTTGCGTGGTTTGCGGGATTCATGCCGCGGGCGAATCCGCGATATGCATTCGCGGTGCTCTATGAAGGCCGACCGGGTGAGGGGGTGTCGGGTGGTCGCATGGCGGCTCCGATGGTGCAGAAATTTTTCCAAGGCATCAAAGGCGACATCAAGGAGATCATCGCGCCACCGAAGAAGGCCTTGGTGGTGGTGAATGAAGAAACCGGCGAAGCAGTCGAGCAGTCTGCGGTCGCGCAGATGGATGATGTCGAGAGCGACGAGGAGAGCGAGGACATGGATGATGTTGTTGAGGGCTCGCCCGAGGAGCGCGGGGTGATTCGGGCCTTGCCGGTGGATGGCGTGGTGGAGGGTGGCGATGCGATGCCGCCGACGGATGCTGATTTTTCCGGTTCCGGTGATGGCGGCGCGATGCCAGCGTTGCCGGTGGAAGAGGACGACGAGGTGATGGACGAGAATGTGGAAGATGTGGGGAACGACTGAGCCTGCCTGCGAGGGGGGATTTTGGTCTGCCCAAGTTTCGTGATGTTCTGGCTGGAGTTTTTTCCCTCGGCTTCGCAGGATGTCATTGAAATGAGCATCTCACCCGACGAATACGAAAAGCTTGGTCAATTTTATTTGGGGCGCGAATACGATCTCGAGGCCAAGAAAGTCGAGGATGGTTTGGTGCTTTATGATTCGAAGGATTTGGTGACCCACGGGGTGGTGCTGGGCATGACCGGATCGGGCAAGACCGGCCTTTGCCTTGCTTTGCTCGAAGAGGCGGCGATGGATGGCATCCCGGCGATCGTGATTGATCCGAAGGGCGACATTTCCAATTTGCTTTTGGCATTTCCATCGCTGGATGCGGCGAGTTTTCGGCCATGGATCAACGAGGATGATGCGTCGAAAAAAGGCATTTCGCCCGACGAACATGCGGAGAAAACCGCGGCGATGTGGAAGAAGGGCTTGGCTGATTGGGGTCAGGATGAAGGGCGCATCGCGAGGTTTCGTGAGAAGGTGGAGGTGAATGTGTTCACGCCCGGCAGCAAGGCAGGAATCCCGGTGTCGATTCTTGCGTCGCTTGAGGCGCCGCCGTTTGAGATTGTCGATGATGGCGAGTTGTTTGGTGAGCGAGTTGAGAGCACCGTGTCGTCGCTGCTTTCCTTGGTTGGTGTGACCGCGGATCCGATCAAAAGCCCTGAAGCGGTTTTGCTATCGACCATTTTCCAAAAGGCCTGGGCGGGAGGGCAGGACATCACGCTCGAGTCCTTGGTGCGGCACATTCAGAAGCCGGCATTCGACAAGGTCGGCATCATCGACATTGAGTCGTTCTTTCCGGAGAAGTCGCGTCAGGCGCTGGCTTTGAAATTCAACAACCTGCTTGCCTCGCCAGGTTTTGCGACATGGCTGGAAGGTCCGCCGCTCGACATCGCGAGCATGCTGCACACGCCGGTCGGCAAGCCGCGGATCTCGATTTTTTCCATCGCGCACCTTGGTGATGCTGAGCGGATGTTTTTCGTGAGCCTGCTGATGAACCAGATGTTGGGTTGGATGCGCGCGCAGAATGGCACGACTTCGCTGCGGGCCTTGCTCTACATGGATGAAATCTTCGGTTATCTGCCGCCGAGTGCGAATCCGCCATCGAAGCGGCCGATGATGACGCTGCTCAAACAGGGGCGCGCCTTTGGTTTGGGTTGTTTGTTGGCGACGCAGAATCCGGTGGATCTTGATTACAAGGCGCTTTCAAACATCGGCACTTGGTTTTTGGGTCGTTTGCAAACCGAGCGCGACAAGATGCGTGTGCTCGATGGACTTGAAGGCGCGGCGGGATCGCAAAACGCGAAATTTGATCGGGCATCGATGGAGCGATTCATCTCGGGCTTGGGCAATCGGATTTTCCTCATGAACAATGTGCATGAAAGCGGTCCGATGATTTTTCATGTGCGGTGGGTGATGAGTTATCTGACGGGTCCGCTGACGAGGGGTCAGATCAAGACGCTTATGGACCCCAAGCGTGCGGCGTTTGCGGTGGAAAGCGCACCGGCGGTTGCGGAAGTTGCGCCGAATCCGATGGCGATGGCGCAGTCAGCTACGGCAGTTGTGACGGGCAAGGGTCAGCGCCCGGTGGTGGGTGCTGGCGTGAACGAGCTGTTTGTGCTGGCGGCAGGTGGTGGTGAGGATGTCGTGTATCGTCCGCATTTGTTGCGTCAAGGCACGGTACATTTCTCCTCGGCTAAGATGGGTGTGGATGGCAGCCGTGCGGTCAATCTTGTGAACCCGATCGGCGCGCAGGGAATTGATTGGGAATCGAATGTTGATGTCGCGCTTTCGATGCTTTCGGCGGATCCGGCGGCGGGTGCGGGATTTGATGAGTTGCCGGGCTATGCGATGAATGCGGCGAACTACAAACAGGTCGAGAAAGACTTTGCTGAGTGGATGTATCGCAATGAGCGGGCGGATGTGTTCAGCTGCGCGGCGCTCAAGGCATGGTCGAAGCTAGGTGAGAGTGAGGCTGATTTTCGGGCGCGGATTGCGCATCAGGCGCGTGAGGTGCGCGATGCGGCGGTGGAGAAAGTGCGTGCGGCGGCGACGAAAAAAATTGCGGCCTTGGAAATCAGGATGCGCAGTGCGGAAGTGCAATTGGCGAAGGAAAAAGCCGAGGCCAATGCGGCGAAAATGCAGGCGGGCGTGTCGATGCTTGGCGGCTTATTGGGTGGCTTGCTCGGACGCAAGGCCGGGCTGGGCTCGCTCACGCGCGGCAGCACGGCGATCGGCAAAGCCAGCAGTGCGTACAAACAGCATCAGGATGTCGCGAATGCCGATGCCAAGGTGGCGGGCATCGCCGGCGAGTTGCAAACGCTGCAGGCCGAAATGGAAGAGGAGATTTCGAAAATTTCGGGATCCTATGATCCGGCGGCTTTGGTTTTGGAAACCGAATCCATCAAACCGACCAAGACCGATGTGAAGGTTGGGAATGTTGCCTTGTTATGGCTGCCTTACGACAGCCGCGGCGATGAGGCGTGGTGAGGGGGAGTGAAGAAAAGCAGAAAGTAGAAAGTAGAAAGCAGAAAGGTCGAAGAAGAAGCGGTTTCTTCAAACGGGAACGCGGGCATCTTGCCCGCTGGCGCCCTAGCGTAAGAAGACGGAAGACTTGAAGAAGCAAGACACAAGAGAAGAAGTCACTTACGCTTTGTCATTTCAAAACTTGGAACAGAATGTTCCAAGGACGGACTGGGACTGCAAATCCCATTCACATCAAGAGGTGGCTAGTTCAAGGGAGTGCCGATTTCGCCAGAAGGGGACCGCAAACTGCGTGGCGGGTGAGGAATTCATCGGCGAGTTTGCCGTAGGCTTGGGCGCCGGGTCCGCTGGGGTCGTGCTCGAAGATGGATTTGCCGTGGCTGGGTGCCTCGCCGATGCGTATCGAGCGCGGGATCATGGTGCGGTAGATTTGCTCGGGGAAGTAGTTGGAAACTTCATCGACCACTTGGCGTGAGAGCAGGGTGCGGCCGTCGAACATCGTCATCACGATGCCTTCGAGACGGAGTTGCGGGTTGGCATCGGACTCGCGGATTTGGTCGATCACATGAACGATTTTGGCGAGGCCTTCGAGGCCGAACCACTCGCACTGGAGCGGGATGAGGATTTCATCGGCAGCAGCGAGGGCGGATGTCATGAGCACGCCGAGCGAAGGTGGTGTGTCGAGGATGCAGAACTCGAAGAGGTCGTTTGGCTTGAGGCCTTGGAGAAGTTGTCGCAGGCGGGTGAGGTGGTCGTCGCTGCGGGCGAGTTCGATTTCGACGCCAGCAAGGTCCATCTCCGAGGGGATGATCGAAAGGTTTTCGCGTCCGCTGGGCATGATTTGATCGCGGACGCCGGCCTTGCCGAGCAGGACCGGGTAGAGGCTAGTGCCTTCGGGTGCGTCGATGCCGAGGCCACTGGTGCAGTTCGCTTGCGGGTCGAGATCGACGAGCAGCACGCGTTGCCCGCGAAGCGCCAATGCGGCGGAGAGGTTGAGGGCGGTGGTGGTTTTGCCAACTCCTCCCTTTTGGTTTGCGACGGCAATGACTTTCATGAGTGTACCCGATCTGGCGGCGGTCGCGTTGATCCTCTCGAGAGGGGAGCTTGCATGCAATCAAAACCGCTGGGGGTGGGGCAGCGCCGAAAACTTTTGCGCTAATATTCCCACAATCGCTTGGTTTTTTCTCAAGCTTGGTGGTGGGTCAATTGCGGCGGGGCGAGGTAAAGCAAGATGCCGCCGCTGGTTGGGGGTGAGCATTCGATGGCGGCGAAGGCGCCTTTTTTCATGAGGACCGAGCCGTAGGGGGCTTCGATGATGTGGGAAATGAGGCAGGAGAGATCGGGTTCGTGGCCGACGATGGCGATGTGGCGGAACTCGGAGAAGGCGCTGAGTTCGCGCATGGCGGTTTGCGGGTGCATGCCGCAGGCGAGCCAGTCTTGGATGAGTGGCGCGGAGAGGCCTGCGGTGGTGCAGAACTCCTCGGCGGTGCGCAGTGCGCGTTCGTAGGGGCTGGTGAGAACGATGTCGGGAAGTTGCTGGGCGTGGGCGAGCACACGGGCGGCGCGGCGGGCTTGCTCGCGACCGACTTCGACGAGGCGTCGCGCGGCGTCACCCTGTGGGTGGGAATCCTCCGCCTTGCCGTGGCGCATGACGAGCAGGTGCATGGTGTCTTGCGGGTGAAACTATCACATCGTCATGCCACCATCGACGGCGATCACCTGGCCGGTGATGTAGCGTGCGGCAGGGCTTGCGAGATAGGCGACGAGTTCGGCGATGTCGGTGGTTTGGCCGAAAGTGCCGAGCGGGATTTTTGCGAGGACTGCTTCTTTGACGGCGTCGGAGAGTTCATCGGTCATGTCGGTGGTGATGAATCCCGGAGCGACTGCGTTGCAGGTGACCGCGCGTCCGGCGAGTTCGCGGGCGACGGCTTTGGTGAAACCGATGAGGCCGGCCTTGCTGGCTGAGTAGTTTGCTTGACCGGCATTGCCGATGAGACCGATGACCGAGGCGATGTTGATGATGCGCGGGTCTTCGGCTTTCATGAGAGTGCGCATGAAACCTTTCACCGTGTTGAAGGCACCTTTGAGGTTGGTGTCGATGACCGTGTCCCAGTCTTCTTCCTTCATGCGCATGAGGAGTGTGTCGCGGGTGACGCCGGCGTTGTTGATGAGGATGTTGGGTGCGCCGATTTCGCTGGTGATGCGGGCAGCGAGATCCTGCACGGCTTGGTGGTTGGCCACATCGACATCGTAGGCTGTGGCGGATCCGGGAAACTCTTTGTTGATTTCCTCGGCGGCTTTGCCGCAGCTTGAGGCGCTGCGGCTCACGACGGCGACCTTGGCGCCCTCGGAAGCAAGTTTGCGGGCGATTTCCTGACCGATTCCGCGGCCTGCGCCGGTGACCACTGCGATTTTATTGGCAAAGCGTGACATGGGCAAAGGGTGGTCGAGCGGGCGTGGGGGTGTCAATGCGGGGATTGAGAAAGCGGTGATAGGACCGATAGGACTAACAGGACTGATAGGTGGTAGCTCAGGGTGCGAGCAGGCGTTTGATGCGGCGGAGGATGAAGGCGATGAGCGCGATGGCGGCAAAGATCAATGCGGCGGCGAGCACGAATCCCATGCCTAGGATCAGAGCCAGCGCGATGAGGAGGCGCTGGATGGGCGAGCGGGCGTTGAATTTTTGGCCGAGGTTGGACCACCATGGGCCATGGACATGCGGGGCGTCGCGGGTTTTTTCTTCGCGCAGTGGAGCGTTGGAAACATTCACCACCTCGACTTCGATCTCGGTCGCTTGTTTGGTCTCAGTGGGATTCATGAAATTGGGCGAGATGGTTTCAAGCTTCGGCATGTGCCGGCATGACGGTGGCGATGGTGGCTGCTTGGGAGAAAATTTGTTCTGCGGTATTACCGATCATTTTTGGGGTCATGTGGCGGTAGGCTTCGATCGTGCGTTGATCCTCATCGATGGGCAGGCCGAAGAGCCGGTTGAGTGCGGCGGTTTGCGAGGTTCGTGCGAGGGATTGTTGTTGGATTGCGAGGCTGCTGATGAGGGTGGCTCGCACTCGTTCGAAAGCGGCATCGGGAATGCCTTTGTGTGCAATTTTTTCGATTTCTTTGAGCAGTTCGATGCGTGCGAGGGGTGCCTGTTCCGGCGAAGTTGCGACATAGAACATGAAGAGGCCGCTGTCGTAGCCGTGGAATTGGCTGGCACCGACCTGATAGGCGAGTCCGAGGTTTTCGCGGATGTGGGTGAAGAGTGGGCCTGCCATGTCGGAGGCGTATTCGTGGATCATGGCGAGCGTGCGTCGCTCGGGCGAAATGGCCGACGCGCCGTGGTAGCCGATGGTGATGACCGCCTGTTTTTTCGGCAGGTGATGGATCAGGTCGGCACCTTGTGCGGCGATCGTGTCGGGTGGGGTCCAAATTTCGCCCGCAGGCAGGGCAGAGAATTTTTCGCTGATCAGGCTGATCATCTGTGCCGAATCAAAATCGCCGGTGATCGCGATGGTTGTGTTGGTGGCATTGAAGTGGCGCGCGTGGTGATTGGCGAGTGTGGTGCGGCTCAATGCGGTGAGGCTTTCGTGTGAGCCAAGCGGTTCGAGGCCATAGCTGGTGCTACTGAATGCCGCGGCGCGAAGGGCGCGGAATCCGACATGCAGCGGGTCTTGTTGTGCTTCTTCGAGAGCGGCGAGTTGGCTGGCTTTTTCCGGAGCGATCGCCTCATCGTTGAGTGAGGGGTTGAGCATCACATCGGCGAAGAGATCGATGATTTCCGCAGCGTCGTTGGCGAGTCCGCCGGCTTGGATCATGAGTGCGTTGTTGCCGGCGTGAGCGGAGACTGATGCGCCGAGTGATTCGAGTGAAACGGCGATGGCTGCGGCGCTGCGTGTGGTTGTGCCTTTCGGGAGTGTGGACGCGAGTAATTGGTTGATGCCGTTGGTGGCGGATGTTTCCGAAGGGAGGCCTGCGCGGACGGCGGCCTGGATGTGGATGAGCGGCACGCGGTGGTCGGGCAGCAACGCGATGCGGAGTCCGTTTGGCAGCGTGTGGACGGTGGCTTCAGCTTTCTCGCGGCGGGTGCTTGCGACTTGCGATGTCGCGGGCGTATCGAGTGGATCGATCACCGTGTGAATGAGTCGCTCGCGGGTGAGGCGCGTGGCGGCGCGGCGGATGTCGGCTTCGGTGATGAGCTTGATCGCATTGATTTGGCGGCGTGTGAAATCGAGGTCGCGTGCTTCGAGCCAATTGCTGGCTAGATCGGCTGCGCGGCCTGATGCGGTGGTGAGTGAGCGGAACTGGCTGGTGATGATTTGGCGTTTGGCTTTTTCGATTTCGTCGCTGAGGTCGGAGCTTTGGATGTCGGCGAGTTCGAGCATGATTGCATCGACGAGATCGTTGGCGAGTGATGGTTCCGCTTCGGCGTTGATCGCGAAGAGTCCTTCGCGTGCGGGTGATGACCAAGAGAAGGAGGAAATTTCCAGCGCGAGGCCTTTTTCCTCGCGGATGCGTCGGTAGAGGCGTGCCGAGCGTCCGCGGCCGAGGAGTGTGGCGAGGACATCGAGTGCGAGTGCATCCGGGTGATCGATGGATGGAATTTTCCATGCCAGCGTGATCTTGCTTGCGGGCACCGCGAAGGTGTCGCGTGCGAAGCGTGGTGCGACTTGGGGTGGGTCGGCGACGAGCAAGGGTTCCTTGCCGCAGCCGGGTTGGCATTCGCAGGTGAGATCGATGAGTGATTGGCGGGCTTGTTGCGGATCGAAGTCGCCGGAAATCACCATGAAACAGCGATCGGTGGTGTAGCGAGTTCGGTGGTAGGTAGTGAGGTCGCGGTATTGGATTTGATCGAAGAGGTGGCGGTGGCCGATGACCGGGTGGCGGCGCGGGTCGCGTTGGAAGGCGGTTGAAAACAAGAGTCGAGAGGCCGCGTTGTCGGGATCGTCGAGGCCCATGTCGATTTCACGACGGATGATGTCTTTTTCTTTTTCGAATTCCGACTCCGGCAGGATGGGAAAGAAGACCAGGCCGGTGAGGCATTTGAGAAACATCGCCAGCGAGTCCGAGGGGCCATCGATGTAGTAAACCGTGCGATCAAAGCTCGTGTAGGCATTCCAATGCCCGCCGGCTGACTGGACGGTGGCGGCGAGCTCGCCGGCGTCGAAGTCGCGGGTGCCTTTGAAGACCATGTGTTCGAGGAAGTGCGATATGCCGGAGCCGAGGTGT
>JBKDYW010000140.1:0-20374 GCA_046308575.1 Verrucomicrobiota bacterium
TCTTCGGCACGATCCAACAAAGTAAATACTCCTTGCTGCACAGCCTCCGGCAAATCCTGGATGGCATCCTCAATCGCACCCCGCAGCGTTTTCATCGCCGCCCCCTCACCGCCCTCGGGTGTAAAAACCGTGATCAAGGGCTCGATCCGCACAAAAGGGTAATCCTTTCCGCCCAACCACTCCAGGAAACGCACCCGCATCACGCCATGCAGCAGGAGATTGGAGGTGCCATCCTCCATCTCGCGCGAGGCCCTCACCAAGCCGATCGTACCCACCGGCGCGACGCAGCTTTCAAATCCCTCAATGCCATCCGGCTCGGCCAATAGCCGACCCACCGCAAACAGGCAGTCACCCTCGATCGCATCCTCCAGCATCCGACGGTAGCGCGGCTCAAAAATATGCAATGGCAATCCGCCATGTGGAAACAAGGTGCAATCCGGCAAGAGCATCACGCCACATTGCTCGGAAATGTTAAGAGCCGTCATCCGCCCACCATGCAGCCACATCAGCCGCGCCAAAGCAAGCTGATTGCCCGAACACCCGAAATCGCTTGCATTTTTCTACCAATCGATTTTTTCAAACAAGAACCCGCTACCGCTACGCTGTTAGCAGGCAAATTCCACCCACTCCCAACCATCCGCCCACCGATGATCGAAGTCCACAAACTCACCAAACAATTCGGCTCCAAACTCGCGGTCGACGAGCTCTCGTTCACCGTCAAAAAGGGCGAAGTCCTCGGGTTCCTCGGGCCCAACGGCGCCGGCAAGTCGACCACCATGCGCATGATCACTGGCTTCATCCCGCCAAGTTCCGGCGATGCCAAAGTCTGCGGACTCTCGATCACGGAAAACCCACAAGAAGCAAAAACCAAAATCGGCTACCTCCCGGAATCCGCTCCACTCTACCCGGACATGACGGTCTCCAGCTTCCTGTCCTTTTGCGCCGAAATCCGCGGACTCAAAAAATCGGCCGCCAAGGACGCAGTCGAACGCGCAATCGAAACCTGTTTCCTCAGCAGCGTCGCACGCCAGTCGATCGACACACTTTCCAAAGGCTACCGCCACCGCACCTGCCTCGCTCAAGCACTCCTGCACGACCCCGAGGTGCTGATCCTTGATGAGCCGACCGACGGACTCGACCCAAACCAAAAACACGAAGTGCGCCAACTCATCAAACGCCTCGGCAAGGACAAGGCGATCCTTTTCTCGACCCACATCCTCGAGGAAGTCGAAGCCGCATGCTCGCGCGCTGTGATCGTCGATCGCGGAAAAATCGTCGCCGATGGCACACCCGCCGAACTCATCGCACAATCCGACACCGGCTCGCTCACCGACCTCTTCCGCAAACTCACCACCCGCGATACCGAAGCCGCAGCCTGAGGCAAAAGCCCGCCCAAAAATTCATTTCATCATTTCACCACCATGTCCTCGCTCACCATCTACAAACGCGAACTCCGCAGCTACTTCGGCCAGCCGACCGCCTACGCGATCATCGTGATCTTCCTCGCCCTCTCGATGGGCCTCACCTTCAGCTTCGGCAACTTCATGCGCATCGGCGATGCCTCGCTCGAATGGAGCTTTTTCTTCTGGCACCCATGGATCTACATGCTGCTCGCACCCGCGGTCGGCATGAAGCTCTGGTCCGACGAACAACGCAACGGCACGATTGAGCTGCTCGGCACCTTTCCTGTTTCGATGTGGAGCGCGATCATCGGCAAGTTTCTCGCCGCCGCCACAGTCTGGCTCGCGGCACTCGTGCTGACCTTTCCGATCGTCGCCACCGTCAACTACCTCGGCGATCCGGACAACGGCGCCATTCTCGCCGGCTACATCGGCTCGCTGCTGGTTTGCTCGACCTTTGTCGCCATCACCATGCTCGTCTCGGCCTGCACTCGCGACCAAGTGGTGTGCCTGATCGTTTCCGTCGCGATCTGCGTCACGATGGTGCTCTGCGGCTACGATGATTTCACCCGCGAAATTGGCAAGGCAGTCTCGCCGGGCGTCGTCGAGGCAATCGTCTCAATCGGTGTGTGGGATCACTTCCGCTCGCTCAATCGCGGGCTACTCCGCCTTCAGGACGCGGTCTGGTTCACTTCGTTCATCGCCGTCTGCCTGCTCGGCACAAGCACGATCCTCTCCGCCAAACGCTCCTGAGCCGTCACCCAAATTTCCAACCACCTTCCTTTCAACGAAATGAAATCCAACAACCCCATCACCCGCGCAACCGTCGCCGTTATCGCGCTTGTCGCCATCGCGATCTTTGCCAACTGGCTTGTCTCGCTCTCGTCTTTCGGCAACCGCGGCGCCGACTTCACCGAAAAACAAATCCACACGCTCTCAGATGGTACCCGCGCAATCCTTTCCGAAATCGGTGCGCCAGTCGTGCTCCGCTACTATGCCTCTCGTAATACGGATTACATGCCCGAGGAAATCAAACTCCACATGCGCCGTGTCGACGACCTGCTCAAGGAGTACGCCTCGCTCTCGAAAGGCAAACTCCGCATCGAAAACCTCGATCCCCAACCGGACACCGATGCCGAGGACTCGGCCAACCTCGACGGCATCAACGGTCAACGCATGGACGACCAAAATCTCTACTTCGGCCTCGCGATTTCATGCCTCGATAAGACCAGCGTCATTCCCTTCATCGACCCACGCCAGGAAACGATGCTCGAATACCAACTGTCCAAGGCGATTGCCGAGGTCACCGCTCCGGCGAAACCAAAAATCGGCGTGATGTCCGCCCTCTCATTGAAAGGCGAGCCCGCCGGCATGCCCGGTCAAAGATCCGCCCCAGGCTGGGTGATCTACCAACAGCTCAAGCAATCCTTCGACATCGAGGACATCCCGATGACCACCTCCACGATCGATCCAAAATCGATCAAGGTCCTCCTGCTCTTCCACCCCGCGGAAATCACACCCGAGGCTGAATTTGCGGTCGACCAATACCTGCTCGGCGGCGGCACCGTGGTGGCCTGCCTCGACGCCTTCTCAGTCGCTGCGCAAATGACCGGCGGCGGCAACCCGATGATGGGCATGCCCGGCACACCCACGACCTCGACGCTGCCAACGCTTCTCAAATCATGGGGTGTTTCCTTCGAGTCGGGCAAGGTGCTCGCCGATCCCACCTACTCGACACGCATGGCCGGCAACCGCGACGCGCTCGCGGTCCTCACACTCACCAAGGATGCGATGCCGCAATCCGACAGCGTGATCACCAAGGATCTCGACACAGTCACTCTTTTCCTGCCAGGCGCCTTCACGGTCAATGCGACCGAGGGAATCAAGGCCAACACCTTGATCAAATCCTCGAACGGCTCGGGCTTTGTCGACTCGATGCGCGCGTCGCAACTCGACCCCGCGCTGAGCACCTCATTCCGCCCGGCTGGCACCGCCTACGATCTGGTCACCTACCTCAGCGGCAATTTCAAAACCGCCTTCCCCGATGGCAAACCGCAGGCTGCCGCGCCCGCCGATGAAGCCCAGCCGAAAAAGCCTGAGGCAAATACCAACCACCTCAAGCAATCCACCAGCCCAGGTCATGTTTTCCTGATCGCCGATGTCGATGCGTTCTACGATCGCTTCGCCTACAACTTGCAAAACTTCGGCGGCGTGCAAATGGCTTCACCAATCAATGGCAACGCCTCGCTGCTCTTCAACCTGCTCGACCAAGCCACTGGCTCGAAGCACCTGATCGGTTCGCGCTCGCGTTCCGCCATCCGCCGCCCCTTCACAGTGGTGCAAAAAATGGAGGCCGAATTCAACCAACAGGTCGGCACCAAGATCGAAGAGTTCCAAGAGAAACAAAAAGCCGCCCAGCAAAAACTCAGCGACCTCCAGGCACAAAAATCCCGCGGCAGCGAACTCTTCCTTTCGCCTGAACAAGAGGCGGAAATCCGCAAGCTTCGCAAGGAACAGGTGGAGTACTCGAAGCTCATTCGCGAACAGGAAAAAGACCTGCGCCGTCAGAAGGACAAACTCGCCGGAAAAATCACCCTGCTCAATGTCGCCGTCATGCCACTGCTCGTGACACTCTTCGGCCTCGGCCTCTTCATACAGCGCCGCCGCTCAACCCGCGCGCGCTGATCATCCATCCGACCAACCGCAACCTCACACGCATTTTCCCATGAAGAAAAAACAGGTCCTCACCCTCAGCGCCATCGCGATCGCCCTCGGCAGCGCACTCCTGATCGTCAAACAAACGCAAAAAAATTCAGGCCCCGCCGCACTCACCAGCCGTGCTGCCGGCGACACCCTCTTCGCATCGTTTCCCGCCACCGAGATCGCTCAAATCGAAATCACCGGCGCCGATAACAACGTCACGCTTGTGAAAAAAGATGGCAAATGGACAGTCGCTCAACGCGAAAACTATCCGGCAAACGCCGTGAATGTGAATGAGTTCATCCGCACGCTCGCCGAACTCAAAGTCACACGCAGCCTCGAAGCCGGACCCTCATTTGCCCCGCGCTTCGGCATGGACGAGGCCTCGACCAAACCCGAAGATCGTGGACTCACCGCCACCTTCAAGGACGCTTCCGGCAAAGAACTCGCCAACGTCAGCCTCGGCAAAAACATTGAAGGCTCGCAAGACGCCTCACCGATGGGCGCGATGCCCGTCGGCCGCTACATTCGCAATCACGCCGATGAGTCGGGCTTCTACGCAGTCAACGAAATGTTCTTTTCGGTCAGCGCCGATGTCACCCGCTGGCTCGCCGAGGAATTCATCGCGCCGGATAAAATCAAATCAGTCTCGCTCAGCCAAAAAGGCTCCGATGCCGTGGCGTGGAAATTGGTGCGCGATGCGGAAAACGCCGAGTTCAAACTCGAAGGTCTTAAGTCCGGCGAAGCACTCACCAGTGAAAATGTCGCACCCATCAAGAGCCTGTTTTCCTTCGCCCGCTTCGAGGATGTCGTAACCACCGCCGCTGCCGCCGAACGCGGCGATGCCACCGGCAAACGCAACGCGATAATCGAGACCTTCGACGGATTTACCTACACGCTCACCATCACTCCACTCAAGCCCGGCACTGGGCCCGCCAGTTCGGCTCCCGACAACCAACTCGTGACCGTATCTGTAAGCGCCAATCTGCCAACCGAGCGCATCAAGCCCGAAGGCGAAAAGCCCGAGGACGCCAAAGCCAAGGACGAAGAGTTCGCCGCCCGCCTCAAGGCCCTCAACGAAAAACTCGCCAAAGAGCAAAGCCTTGCTGGGCGCACCTTCGAGCTCTCCAAAAACACCCTCGACGCCCTCCTCAAGGAACGCGAAACCCTCGTTAAAAAGGCCGAGCCTGCTCCAACACCGGCACCCGCCCCAGGGACCAAGGCCGTCGAAGCGGTCACCCAACCGATCGAAGCCCCCGCCGCGAAAGGCCCCAAAACACCAAAACCGGCCAAGCGCGAAAACAAGAACAGGTAGTATCGGGCACCCCGATTACCTCCTAGCCCCTTGGGGAGCATAGAACATTAGCGGTAGGCAGGGCATTGCGGGTTACAGAGCAGGGCGTATTGCCCCCGCGCATGCAGTTTTCAGCGCCATCGCTAAAAACACGCCCAATTCCAATCCCACCTCCCAAACACCTGGTTTGACAAGCCCCCAGGTCGTCCACTAGCTTCCCCGCCCCGGCCGCCAATGGCCGCAAGCCCCCTTTGCCATGAAGATCCTTGTCGAGAAGCAACCAAATTGCACTGCCACCCTCCGCGTCGAAATCCCTGCGGACAAAGTACAAAACGAGCGTCAAAAAGTCGCCCAAAGCCTTGCCTCAAAGGCAAAGGTACCGGGATTCCGCCCAGGCAAGGCCCCGCGCGCCGTCATTGAAAAACGCTTCAACAAGGAAATCGAAGCCGAGAGCCGCGAAACGCTGATCAATAGTGCGCTCGACGAAGCGATCAAACAGGAAGACCTCAAGGTGCTCGATTTCGGCCGCGTCGAAGAACTTACCAATGCTGCCGACGGTGGCCTCAGCTTCAGCACCAAGCTCATGCTCGCGCCTGAAGTGAAACTGCCGGATTACAAGGGCATCAAGGTCACCGTGCCGAGCGCCGAGCTGCCGGAAGAAGAACTGCAAAGCCAACTCGAGACCCTGCGCGAACGCTTCGCCGACTTCACCGACATCGAAGGCCGCGCCGCCGAAATGGGCGACTTCGCGGTGATCAATTATTCCTCAACTGTCGACGGCAAGCCGAGTGCCGAAGCCCTCGGCAAAAGCCTCGGCTACCTCGAAGGCCGCGAAGGGTTCTGGGTTCGTATCGATGAAAAAACTTTCCTCCCCGGCTTCGCCGCCCAACTCGTCGGCATGAAGCCCGGCGACCAACGAGACATTACCGTCACGCTGCCCGACGATTTCCCCGTCGAAGATCTCCGCAACCGCGAAATGGTCTTCGCCACCACCCTCGGCGAACTCAAACAATCGATTCTGCCCGAGCTCAATGACGAACTCGCCGAGCGCCTCGCTCCCGGCAAAACGCTCGCAGAAATCACCGAGATCATCCGCAGCAACATGGCCCAAGAGCGCAAGCGCCGTATCGATGACATGAAGGTCAACCAGATCGTCGCACACTTCACCAACCAAGCGGATTTCGAACTGCCCGAAGAACTCGTTGCCAGCGAAACCCAAAACCAGGCCGACGCCATGGTCCGCCGCGGCGTCCAATCGGGCGTCAGCGAAGACCAAATCCAATCGCAGCAAGAAGACATATTCGCCAACGCGAAACAGCAGGCAGTCTCAAACCTTCGTGCAAATTTCATCCTTCAGGAAATCGCACGCGCCGAAAAAATTGCGGTCAACGACAACGAACTCGTCAACCATCTCGTCCAGCTCGCGGCCGCCAGAAAGGTCGCGCCGAAGAAATTCATCGCCGACATGCGCCGCTCTGGCCGGATTTCCTCCGTCCGCAGTTCGATGATCATCGGTAAGGCCATTGACTTCCTCGTTGAGCACGCTGATGTTGTGGAATCGGCGGAAGCCGCACTCACCGAAGCGTAAACATGACCATCAACAATCCGACATCCATGAGCACCTCCCCCCGCAATAGCTACTATGTCCCCGTCGTCATCGAACAGGATGGCCGCGGCGAACGCTCTTTCGACATCTACTCGCGCCTGCTCAAGGACCGCATCATTTTCATTGGCACCCCGATCGATGACTTTGTTGCAAACTCGGTGATCGCCCAGTTGCTCTTCCTCCAGATGCAGGATCCGAAAAAGGACATCCACATCTACATCAACTCACCGGGCGGATCGGTCACCGCCGGCCTCGCAATGTACGACACGATGCAGTTCCTCACCTGCGATGTGAACACCTACTGCATCGGCATTGCGGCGTCGATGGGCTCGGTGCTTCTCACCGCGGGCACCAAGGGCAAGCGCTTCTGCCTGCCGAACTCGCATGTGATGATCCACCAAGTTTCCGGCGGAGCCCAAGGCACCGCATCCGATGTCGAGCGCACCATCGGTTTCATGTTCAACCTCAAGAAACGCCTCAATGGCATCCTTGCCAAACACACCGGCAAGACGATCGAGCAGGTCGAACACGATTCGGACCGCGACAACTACATGACCGCTGAGGAATCGGTGGCCTATGGACTCGTCGACAAGGTCCTCGAAAGCCGCAAGCAACTTCCCGATGCCGTCGCCGCACTAGCCGACAGCAAACCGGCTGAAAGCTGAGCCCCCAACCCCACGCACCCCGATGGCCCGCGCCTCCAACCTCACCATGTGCTCGTTCTGCGGAAAGAGCCACTCGGAGGTCAAAAAGCTCATCGCCGGTCCCGGCGTTTACATCTGCAACGAGTGCGTCGGCGTTTGCTCCGACATCCTCGAAAAAGAACTCCGCAGCACGCCAAAAAAAGGCAAAGGCAAGGCTGACAAAACCGCTCTCGGCATCCCCTCGCCGGCCTCGATCCTTGAACACCTCAACTCGTTCGTGATCGGCCAAGAGGAAGCGAAAAAAATTCTCTCGGTCGCGGTCTACAACCACTACCAACGCCTCAATCAAGACCAGGCCCGGCTCGGCGACGAGTTCAAGGATGTCGAAATCGAAAAGTCCAACATCCTACTGCTCGGCCCAACCGGATCCGGCAAAACCTTGCTCGCCCGCACGCTCGCCCGCGTGCTCGATGTGCCCTTCTGCATCGTCGATGCCACCACCCTCACCGAAGCAGGCTATGTCGGCGAGGATGTGGAAAACATCATATTGCGCCTTCTTCAAGCTGCCGACTTCGATGTCGCCCGCGCCGAACGCGGAATCATATATGTCGACGAAATCGACAAGATCGGCCGCAAGACGGAAAATGTTTCGATCACCCGGGATGTTTCCGGCGAAGGTGTTCAACAAGCGCTCCTCAAAATTCTCGAAGGCACCATCTGCAGCGTCCCGCCCCAAGGCGGTCGCAAACACCCGCAGCAAGAATACATCCAGGTCAACACCGAGAAGATCCTCTTCATCGTCGGCGGCGCATTCGTTGGCCTCGAGGAAATCATCCGCCGCCGCCTCGGCAGCAACACACTCGGTTTCCACGCCGGCAAGTCCGCCGATCACAAACAGGAGGAGGAAGAAAACTCGATTCTCTGCCGCGTCCAACCCGAGGACCTGCTGCACTACGGCCTCATCCCCGAATTCATCGGCCGCCTACCGGTGATCTCCTCGTTGCGCAAACTCACCGAGGACGAGCTCATCCAAATTCTCACCGAACCGCGCAACGCCCTCACCAAGCAATACGCGAAGCAGCTCGCCATGAATGGCGTGAAGCTCAAGATCACCCCCGATGCCCTCCGCGCCCTCGCCGAAGAAGCAGTGCGACGCGGCACCGGAGCCCGCGCACTGCGCTCGATCTTCGAGAAAATGATGCTCGATGTGATGTTCGAAATTCCCTCACGCAGCGACATCGATCTGGTGACGATCAACGAACAAACCGTCCGCGACGAACGCCCGCCCGTCCTGCGCCGCAAACGCAGCGACCAAGACGCGGCTTGATCGACAATCATGGCAGGGACCGTTCTCCGCAACGGTCCGACCAGCTGAGTGATGCCGCGCTGAAGCTTGGTAAAAATTTACCGCAGAGCCGCAGAGGTCGCAAAGAAACGCAGAGAAAAGGGTTGTTGATATTGATAGGGCGAAGAAGCCGCCTCTCCGACTTCGATGTTCATCCCAAGCCCTCTTCTCTGGCCTCTGGATTCTTGAATCTTGAATCTATAACCCCGGCAACCCTTCACGAATGCGCTCTGAAAAATCTGCCGCCTGATCAGCTACCTTGGCTTTTTCATTCACACGCGAAATGCGCTTGAGCTCGGGAAAGGGCAGCGATTGATCGAGTTGACCCCGTTCGTAAAGCAGCTCGTCGCCGAAGCCGTTCACGATGAGACGCCAATCGAAAGGCAGGCGATCGGATGCGAGCTTTTGTTTGCGGATGGCCGTGGTGCAGTTGTTGGCGATGGCATTGTACCAACGCGGATGCTCATGCAGTTCGTTGACCGTGCGCACATACTCCAAAAAACTTTCTCGCGCGCCTTTCACGCCAAGGTGATAAAGATAAACATCCTCGCCGCTGCGATAGTTTGATCTCACGCGGATCACATCGCGCTCGTCGGCCACGACATAAAACAACTCAAAGCGCCGATACAATCCGCCCAGCGCGGAATACGACTCGCCCTTTTCGGGCCGCGTCTCGATGCTGAAACAAACGCGTCCGTCATCACCGAAATCGTAAGAAAAAATTGGATGCGCCATGTACGGCGAGCCCCAGTAGTTGATGAAAATATCGACGCCGCGCAGCTTTCGCAAATCGACCTTTCGCAATTCGTAGCGCGTCGTGAAATCCTCCGTCGTGCGGTAATCGAAATTGCGGAGATTGTGGATGGTCGCGATGTCGCCATCGATTTGGATGTGGGGCGTCAATGCCACTTCGGGTTTCCAATCGCGATACTGACGAGGCGGGATCGATGCCCACCAGACGGCGACCAGCACGACTGCCAACGCGATGCCGAGCCTTGCCCGCCAGCGCGGTCGCACGAACACTGCCACCAATATCACCACCAAGGCAAAAGCCCCCGCCGCCCATGGTCTGAACTCCACCAACGGGAAATCAAACCACAAAGCGCCAAAGGCCCACAGGCAGGCAAGCGCAAGCACCACGCCGACAATCAAACGCCCAAGCCAGCCGCACAATTTGCAAATCACGCATTTCATATCTCAAAAAATCCGAATCCCACAAAAGCCTCACGAAGCTTTGACCGCGTCCCACATGCCCGACCACAACGCAAGCGCGTCACCCAAATCGTCGATCGGCTCGCACTTGGCAAAGACCTCTTCACTCGGGAACAGCACCTCGTTGCCACGGAATTCTTCACTCAACATCGCATAGGCCGATTGGTTCGGCGCACGGTACGCGATGTATTCCATGTTTTTTGCCGCCACTCTCGGCTCAATGAGGAAATCGATGAAGCGATGCGCCAGATCCACCGCCTTGGAATCCTTGAAAATGCAGAGATCGTCGCAAGTGAATGCCGTTCCTTCCTGCGGGATCTTTACCACGATGTCCGGGTTGTCGCCCGCGACCTGCAAGAGATCGCCGGCATAGCCCTGCACGAGATGAAACTCGCCCGACGCGATGCCGCTCTTGTATTGCTCGCTGTCGAACTTCGCGATGTTCTTCTTCCATCGGATCACCACATCGCGCGCCTGCGCGAGCTGCGCAGGATCCTTGGTGTTGATCGAAAATCCTAGCGAACGCAGAGCCGCACCGAGCACCTCGCGCATGTCGTCGAGCAAGGTGATGCGACCCTTGAGTTCCGTACGGTCAAACATCCGGTATGACGCCTCGGCATTGTTCACTTTGCTCGACAGCCATGCCATGCAGGTCGGCGCCATCATGTACGGCACCGAGTGTTTCATTCCCGGGTCCAACGCGCGCTGGAGATAACCCGCATCGACATGCTTGAGGTTTGGCAGTTTGGAATGGTCGAGCGGCAGCAACATGTTTTCACGCACCAGCGTCTTGACCATGTACGACGATGGCACCACCACATCATAACCCGTCGCTCCCGCGCTGAGCTTGGCATGCATCGACTCGTTGGAATCAAAAGCATCGATCACCAGACGGCAACTTTGCGCCTGTTCGAACTCCGCGACCAACTCGGGGTCGATGTAGTCCGCCCAGCTGTAAATTTTCAGCTCGGGCTGCTTGCCTTTGCCGCAGCTGGTGAAAAATCCCGCGGCGAGCGCGGCTGATGAGGTGGTGATGAATGTACGGCGCTTGATTTTCATGACCCGCCACATCAACCACAAATGTGGCGTTTTGCCCATCGGAAACTTGTTGCCCCAAAGTCCCACCCGACATCTCACCAAGCTTGCCGTGCGGGCGATCGCCGCTAGATTTGCTTTCATGAATCAACCCATGGAAACAGATCGCGTGCGCAAATCCGGCATCGCATGGCAGGCGAAGCTCACCATCGCCATCGTCTGCGCCGCACTACTGGCCAGCGGCATCTTCTACGGCCTCATCCGCAGCTACTTGCACGGCGATGCATTCCGTCGATTGCTTTCGGAAAAGGCCAGCAAGGCGCTCGGCACGGAGGGCGAATTCGGCGCCTTTCGCTGGGACGGCCTCGCCCTCGAAAGCGCCAGCTTCACCGCCAACGGCAGCGGGCCGCTGCGCGCATTGCAAATGGACGGACTTCGCACCGAGATCGGCCTCGGTGGATTGAAAAATGGAGCCTGGGAAATCACCGGATCCAAAGTCCACCGCCTCGAAACAACTCTCGATTTCACACAGCCCAAAACAGAACCAAGAGCAACGAAGGCCGAGTTGCCATCAAGCACAGTCGCACCAAGCACGCCTTCCACCGCACCAAACACAAGCGCCCCAACGCCAAGCCGCAGCTGGTTGCCACGCGAAGTGAAATTCGACGGACTGCAAATCGCCGATGCCACGATCAACGCGAAGTTCGGCGACAAGCAACTCATCGCCAGTCAGCTCCGCGCCGATCTGAAATCATTCGGCCGCCAAGGCCACGCTGTCGACCTCAGCGGCGGCACTCTTGAACTCGCTGGAAATCATTTCCCGGCGGCAAAAATCGATCGCATTCGACTGAAACATCAGGACGACCGGCTCTTTCTCGATCAAGTGCAACTCAGTGCTTGGGACAACGCACGACTCGAAGCCAGCGGCGAAATCGACGGCAACAGCGACCGGCATTCAATCGATGGCAGCGTCAGCGGTGTGAAATGCTCGGATGTGTTGAGCGGCGATTGGGTCAAGCGCCTCAGCGGCGAACTCGAAACCACATTCTCTTACCACAACCACTCGGGCCCCGCGCTCGCCAGCGGCAAGCTCGTGCTCAAGAATGGCAATCTCACCGCATTTCCGGCACTCGATGCGCTCGCTACATTTTCCAATACCCAACGCTTCCGATCACTCGCTTTCAACGATGCCCGCAGCGACTGGCAATGGCAGGACGGCCGCCTTACCCTCGACAATTTCGTGATCGCCAGCGATGGCGCGATCCGCGCCGAAGGCAAAATCACTATCGATGGCGAAAACCTCGACGGACAACTGAACATCGGCCTGCCACCCGAAGTCCTCGCCAAACTCCCCGGCGCCGCCAGCGATGTTTTCACGATCGACGAACGCGGCATGCGCTGGGCACCGATCCGCATCACCGGCACAACCAACCAGCCAAAAGAAGACTTGAGCGGACGCCTGATCAGCGCCGCCACAACGCGCATTCTCGGCAAGCTACAGCAAAGCATTCCGGCCACCGGAGAAAATGCCGCGGGCACCGCGGAAGAAATCATCAACTCCGAAAAACCCGTCGAAAAAGGCGTCGAAGCGATTTTGAACAACAGCGAAAGCGCCCGCAAACTCCTCAAAGGCCTGCTCAAAGGCATCCCGGCCAAGGAGTGAATTTTTCACCGCTGAATACAGGTGTGAAGTATTTCGATCTCACGAATCGGTAGTTTGTTTGAATAAATTTCACGGAAAAGCGGTTCAACTGGCGGCTGGCATGACAGCCAAAAACCCCGCCTGTTTCCGTGACCCCGCCCGACACCCATACTCGCCATCACTGCCGCCCCGCCTTTTCACTGGTCGAAATCTCGGTGGTGATCGCGATCCTTCTCACGCTCGCCACCGCCGGCGCGCAACTCCTTGGCCACACCGAAATCCAAACCCGCAAGGCCGGCACGGAACTTCTCACCAGCCTCATCGAGCAGGCTCGCAACACGGCGATCACTTCGCGCCGACATGTCATTCTCGCCATCGCCGAGCCCGGTGACATCGCCAACACCGACGAACGCTGCCGCCTCGGAATTTTCAAAGTCGATTCATGGCCTGATCCCTTCGATGGAGAAATCAGCAATGCGATTCAAAAGGGCCGCTGGCGCGCGCTCGAGGCAGGTCTCACAATCAGCGGCGGCAGTCTCGATGACCTCGACAACCCACTCGACGCACCAGAGATCGCACTCCAATACGGCAGCGAATCCAAACCGCGCAGCGCAAAAGTTCACGCCATCGCCTTCAACCCACGCGGCGGGATCATCCTTCCCGCAAGTGCGAATCCCGTCCTGATGCGCGTCGCCGCCGGCAGCTACCGCGATGGCAAAGCCATCCCGCGCCATAACGGGAAAAACGGCGCAGTCACCGAACAAAAAATCAAGATCGGCCGCGTCACCGCACGGCCCTACCGCATCAAAGAATGAAAATCGCGTCGGTAAATATTTCCCGCCGTTCAGGCTCCACACTGGTCGAGTCGAGCATTGCCATGGGCGTGCTCGCGCTGGCCGTGCCACTGGTCTTCGGCAGCATGGCCGAGGCCGGAAAAAGCGGCGCATCAGCAGAAGCGGAAACTCGCAGCGCATGGATCATTCCCGCCTGTCTCCAAGAAATTGAAAACTCGAGAGCCGGCAAACCGCAGTACTTCACCGCTACCGAAACAGGTCAGACCTTTCCCCCGGAAAACGAAATCTGGGCTCTCGCATTTTCCAACGAAGGATCATGCGTCGATAAAATCACCATCGCTCAATACGAAAGCGGAATCAAAAACCTCGAGGGCAAATCGATCAGCCATCTCGCGAAGATCAGTGCTGCCAAGGCGGAGGAAAATGATGGCATGCTAAATCTTCGCATCACGCTCGAATACCCGGCCACAGCCCCGGCCGACAAACGCAGAACGCTTGATTTCCACTCGCGTATCCCATGACGCTGACGCTAACATCACGCCGTGGATTTTCGCTGGTGGAGCTGAGCTGCTCGATGGGCGTCGGATCGATTGTGCTTCTGCTCGCCGCATCGATGCTCGGAAGCTCAGGCGATGGATACCAAAAGATCAGCAGTAACATCGCCAACGCACGCGAAGCACGCGCGATCATCAGCCAACTGGACTCGGATCTCGCGACAGCGAAATTCCATCCATCGCAAATCATCGAAACACCGCCATCATCACGCCCATCGCACCGCCTCGGGTTTCTCTCACTTCAAGCCCCACAGGCCCAATCCGAGCAAGGGCGCATCGGCGACCTATGCGCAGTGAATTACTACCTCGCCGATCTTCAACTCGGCGATCAAACCGTGCGCTGCCTCATGCGGGGAATGCGCGAAAGCGCCGATACCTACGCCGCACTCAAATCTCAATCAACCGGCTCGCTGTTTGAAAAACAACCCGAACGCGACGAGCCGATCGGCTTCGGTGTGGTTTCATTCGAAGTGAAACCAAAAATGAGAGACGCCGAGGGCCAATGGATTGATTGGAGCTCCAACGCGACCCACACAAGCACCGCACCCGAGGCGCTCGCGCTGCGCCTTGTGATTGCAAGCCAAAGCCTCAGCGCAAAACTCAAATCCAGCGATGACTGGGCCGGCACTGGTGCCAACAGCAAGTTTCTCGGCAACCCAGAGGATGCGGCAACGCACCCGAATATGGAAATCCACGAAATGCTCATTCGCTTCGGCAATCATGAATCGCCCTGAAAAACGAAGAGCCCGTACGCATGCTTCGGGTTTCACGCTGGTCGTTGTGCTGGTGGTGGCCGCCGCATTGCTGATTGCCGCAATCGGCAGTCTCGCGGTCAGCGGCATCGAACGCGGCACATCACGCGCATCCGTCGACCAACAACGCGCGGAACTCGCCGCACGCGCAGGCATTGAAGAGCTGCGCGGCATCTTTGGCAAAGAGGCAAGCAATGACGATTTCATCATCTTGCAATCGAGCCTTGTCGATCCGATCACTACCGATCGCGAACCCGCGCCACACCTTTTCCTCGCACGCGGCAAGGCCACAGCAATTGGCTATGATTATCGCTACATCCCACTCTTCAGCACCAACAGCATGCCGGAAGAAAAACCTCTCACCGCGCCTGCGATCGAATCACTAGTCACCGCCAACGAAAACCAACGCATCGATTTCACCACCCTTCCCTACCTCGACAAAGCCCGCGCCGCTTGGCTCTACCTCAAGGATGAGAAAAACCGGCCGATCGCACGCTACGCTTACTGGGTCGAGGACCTTCAGGGGAAAATCGACGCGGGCAGCGCCGGCAACAACCACGGCCCCGCAGAATCTCACCAACGCGCCGCATGGCCATTTCCCGCACCTGGACTCAACCCACAAGCGCTCTCGGATGATCAAGCACCGCTCAATCAAATCGCGCTCTATGCGATCGACCCAAACACGACCGAAGACGCACAAGGTAACATCGCGAAGTCGATCCTGAAAAACCGTGCGATCCTCATCACTCCCGATTCCTGCCTCGCCGCCGCCGATATCCCAACGCCAATTCAACGCAGCGCCGATGGCCATCAAACCGACGCCGCCGCTCGCGCGGTCGAGGAAAACTTGAGCGCCGATCTCCGCTCCTACGAAGAGCAACCGATCATTCCTTTTGCCGAAGGCATCGATGCAAGCGCCGCCGGAACACCAAAAATCAATCTCAACCAACTGCTTACCAAAGACGCCAACACAGCAATCGATGAAATGGCCGAGCACATCAAAAAATCCCTGCCCGAATTCGATCAACGCAAAGGCGGATTTCCCGATGATTACCTACGCACACTTGCCGCCAACGCCATCGACTACGCCGATGCCGACAGCACTCCATCGGTATCCGCCAACCGCTATCGCGGACTCGATGCCTGCCCGCTCGTGAGCGAATTTCTGATGCGCTTCCGCTGGGAAAATGCACTCACAGAAAATAGCCGCAAGTACCTCGTCTTGTCGGTTTCGACCTATGTCGAACTCTGGAACATGAGCAATCAGGCGGTCAGCGGCAACGCGGAGGTTTCTTATGAAACGGCCTACAAATTCCCGCTCGGCGCAAACCCGGAAGTCTCACTCGCCGATCTCAGCAATGCCACACCCACGCTCACCGAAAGCGATGGCCGCCGCTGGTTTCCGCCGATCGCCGTCACGCTCAAGCCCAACGAATACCGCGTGATCACTTGCGGGACGATCACCTACAAAATCGACGCCGGCCCGTCCTCGGTTTTCATTCCCAGCCCACTCGTGCTGGAAGGCGAAACCTTCGGCACATCGGGCGCCGGATACCGCTTGAAGTGGAATGGCAAAATCGTCGACCAATCACGGGGCGGACTTCATCGCAACAACTGCAGCCTACACTTTCCGAAGGACACCGCCACCCAACCGCGCCAACGCGTGCGCACCACCATTCCCTCACACTCGCATACCCGCAGCGGCATCTACTGCAACAACATGGGCGACCCACGCATGGCTTTTTACAATCAAGCCCCGCAAGACGCCAACACCTACCCGGACAACTACAGCCCGAACCGCCGCAATGTCCGTTGGAGCACGGCCTACAGCAAGGACAGCGCGGAAAAATCCAAAGTGCACGGACGCGTGATGCCATCGGAGTGGCCCGATGGCGGACACAATTCGAGCTATGAAAACAACAGCTTTTACACCACCGACGAACGCATCCATCCGGACGATCCGCGCTTTTTCCCAAATGCCACATCGATCCTTCGCAACCCGGATGCTGCGGAAGCGCCGATGCGAATTTCAAACCTCGGCAGGTTCTACAGCGTCACCGAACTCGGCCGCATTTACGATCCGCTCATGTGGAAAACCTCAATGCCCGCAGCGGCGAATTTGCCGTGGGGCGATGTGGAAAACACCAGCGAATCAAGTGGGGATTACGGCGGCGGCAACACGCTACGCATCGGCCGCTCGGACCACCCGCGCTTCGATTCGACACCCGGCATGGATGCCCATCGTCTGCTCGACCTTTTCCATACTGGCATTTCCACTTCCGACAACACAGTCAAACGCGAAGGCCCAACCAAGCTCGTTGTCGGACATGTGAACCTCAACACCGCCACGCGCGATGTCCTGCGAGCCCTCGCAGTCGGAGCAATGACCATGGACCCGAAGCTTTCGACGCGAACATCGGAATCTCACAGCACACCCAACCTCATGGCACCACCGGTAAGCCCGCTGAAACTGACGCCTCAGGAAATCAACAATCACGCCAACCAAATCGCCGATGCCATCCTGCTCGCGAGAAAAAACAAACCCTTCGCATCGCCATCCGAAATCGCCAACGCGCGCGGCAGTGATGGCAAGCCTGTGTTCGGCAACAAAGAGCTCTTGCCCAACGGCAGCAAGGTGCACCTCAGCGACTCCGCATCAGAAGAATGCTTCGCTCGCATTTACGAGTCGACCACCACTCGATCACGCAACTTCCGCATCTGGGTCGTCGCCCAAGCGATCAGCCCGAGCAACACGATCACCGACAACCCCGAAGTTCTCGCCGAAGTCCGTCGCAGCTTCACGGTCTTCGCCGATCCCGGCCCGCGCAAACCCGACGGCTCAATCGACCCGAAAAAATCCAAAGTCAAAATTCTGCATGAAAACGATTTCTAAAATCTTCGCCGCCGCACTTTGCATGTTTTCGAGCATGTTATCCGCCATCGGCAATGAAGGCTCACCCGAGGTCGGCTTCCTCCGCATCATCAATGCAATCGCGCCTGGCAACGGCACGACCCGCGTCCTCATCGATGGCCAGGACCTTTTTCCCAAGGGTTATCAACTCGGCCAGCGCAGCGGCGGCATCGGACTCGCAGCCGGACCCCACTCGGTCACGCTGCAAAAAAATGGCGTGGAAAGCGGCACCACAAAGATCGATCTCAAATCGGGCGAAACCCTAAGCCTCATCGGATTTGCGGAAAAAATCCCGGCGACCGATGACCATGCTCCACCACGCTGGACGACCAAAATTTTAAAACTCAAACAAAGTGACCCCGAACGCGGATTCCGCATGACGCTGTTGTCGGTTTGCGATCTCGACGAAGTGAAGGTCGATGCCATGATCCCTGGAAACAAAGACATTCCAACCGCACATGTGAAGCGGCTCAGCACCGCTGTCATCGACCTCGGCAGCACGCGCAGCGAGGCGATGGTGAAGGTTGGCGGCGAAATCGTCACCACCGTTTCCCCCGACGAGCCCGGAAATCATGTGGTCGTGCTTTATCAGGATGCCGAAGGTAAAGTACGCGCGCTCACATTCTTCGATCCGAAGTTCGTGATCGCGGGCTGAATCGCCATCGGCGAAATTTGTTTGGTGTTTCCAACCCTATACATTAGGTGTGGTCGATATCCGACCCATGAAACACGCACTCAAACTGCTCGCCCTTCCACTAATCGCACTCGTGCTTCCTTCTTGCTCGATGAATCCGCTCTTTTATGGCTACCGCTCCGCGCCAGGCGTGCCAAAACGCGAAGCACCAAATCCCAACCCAAGCCTCATCGAAACCTCGATGCCCTCCCACAACGCGGTGGTCGACAATTACAGCCGCCGCGGCTTCCGCGTCATCGGCTACGGCGACACGACCGCACGCCACAACATCGACGCGCAGAACGCACGACTGCTGGCGATTGAAAAAGATGCCGATGTCGCGATTTACTCCAGCGTCTACGGCGGCATTCAAACGGAGCGCATCGCAGTACCGATCGCCGGACATTATTCCAGCGACTACTCGAGCTATTCCAATAGCGACAATGATCGCAGCAGTTCGCAAAGCAGCTCACAGTCGACAGTCTACGAATACCAAAACCGCGACTACGAAGTCTGGCATCACAAAACGACCCTGCTGCGCGGCAACTGAAGCGCCGACAATCAACGCGATTTTCACAGGGACGATTCCAGCAATCCGCCCTAGCTTGAGAGCGCAAATAACGGTCATTTTCCATCCGCACGAACATGAACGAATCTCCGCTCAACGCCGGTAATTGGATCCGCCGCGCAGGACTCATCGCCGGCCCGTTGCTCGCGCTTGTTTGTTACTCGCTGCTGCCCGATCGCTTCGCGGCCGATGGCGGAAACATGATAGAGTTCACCCATCAGGGCCGCGCAACGCTGGCAATGATGCTGTGGATGGCAGCGTGGTGGATGACCGAGGCCGTCGATGTCGAAGTCACCGCACTGTTGCCGATCGCCTTGTTTCCGTTGTTTGGCATCAGCTCGATCGCCGATGCAACCAAACCCTACGCCTCAGATGTGATCTATCTTTTCATGGGCGGCTTCGTGCTTGGGCTTGCTATCCAACGCTGGGGGCTCGACCGCCGATTGGCATTTTTCACGCTACGCCTCACCGGCGCAAAACCCGCGGCAATGAGTGCGGGGCTGATGACCGCTGCCGCCTTTCTCAGCATGTGGATCTCCAACACCGCCTGTGCGGCGATCATGGTGCCCATCGCGATCAGTGTCATCAACCTCGTGCTGAGCACACGCCACGGAAGCGGACTCGGCGAAAACGGCGACATGACGGCATTCAACCAGACCGAGCGAAATTACGCCACCGGCCTACTTCTCGGCATCGCCTACGCCGCGTCGATCGGCGGCATCGCCACTCTCATCGGCTCGGCACCCAATGGCATTGCCGCGCGCTTCATCGAACAAACCTACCAGCATGAAGTCACCTTCGTGAAATGGCTGATGATTGGACTGCCCTTCACGATCGTCTTTTTGCCAATCGCATGGTGGCTCATCACCCGCGTGATCTTTCCCGCGCCACTCGAAGAAATTCCCGGCGGACGCAAGATGCTCACGGAGGAATACCAAAAACTCGGACCGCTCTCGCGCGGCGAAAAGGTGACACTCACGGTCTTTGTTTGCACCGCCATGCTATGGATCTTTGGCGGCCTGCTGCGCGAAATTTCTTTCGCTGGAATGCACCCGCTCAAAGGCCTCACCGACAGCGGCGTGGCCGTGCTCGCAGCGGTCGCGCTTTTCATGCTGCCCGCCGACCGCGATGGCAACCGCGCGATGGACTGGCAAACCGCCGCCAATTTGCCATGGGGCGTGCTCATTCTCTTCGGTGGCGGACTCAGCCTCGCCTCCGCCGTCGAGGCCAATGGCGTTTCACAA
>JBKDYW010000141.1:0-17727 GCA_046308575.1 Verrucomicrobiota bacterium
GGACGCAACCTGGCCAGCGTCAACCCAGTCTACATTCACATCGCTCCGAACGAATGGGTCAACCGAGTGATCCCGCGGCCGCAAATGACCCATAACAACGGCAAGTGGCAATACACCAACACCCCGCCCGCAGGCAACACCAACCTGCGCGTGGTCTTTACCGCCAATCCCGAAAGTAGCAACAATCTCGCGTGGGACAACAACGGCGGCGCCGATTGGAACCTCAGCGTCAACAGCGCACCCATCAGCCAGGCCCCCGCCGCACCCACCGGCCTCACCGCGACTTCCAACTCAAGCACCCAAAACGTCAGCAGCAACTCCTCCGCCACCCGAAACTTCTATCGTGTCGTGCTGGTCGAATAGGTGAAATGAGATGGGAGCTTGGAAAGCGCCCCGCAAGCTGCGAGACGCAGGCGTTTCCTACAAAGAAGCGTATCTTCTTCGTCACTAATAACCCCTACAACACTCCACCTCATCTTCTCCGCGTCCCTTGGCGACCTCTGCGGCTTCGCGGTCAATCTTTCTAAAGAATGAGATCTGCGGAATGATTACTCAATCACCACGCGGTAGAACACCTTGGCATCGGCGGGTTTGGATTCACTGAAAGTGCCAACCTGCAAGCCCGTCGCTTTGGTAGTCCACGATCCGCTGAGTGTGGTCGAGGACTCAACCTTGTAGCTGCGTCCCGCAACCGCCTGCCAAGTGAGGGTCACATTGCCACCCTGCACAACGATGCTGTTGACCTTGAAAATCGACGAAGCATTGAGCGGATCTGTTCCCGCAACGATTTCTGCCGCGTTGTTCATGCCATCCTTATCGTCATCGCCCGCGGAGGTGATCGAAAGGGTCTGACCGCTCGATGAAGTCGCGCTGGATGCGATCGAAACATCGTTGGGGTTGAGAGTTCTGACCGTCGCCGTGGCCGTCACACCGGATGGAATGCCGGTGACAGTGAACGAGGTGGCTGTCGTTTCATGCGTGGTCACCTGACCGTTGCTGCGCGTCACCGTGAGAAGATAGCGCGGCACCAAGCCCTCGGCATCGGTCACGGCGGACCACGAAAATGTCACTGATCCATCGAGCGCATAGCTCGCCACCAGTGGACTGGACGCCGGCGCGGAAAGTGGCGTCACATCATAGACCTTGAGGAACTGCGCCTCGAAGGGAGCCGTGCCCCATGCAGCGGTGGTTGCAGGCACGGGGTTGAGCGAGACAAACAAACCATTGGTGATCAAATTCTCGCGGGTGAAGCCATTGGCTCCCCACAAAAATGCGTCGCGTCGGCCGGGGGATTCGTTGTTCGGCCCGAGGTAGGCGGCGATGTTCTTGGCGTTGTAGCGACGGCCTGATTTGAGACCCATGTTGTCCGCAAGCATGGTGGGAATGCCAAAGGTGTTGGCCTGGGTGGTGTTGCGATCGAGATTTTGGAATGCCAGCACCACATCACTCGTCACCGGAGAAGCACCGCTAGACTCATACTTTGCCACGGCAAAAATTTCAGAATCGGCGGTGGTGGTATTGATCGGATTGAGGAACCAACGATTCGATGACCGCAATGCCGGGCTGAATTCCCGAGCCTTGCCCACTCCCGAGTAAGCGGGCCGCAGGTGGCTCACGCCAAACCCGTCATTGGTCCATGCAGTCCACTGAGGTTGCATCGAGTTGTAGCGTTTGAAGTGAGGAATGTTTTTGCCGAAGTTTGTCTCGTAGTGAGTGAAGCTGTTCGCATTCGAAGTTCCGATTTCTTGACCATACATGACCATTGGGGCGCCATCGATGGAACTGCCAACGGCATAGCGTATAAAGGCCTGCCATGGATCAGGATAACCCGCCTCGTCGTGCGAGGTATTATTCAGCAAAACCAAACCCTGACCGTACGATGAACGCCGCCCCTCGAAGATGTCGCGATGCGCGGTGGTGTTTGATGCGGATTGCCATGGGAACACGATGTTTTCATTCAGGATATCGAAATGCCGGTTCGAGCGATAGGTCACCGCGCCACCGTCGAGCGACTCGGTCATGAACACAAAGTTCCACTTGTGCGCACGGGCAACATTGATGGTGTATTCCCAAAACTGCGGCGGCATGCCTTGACCGAAGTCCGCCCGCAGACCGTCGATGCCTTTGGTGGTTTGCAAGGCCAGCGAGCTGTTGGCGGGCAGACCGGTCTTCTCAAGCCAATAAGGCACATAGCGTGCAAAGTATTTCCACACCGCACGCGTCACCGCATCGGCAGTTCCGGCCGCACCATCAAGATCGCCGGTGTTGATCCCATCCGTCTCGATCGCCACGGTGGCGCGGCTCGACTCGGCCGATGGATATCCCGTCACCAAGGTCGCGTAGCGGCCAAAGTAAACATCGTACACATCGCGCCACTTGCCGAAGTCATTGCGATCCGGCGCCGCCGCAATGTTTGTGGCGGATGAGGCCGGACCGGCATAGGCGTTGTCATCATCATTGCGCGAATAAAAACGCGCCTCGCGATCCTTGATCTTGTCGCCGGGCGCCCAGCCGCTGGTGTTCAATCCCGCCGCGCTCATCAGCGAAATACCTTCCTCGTCGATCTCACAATCGTAGCCGGTGTGGTTGAAGGGTGCGTCGAGCATGACATGCACGCCCTTGCTGTCCGCCGTCGTCACAAAACTCTGGAAAGCGCTCATCGCCGCGGCACGATTCTGAGCCATCGTGTTCGAGCCATTGTAATTCACAGTCATCAGCTCGTTGATCTCGAAAAAGTTTTTCACCGCATAAGGTGAACCCGGATCGTAAGGTGCCGTGGGCGTGTCCCATCCACCACTCGGCTCGCGACCTTCGGAAGCGACCGGATGCACCGGCTGGAACCAAAGCGTGTTAAGCCCCATGTCCCTCAACCAATCGAGATTCCAACGGGTGTTATCGGTGAGACTCTCCAGCGTGCTGCGCCCTGCAAATGTCGCATCGGTCGAGTCGACATTGAGCACATTGATCTCGTAGACCTGCATGTCCCGCGCGATTTTCGGAGTCACGGTGATGCAGTGGTCCCTGCGACCATTGGAGGAATACCACTGCCAGGTCGAATTCCCGGAAGTGCGGAAACGCGCGGTAAGCCGATAGGCCCCAGCCTTGGTCGCATTCAAGGTCAGCGTGTAGTTGCCATTCGATCCGGTCATGGGAATAGCCTGAAAATACCCGTTCGTCGGATAGGCCCCAGAAACATAGCCGACCGGTTTGTCGTTGGGCGCCGGGGGCGAAATGATACCGTCGTCGATCGAATCCCCGTTGGCATCATCGTCCGCACGCTCGCGATTGTTGAGGTTCGTCCAGACCTCCGCCTCGACGGCTTTCGGCGTGCCTGTGGAAAACGCGATTGTTACCGGAACCGACTCCGCCGCCTGCTCATCGATGAAAAGTTTCGATGTCGTGTAGTCCGCACTAAGGGTTCCCGTCGATGCCGAAGTCACGCTCATGACCATTGGCCCCGCGGGGATACTGAAGGAAAATGGGTTACCTTGAGCAGTCGCCAGGGTGTCAGTCGTCACCGAAGAACCATTGCTGCTGTAAATGTAGGTCGGGCTGGTGCGATTGTCGAAAGTGGGTGCAAAGTAATACTCCACTAGGGTATCCTGCGTGGATGGCATGGTGACGCTGGCCTTCCAAATTTGCACATGATCGCCAGTGCCAGGTTTCTCATCATAATGAAATCCGATGACAACCTGCTGCCAGCTTCCTCCGTTGATCCGATAAAACATCAAACCACCGGTCTGGTTGCCACCCCCACCCTTCCAATTGCCTTGGTAAAAGGTCGTGCTGACCGAGGGGCCAGGATTAAGCGGATCCCGCATGGTCGAGGGGTAGGCCCCGGCACGAGTTTCGGCAGGAACATGCCACACATTTGCCAACTGCCCGAATGCCGGCATCGCAAGGCAGGCAAAAAGCATCAGAAAACGGCATCCTTTCAAAAAATTTGAGACGCTCGTTAGTGAAAAAACTCGGGTGATATGCGCAGTCATATTCAAAGCTCCATATGTGGAAAATACGCAAAGGGTTTGCACTAAATGCCTCAACTTAAGCGCATGTTTTCCACCCATCAAGGGGCGAAGCTCAAATTTACCGAGTTTGGCCCGAAACCGGACTCAAGTCATCAATACCGGCACGGAGGTCTGCCACCATAAGGGCGATAGCCGTAGGGCCTGTGATGATAACGCCCGTGGTAGTGGTGATGGTGATTGTTGTCGTTGGCCAGCGCATAACCCAGCACACCCGCCGCCGCGATGCCAACCGCCGCCGCGCCGGGGTCGACCGACTGGACCGGACGACCGTAGGCGTCGTAGGTGGTCATGCAGCTGACCCCACCCAGCGCGACAGCCGCCGAAGCGAGGGTCAGGACCAGGGTTTTGTGAATGAGTGGATTTTTCATGGTGAGGTCACACGAAACTCCAGAATGCCTAAGGGCGCAAATGGATTTTGAATGTGCTTGATGGACCGTATCAGCGAGCCGCCGCAAGCACATGATCCTTGGTCATGCCGAGCTCCTTCATCGCCACCCCGCCCGGGGCGCTCATGCCGAAACGGTCGATGCCAAGCACCTTGCCGGCGCTGCCGACATACTTCCACCACAGTGCGCTCACGCCGGCCTCGATCGCGATCCGCTTGGTGCAGGCCTGCGGCAAAACACTTTCGCGGTATTCGTCGCTCTGGCGATCGAACAATTCAAAGCAAGGAATCGAAACCACGCGCACACCGGCGCCCAACTCTGCGGCCGCCGCTATGGCGTGCTGCAGCTCGGAGCCGCAAGAAATCAAAATAGTCTCCAGCTTGCCGCTTTCCTTCTTGGCCACATAGCCACCGCGCAGCACACCGTCGCGACGAGCGTCGACCGAGAGTTCGTTCATCAAGGGCACGGCTTGGCGAGTGAGGATCAATGCCGTCGGACCATCGGTGCGCGACATTGCTGCGACAAAAGCACCGGCGGTCTCCTCGGCATCGGCCGGGCGAATGACATCAAGATTCGGAATGACGCGCAAACCGCTCACGGTTTCCACCGGCTGGTGCGTCGGACCATCCTCGCCGACTCCGATCGAGTCGTGCGTGAAAATGTAAGTCACCGGCAGACCCGCCAGCGCCGCGAGGCGGATCGAACCGCGAAGGTAATCGGCAAACACCAGGAAGGTAGCACCGCTCGCGCGGAACAATCCGTCGTAGGCAATGCCATTGCAAATCGCGCCCATCGCATGCTCGCGAATGCCAAACCAAATGTTGCGACCCAAGGCATCCTTGGCAGAAAAATCACCACCGTCCTTGATGTAATTTTTGGTGGAACCAAAAAGGTCCGCACTGCCAGTGATCACCTGCGGCATGGCCTTGGCCACGGCATTGAGCACGGTGCTGCCCGCCGAACGCGTCGCATCCTTGTAGTCCGCCGCAAAGGTCGGGATTTTCGAACTCAGGTCAGTCGGCACCGCAAGCGCCAGCGAATCGCTCAACTCATCCGCAAGCGCGGGGTTCGCTGCGGCCCATGCCTCATAGACCGATTGCCATGAATCAAACTCACTCTTCAAGGCGGTCTTGCGCGCGGCGAAAAACGCCTCGGTCTCGGCCGAAACATAGAAATGCTCGTCCGCCGGCAGACCCAGGCCCGCACGCGCCGACTCAATGAATTTCGCGCCGCCTTCACCATGACCCTTGGCCGTGCCCGCCACTTCGGGAATGCCCTTACCGATCACCGTCTTGGCAATGATCACCTTCGGGCGACCATTGTCATCAGCCTTGGCCTTGGCGACCGCCGCAGCCACGGCTGCCATGTCGTGACCATCGATGGTCACCGCGTCCCAGTTTTGCGATTTGAAATAAGCCTCGGCATTTTCGCTCTGCGAAACATTAGCCATCGCATCGAGCGTCACATCATTGGAATCGTAAATGAGCACAAGATTATCCAAGCCATTGTGACCGGCAAACGCGATCGCTTCCTTGGCCACGCCTTCCTGAAGGCATCCGTCGCCCATCAACGCGATGACATGATGATCAAAAATCACATGCTTCGCGGTGTTGAATCGCGCGGCAGCACGCTTGCCGGAAATCGCATAGCCAACCGCATTGCCCACGCCTTGACCAAGCGGACCTGTGGTAGCCTCGACGCCCGGCGTTTCGCGGAACTCCGGATGACCCGGTGTCACGGAATGCAGCTGACGGAAATTTTTCAGATCGTTGCGCGAAACTCCGTAGCCGGAAAGGTGCAACCAACCGTAGAGGAACATCGAGCCGTGACCGGCCGAAAGAATGAAGCGGTCGCGGTTGAGCCACTTCGGGGCATCCGGGCAGTGGCGCAATGACTCGCCGAAAAGCACCGCGCCGATCTCCGCACATCCAAGTGGCAGGCCGAGGTGACCGGAATTGCAGGCGTGCACGGCATCCATGGAAAGTCCACGGGCTTCATTGGCGGCTTTGGAAAGAATGGCGGTGTTCATGGTAGCAAATGGTGTTCCCGACAGGGCGCGCCAACCCTAGTTTGCCGACCACGCATGACAAGCCGACATTTGTGTCGCCATGAGTCATCGAAGCATCTCGCGGCATGCCCACCACCTGCATCAAATTTTGGGGAAATTGAAATTGAATGGAAAATTTCCTTGCCAAAAATCCGCGTCCGGCGTTTCCTTCCCGCCCGCACCGCGAACAACGACCCGTTCGTCTATCGGTTAGGACTCCAGATTTTCATTCTGGCAAGAAGGGTTCGACTCCCTTACGGGTCGCCATTGCGAATAGCCTCCGCCCCAAGCGGGGGCTTTTTGTTTTACCACCACCGTGACCGCCCACCAGAAAGCCGCAGCCCTGGGTGCCCGCAAAGGCGGTCTCCCGATCGCAGCGCTCACCGCCTACGACTACCCGACCGCGCGGCTGCTCGATGATTCCGGCGTCGATGTTCTTCTCGTCGGTGATTCGCTCGGCATGGTGGTGCTGGGATTTCCCGATACGACCCATGTCACGCTCGCTCACATGCTGCACCATGTCGCAGCCGTCGCGCGTGCCAAACCAAAGGCCATCATCGTAGGCGACCTGCCGATCCACACCTACGACACGCCCGCGATGGCACTCGACACCGCACGCCAACTCGTTGCCGCCGGTGCCGAAGCGGTGAAACTCGAAGGCGGCGTCCGCCAGGCGGAAAAAGTCCGCGCGATCACCAGCGCCGGCATCCCGGTCGTCGGCCACCTCGGCATGCTGCCACAACGCGTGATCGAAGAAGGCGGCTATCACAAAAAAGGCAAGACCCCCGAGCAATCGGATGCCCTCCGCGAAGGCGCCCAAGCGCTGATCGATGCCGGCGTGTTTGCCATCGTTCTCGAATCGGTCATTCCCGCCACCGCCCGCGAGCTCACGGCATCGCTCCCGGTTCCGACGATCGGCATTGGCTGCGGCGATCATACCTGCGACGGAGAAATCGCAGTGATCACCGATGTGCTCGGATCCTTTCCCTGGTTTGTGCCGCCCTTCGCGAAACCCGAGGCTGATCTCGCCAACAGCATCCGCAACGCCGCCAGCCATTACATCGCCCGTGTGCAAAACCGCTGAGCCCTCCCGTGCTGCTCTACCTTCACATTCCGTTCTGCCACCGGATCTGCCCCTACTGCTCGTTTTACAAACACACGCCGGGCCCATCCTCCGCCGGTGATTTCATCAACGCGCTCAGCCGCGAGGCAAAGCATCGCATCGCGCGAACGAACGAAGCCCCACGCACGATCTATCTCGGCGGCGGCACGCCCAGCATGCTTTCGCCCTCGCACCTCATGCAGCTGTTCGAATCACTGCAGGAAAGCATCGATTTTTCGAAACTCGACGAAGTCACGCTCGAAGCCAACCCCGCCACCTTCGATGCAAAAAAAGCCGCGCTGTTTCGCGAGCTCGGCGTCACCCGCGTCTCGCTCGGCATTCAGTCATTCACGCCCCATGTTCTCGCAACCCTCGGCCGCGAACACTCGCCCGACGAGGCCGCACGCTCAGTCGAGCTCCTCCACGACGCAGGCATCCCGCACATCAACATCGACCTGATGTTCTCCATCCCCGGGCAATCGAAATTCGATTGGGATTCGACCCTCACCCGCGCCATCGAACTCAAGCCCCACCACATCTCCGCCTACAATCTCACCTACGAAGAGGACACAGCATTTTTCGAATCCTTGCAACGCGGCGAAATGCGCGAAAACGAAGACATCGATGCGGAGCATTTTCACCTCGCGCACGACCTGCTCCTCAGCGCCGGATTCGATCATTACGAAACATCCAACTACGCCCAAGCCGGACATCAGTCGTCACACAACCTCGGCTATTGGCAAGGCGAAGACTACCTCGGCCTCGGCCCCTCGGCGGTCACCACCATCGGCAACACCCGCTCAAAAAACATCGCCGACACCGCGCGCTACATCGAACAGGTCAAGACACTCGGCCATGCCCTCGGCGAAGCGGAGCAACTCGACCCCGAGTCACGCCGCATCGAACGCATCGCACTTGGCTTACGCACAAGCATGGGCATCCCAATGAGCCTGCTCGACCCCGCCGCCCGTTCTCGCGCCTTCACCCTCGCCACCGAAGGCCTCGCCCACATCGATCACGACATCCTCACCCTCGTCGGCCGCGGCCGCGCCCTCGTCGACCCCATCGCCGCAGAGCTGATCTGATGAATTCCTACATCCGGTAGGGCGACGCGGCCCCGTGGCGCCGACTCTTTCAGAAAGAAAGATTTTACCGCGAAGCCGCAAAGGTCGCCAAGGAACGCAGAGAGGGAAGAGTTATTGTTTATTCGGAGAAGAAAGAAGAAGCCACCTCTTCATCTGCTTTCTACTTTCTGCTTTCTGCTTTTATTCCCCCTGCCCAGAGATCACCACCTTCAACAAATCCGTCATCACCCCGGCCGCTTGCCCGATTTATTATCGGGGATTTGCATTAGTTTTGCTCCAGGCGCTTTTCCAGGCATCGAATTCGGATGGGCGTATGCGGTAGCGTGCAAAGTTTCCCTCATGGATTCCTGCAAGCGTTTCTTCAACCGCTGCGACAAATGGTCTACGATCGATTTCAACCAATGAATCTTCCGCCCAGCGACGCAGGCGTTTCACCGCATCGCGTCGAGGGCAACGACTGCGCACAATCTCTGCCACTTGTTCCATGATGGCTTGGCGGTATTTTAGTCGGAAGGAATCAGGCTCGCCCACCGCACCCCGAATTACGGTGTATCGCTCGGCCGATCTCTCGTAAGCATCGATAAAAACCTGACGAAGAATCGAAATTTCATTGAGTTCATAGATGGCGAGCATGCCATCGGTATAATCGGCCTCAGACACACCAACAAATGAAAGAGGTGCAAGATTTTGTCGAAAAAGCGGAATGTTGGCAGCCAATCGTGAAACGCGCTTGTTACCGTCGATGAACGGCTGGAGATATGGCAGATGTACCATGATGAAAAATGCCTGCTCAAAAGGATCAAGAATGTGTCGAGCCTTCTGCAAAATGAGATCAAACAGCGACTCGATCAAAGCTGGAATAGCAGGAGGCAGGTAGCACGATTTACCAATGCCCACTGGGTCGGTCCGCAAAGCTCCTTCTGCGGATGGTTCACGCAGCAGGTCGGCAGTAAGCAGCGCATGCAGGTTAAGAATGGTGCGACGGTCGAAGCCTGCCTCGACTGATGACTCCAATAAAAATTCGATCGCTGCCTTGTGATTGAGAATCATCACCGCTTCGTTGGATAGTTCTTCAGTACCGTTGCGATTCGCATGAAAAAGCTGCTCGGTTTCCAAAAGAGAATAAGTGTTGCCTTCCAAGCGGCTAGAGTTCCATGACAAATCGATCATCAAACGCTGACAAATATGACGAGCATAGGTTCCACATGGTTCGTTCACCATTCCAGTCCTACTGCCAACTTCCGAAAGTTTTCGCCTATCATCCTCTTGAAGATAAAAGGTTTTGTTTGGCTCATAAGAATCCAAAAATGATCGTTGATATCCCACTGGTGTCCTTTGATTTACCGGCAACCGAAGTTTGGCTCGCAAAGCTGTCGTGGTTTTCGATGAGAATGCGCTGTTAGCTTCAAGTTGGACTTCACCGGCAGCGGTCAGGCGATAAACAGTCGCACGGGCTTGCCCATGGCGTTCAACAAGTCCTTCATCACACAAACGGCCAAGCCGGTTCAGTGCGGTCCGGCGCGGCAAGCGAGGTTCAAAAAATCCCTCGTAATCTTCAGCACTGCATTCCGTATTTTGCTGAAATGGCTTAAGCCATTCCTTGTTAATCAGCCCTTTCATGGTCAAATAATGGCGAGATAGTGGCGAGATAGCAACAAAAATGGCGAGATAATGGCGACATAACCGTGCAAAACGACTTATCTCGCCATTTTTGCCATCACCACCTTCAACAAATCCGTCATCGCCCCTGCTGCCTGTTTGCCGGTTTCCAGCACTTCTTCGTGATTGAGCGGCGTTTGGGAAATGCCTGCCGCCCAATTCGTGAGGCATGAAAATGCGACAACTGGCAAACCCAGCGCGCGAGCTTGAATCGTTTCCAACACGGTGCTCATGCCCACCGCATCGGCCCCCATCGCACGCAGCATGCGGATCTCTGCCGGCGTCTCAAATTGCGGACCACGCAAGCCAGCATAGACACCTTCATGCAAAGGCATGCCCGAAGCATTCGCTGCTTCGCGAAACGCCGCACGCCATGCGCCATCATAGGCCTCCGACATGTCGACAAACTCCGCACCTTGCAGCGGCGAAGTGCGTGTCAGGTTCAAATGATCGCTCAGCATCATCCACTCACCCGGCGAGAAATCCGCATTGAGCGTGCCCGCGGCATTCGTCAGCACCAAGCCGCTCACGCCTTGCTGTGCCATCCACCTCACGCCCGCCGTCACGACCTGCGCGGAGTGACCTTCATACAAATGCACTCGACCCTTCATAACCAACACCTCGGCACCCGCAAGACGACCGCGCAAAAATTTCCCCGAATGCCCCGGCACCGACGACTCGGGGATGCCAGCATCCTGAAATGCAAACTCGGCATCGACCTCAATCTCATCCGCCAATGGCCCCAGCCCGGATCCCAATACCATTCCAATCATGCGCCAAGCCTAATGATCCACCGCCGCATGACCACTCCAAAGAGATAGAGCCTTCCGATGGAAGGAGACAGAAGACTTCGAGACAGAAGACAGAAGATGAAGAAGCCGCATCTTCATTCTCTTCCCTAATAACCCATAACAAATAAACTCTAACTCTTCTCTCTCCGCGTTCCTTTGCGACCTTAGCGGCTTTGCGGTAAATCTTTCTTCCAAGAGTCGGCGCTGCGAGCCCGCATCGCCCTACCGCAGGAGAGTACTCACCGCGCTACCATCGACCACCGTATCGGGCGGATGCAGCAGCACCTTGTCGCCCACTGCGAGACCCGAAAGAATTTGCGAAAACCTGCCGTCAGAATGACCGACCTCCACCGGAGTCAATCGCGCCCGGCCATCGCGCATCACAAAAGTTTTCCACTGGTTTCCCTCGCGAAACAATGCGCCTGCAGGCGAAACCAACACATCATCCGCATGCCACACCGCCACGCGCACTTCGACGCGAAAGCGATCGCCCAATGCCTTGGCCTTGCCATCCGCAGATTGCAGATCGATCAACACAATCACCCGCTGCTCTTCGACACCCAAGGCCGAGACCTTGGTGAACGCCGCCGGCTCGACTCGCCGCACCCTGCCCTTCAAGGCCTCCGCTCCACCCCATTGCTCGATCAGAACCTCGTCGCCCGCTTCGATCGTCACCGCATCGCGCGACAAAATTTCAGCCTCAATTTCAATGTCCGCAGGATCACCTACTTCAATGATCGGCTGACCCGGATTCATCATCGTTTCACTCTCCTGCATCACGGTCAGCACCTTGCCGGTGACCGGTGATCTGATCTCCACCACGGGATCTGTCGCGCCGCTTGCCGGTTGCTCGAGCACCGCCAATGCCTGGGCGAGTTCGTGGTCGATGACTTGCAAGGCAAACTCCGCCGCACGCAATTCCGCTGCTTTCGCCGTGGCTTCGGCCTCAACGCGATCCAAATCCAATGCCGAAACCGCGCCACGCTCCTTGACCGCAAATGCGCGGTCACGCTCGACCGCCGCAAGATCCGCCGCAATTTTCAGCGCCGCCTGCGACTCGACCGCGCGCTTGCGGTTGGCCTTGTGCATCGACACCGCCTCCTGCGCTTGGATGCGCGCCCGCGGATCAATCAACGGCGCGGTCTGCGGCACGATGCGCGTGATGATGGTTTCATTCGCATTCACTTCATCGCCCGGCCGCAACACCACCCTTTGCATCATGCCACCCACCGGTGCCGCCACGACATAGCGGTTGCGAATGCGCGTCTTGCCCTCTTCGGAAACGCGCACGGTCAAAGGCGACCGCGCGATCACTCCGGTTTCAACCATCACCGGCTTCGGCCACAAACCCCACATGACCAGCGACACCAACAACGCGAGCACCAACCAAGGGAGGGATCGACGCGGCAAATGCCGGTTGCCGGGCGTGGGACCCGACGCCCATGGGGCCGCGGATTTCGCATCTGATGATGATGGGGATGACATGTCGGCTTGGCAGTGAGAATGGACGATCAGTCGCGAGCTTTCAAGACACCTACGAGATCAAGTTGGGAAAGCATGCGACTTACCAGCGCAAATGACGCAATCGCTGCAATCAGCACCACCATCACCGCGATGGCATACGAGGCGGGACTGATGAGAATCGGCAACCGCACGGTCTCGGTGCTGAAGGATTTCATGATCAAAAGCGCCAGGCCGCGGCCAAACATCAAGCCGATCGGCAAGGCGATGCACACCAGCAAGGCCAGTTCGCCGACCAACACGCCGCGCACTTCCGAGAGGCGAAAACCGACTACCCGCAGCGTCGCCAACTCGCGACTGCGCTCGGATAGCGCGATGCGCGAGCTGTTGTACACCACCCCAAAGGCCACAATCGTCGCCAGCACAAAGTACAACTTGCGGATGATGCCGATGCTCTGCCCGGTCGTCTCGCGAAATGCCGCAAGCTGATCACGCTTCACCATTACCACCGCCGCCTGTGGCGTGTCCTTGAGCTCACGCATGAAATCATCCCACTTCGCATGATCGAGCGCCATGTAGGCACCATTGACCGTATCGCCCTCCTTGAGCATGCGCCGCAAGGCACCGATGTCCATGTACGCCGCAACGCCCGCATAGTCGGTCACCAAACCCCGCACCGGCACATCGACAAACGGCCGCGTGCCCTCAAGCACCTCGACGCGCAACTCATCCCCCACCCGCACACCAAGCACCTCGGCAAGTTTCTCCGACATCACCATGCCCTCCGCCGGCAACACGATCGGCTCGTCATTGCCATTGAGCAAACGGTTCAGATCCGCCCCGGCCGGGATGCCAGTGATCGCAAGTTTTCGCTGGCGATGACCATACTTCAGGCGTGCCGCAACACTGCGGATCGGTTCGGCGCGGATCACTCCGGGCAAATGCTCGAGGTCATGCAAACCGCGCGTCGATGTCGGGTCGGTCAAAAACACCGCGACATCTTGCCGTTGCTGGCTGTTCCACTGAAAGGTGAGCAAATAATCAATGCTGTCGCTCATCGCTCCCGGCAGCACCATTAAGCCCGTCGCAAGCGAAAGCCCACAGCATGTAAAAACCGCCTGCCACGGACGACGCTCGATGTTGCGCAAGGCCATGCGGAAGGCCGGACTGAAAAATCGCGTCAGCCCGATGCGCTCGAAGAGCGAGGGTTTAAAGTCCGCCGGCGGCTCGGGCCGCATCGCCTCGGCCGGCGGCAGCTTCACTGCCTGCCACACCACCGTCAGCACGCCCAACACCGAGGCCCCCATGCTCACTGCCAACGATAGGCCCAATGCCGAGCGATCCATGCGGAATGACAATTCGGGAAATTTGAAAAACAGAGTGTAAAGGCCCACCAAGTGCTCGCCCAGAACCCTTCCGCCGATACCACCAATCAAGGTCCCAAGCACACCGATCACCAAAACAAACTTGAGGTAATGAACACCGACCTGACGCGATGAATATCCCAGCGCCTTGAGCTGCGCGATCTGCTCACGCTGCAACCTCACAATGCGCGAAAGCACCGCATTGACCATGAAGGCAGCGACACTCATGAACACCAGCGGGTAAGCAAACGACAAGGCGCGCAAGACCCGCAGCTCATCGTCGAGCCGCTGCGCCGAGGCCTGATCCCGCCGCGTGTGCGCGCCACCGCCACCATAAGTTTCCAACAAACGATCGATCGCCGCAATCACCGGTGCCGCCGCCGCGCCCGGCGCGAGATCCAAACACAGATCGTTGAAGGCTCCGTCCATGTCGTAGGCCACGGCAAGCGCGCGATAGTTCATCCACATGACGCTGAAACGCTTGTGGTCTGGCAGCGTCTCTCCCGCCCGCGCCTCGAACACAAACTCCGGCGAAAGACCGATACCGCAAACTCGCAATGTTTCGCGCCGACCATTGATCACCGCCACCAACTGATCACCAATCTGCATCTTGTTTTCGAGCGCAAAGGCCTCACCCAAGACCACCTCGCGCCGCTCGTCTGCGCGCGGAAATCGCCCACTGCGCAAAAACACGCGGTTGAGTTTCTGTTCTCCACCATCCTGCGGCAGCGAAACAATTTGCCCAGTCGCAGGTTCGGAAACCCCCGGCAAATCCAGCGTCACATCCACCACTACCCGCGGCTCGACCGTTGCCACGCCCGGCAAATCCGCCACCCGCTCGGCCACCGCCAAAGGCGCACGCTTCAATCGCGTGAACACATCCGCCATCGCATGCTCTTGGTAATACAAAGACCGCGCAGTCTCGAGCGTCAGGATCAGACTCCGCGTCATGATCATCATCGCCAAGCCACAGGCCATCACCAGACACACCGCCAAGACCTGACCCTTCATCCGGCCAAGATCTCGCAGCAACTTTCGATCGAGCGGATGAATCATTTTTCTACCACTTCAATTGCGATGCCGGCAGGCGCTGCGCGTTGCGATGCGAACTCACGATTCGCCCATCCGACAAATGCAGCACGCGATCCGCCATCTCGGCCATCACCGCGTTGTGCGTGATCACCACCGTCAGCGTGCCAAGCTCGCGGTTGATCCGCTCCACCGCCTCCAACACGGTGATGCCGGTAGTGACATCGAGCGCGCCGGTCGGCTCATCACAGAGCAGCACCTCGGGCCGCTTGGCGATCGCCCGCGCGATGGCCACCCGTTGCTGCTCACCACCCGATAGCTGCGATGGAAAATGATCCATCCGCGCCGCAAGCCCCACCATGTCGAGAGCATCCTCCGGCTTCATCGGATCACGCGAAATGTCGGTGATCAACGCCACATTCTCACGCGCCGTGAGCGATGGGATGAGGTTGTAAAATTGAAACACAAAACCCACGCAATTGCGGCGAAACAAGGTCAGCGCCTTTTCATCAGAGTCAGCCAAAGGCCAACCCTTGTAGCGCAGCTCACCCGATGTAGGCACATCGAGCCCGCCCAGAATGTTAAGCAAGGTCGACTTGCCACTGCCCGATGCTCCAAGCAGGCAAACCAACTCACCGGCATTGAGATCAAGGTCCACCCCATGCAAGGCCACCACATCAAGCTCGCCGGTCTGGTAAACCTTGCGCAACTGGCGCGCCTCAAAAACCACCCCCGCAGCGGGTGGCTCAGCCGGATATGTCGAACTCATCACAGACCCGCAACCTAACAGCACCCGCCACAATCACAACCCGCATGTCGGCGCCAAGTGGCGGCGTGAAGAATCAAGACTTCAAGAATGCAACGGGAGCTTCAGCGACCCTAAATAGAAGCGAAGCCAGATTGGCATGGCCGCAACGAAGTGAAGGCAATCAAGATGCAAGATGAAGAAGCGGCGGTTTCTTTGGCTGCTCAAAACTTGGAGCAGGATGCTCCAAGGACGGCCTGGGACAGGATGTCCCAGCAACAATGAAGAAGCGGCTTTTTCTTGCTCTTCCCTCTTCCCTCCGACCTCTTCCCTTCGACCTCCGACCTCTTCTTTTTCTGCTTTCTGCTTTCTGCTTTTCTCCCCTCCCTCCCCTCAATCCCTGCGGCGGCGCAGCAGGGCCATCATGGCAAGGCTGCCGGCCATCATTGCCACACTGGGCTCAGGGATAACAGTCATGGTCACATATTGCGTGGCGCCTGTTTGATCGCCACTGAAGTTGCTGCCAGCGACGGTGTCGTCGTATCTGAAGAGCCACTCGTTTTGACCGATGGTGAACTTGGAACCATCGGTGAGCGTGTTGCCATTATAGGTGAAGAGGCCGCCAGACCTGCTACCGTAGCTGATCAGCGTGAGCTTGGAGTTGGCGGCAAGCACACCCGAGCTGAGATCCGTAAGCGACAGCAGCGTGCCTGTGGTGATATTGAGTTCGCCAAGCGTGTAGAGCAGGTCGCCATTCAGCGATGCGGATTCGAACTCGTAGGCATAAGTCGAACCGGACAGGAACGAAACGCTGGCGGCGCCGATGCTTTCGATGCTGTTACCGGGAGCAAGCTGACCACTGACGCTGAGCGCACCGCCGATCGAACCCGCACCTTGGAGGATGGCTTCGGTGTTGACCGTCACATTGCCGGCGAGGCTTCCATTGACGGCGAGTGTGCCTTCAGAAATCGTCGTGCCGCCAGTGTAGCTGTTAATGCCTAGCAGTTGGAGTGCGCCTGCGCCGGTCTTGTTGAGACTGCCGCCGCCGGAGATTACTCCCGAACTGGTACCGCTGCTCACCGAGAGCGTTGTCGAGTTGCCAAGGGCGATATTGCCGCCATTGAAGGTGCCGATCGAGCTGGTCGCGCCATTCAAGTTGGCCGTACCACCCGACATCGTAGCGATGGTCGCCACGCCGCCCACGGTGGTCGTGCCGCCGGTGATGTTGGCGGTGAGGGAACCGATCGCGTTGACCGTGCCCGAGCCGATGCCACCATTGACGACTGCATTGCTGCCGAAGCGGGTGTTGCCTGCGCCGCTAAGGCTGGCAAGGGTGACCGAGCCGCTTGCGGCGCTGAAATTCAGAGCGTTGCTTGCAGTGTTGGAGTTGCTCACCGCGCCGAGCGTCTGGCCGGAATTGGACAGGTTGGCCGTCGCGCTGGCACCGAGCGTGAATGCACTGCCGCTGGCGAGGCTACCGGTGCTGGTGACATTCAGGGCACCGGCGTTGACCGTGGTTCCATCGCTGTAAGTCTGGTTGCCAGTGAGCGTGAGGGCGGCGGCACCGATCTTGGTTAGCGAAGCACTTCCCGATATCGTACCGTTGAATGTTTGGCTTGAGCCTTGGTTGATCGTGAGCGTCTGGCCATTGGCGATGCTGATATTGCCCCCCGCCCCTGCAATGAGCGAACCGATGGTTTCACTGGTAGCCACCGAAAGCGTTGCATTGGCACCATTAAGCTGAATACCCGTAGAGTCGGCAATTGCGGAACCTCCGGAAAGGACAAGAATGCCATGGTTGTGTGCTAGAGTTCCGCTAAAAGTGTTGTTGCCGCTAAGTGTCAAGACACTGCTTACCAGTCGAAGAAAACTCGTAGAGATGCCCTGCGCGCCGCCGATGTTTCCGGAGACCAGAGTGTTGCCATTGCCTTGGAAAAGCGTGGAGGTGCTACCGCTGCCAGTGATATTGCCGCTGATCGTCAGCAGGTCGGCATCCGAAGCGATGCGGGTGTTTCCCGTGCCAATGGTGA
>JBKDYW010000142.1:0-4513 GCA_046308575.1 Verrucomicrobiota bacterium
GTCGCTGGCGTTTCCGTACTTTCTCAAGGAGTTGGTAGGAAATCCTTCGGATGCCTTGAGGCGCTCGGTCGATCCGGCGCTGATCCTTGAGCGCTCGAACCGCATCGTGCTTGAGTTGTTGGCGGTGCTGGGACTGCAGGCCGTGGTGGCATTTTTTCGCGTGCAGGGATTCATTCGCTCGGGTGAATCAGCGCTGAACAACCTGCGATCGGATCTTTATCGGCATCTGCTGCGCTTGCCGATGTCGTACTTTCATGAACAACGCGCGGGTGCCTTGAGCAATCGAATTTCGGCCGACCTCGGAGTGGTGCGCGACACGCTGCTCAACACCGTGCCGCAGGCAGTGAGGCAGAGCGTGATCCTAGTGGGTGGCTTGATTTTTATTTTCATCTCATCGTGGAAACTTTCGTTGATCATGCTTTCGAGCGTGCCGGTGGTGGTGTTGGCGGTGGCGTTTTTCGGCAGGAAAGTGCGGGCGTATTCCAAGTCCGCTCAAGACTCACTAGCCGAGGCTGGGACGGTGATCGAGGAGACCGTGCAGGGCATGGCGGATGTGAAGGCATTCGCCAATGAAGACTTCGAATCGCGGCGCTACGGCTCGGCGCTCGAAAGGTTTTTCCATGTCGCCTCGCGTGGTGCGCGAAGCCGTGCGGCGTTTTTGGCATTCATCATCTTTGCCCTGTTTGGCACGATCTCTATGGTGATCTGGCAGGGTGCGCGGATGCTGGCGACCGAGCAGATCACTTGGACGAATTTTGCATCGTTCATTTTGTTTTCGATCTTCGTCGGCGCATCGCTCGGATCGTTTCCGGAAATTGTTTCGCAGTTCCAGCAGACATCGGGCGCAACCGAGCGCTTGAGAGAATTGCTCGATGCCAAGCCCGAGCGTGCGGATGGCGATGATCAGGCCGTGTTGCGTGGCGCAGTGGAATTCGAGCAGGTTTCATTCCGCTATCCGTCGAGGCCGGAGGCTCGCGTGCTCGATGATCTTTCGTTTGCCGTGCAACCGGGTCAGCGAGTCGCCTTGGTCGGACCATCCGGCGCAGGGAAATCGACAGTGCTTTCGCTGATCCTTGGATTCGGTGAACCCGCCGCTGGCAGGATTCTTTTTGATGGCCGTGAGGCTGGGGAAATTTCCCTACGCGCGATCCGCTCGCAGATGGCGATCGTGCCGCAGGAGGTTTTGCTGTTTGGTGGCACGATCCGAGAAAATGTCGGCTATGGAAAAACCGGCGCTACAGAAGATGAGATCCGCGAGGCCTGCCGATTGGCGAATGCGACGGAGTTCATCGAGCGTCTTCCCGAAGGCATGGAAACCGTGGTGGGTCCGCGCGGCGTGAAACTTTCAGGAGGACAGCGTCAGCGCATCGCCATCGCGCGTGCAATTCTGGCGAACCCGCGCATCCTGTTGCTCGATGAAGCCACATCGGCACTCGACAGCGAAAGCGAACGCCTCGTGAACGAGGCGCTCGAGCGATTGATGCAAGGACGCACCAGCATCGTCATCGCACATCGGCTTTCCACCGTGAGACACGCGGACAGGATCCTGGTGTTCAATCAAGGCCGCATCGTCGAAAGCGGCACGCACGATGAAATGGTCGCGCAGCCCGGGATGTATCGCTTGCTGGTCGAGACGCAGCTGGTTTGAGGGGGCGAACATCGAACATCCAACTTTGAACATCCAACATTGAAGTGGAAGAGCCTGAAGAAGCGGCTTCCTCAAGGAGCGTGGGCATCCTGCCCACTTCTTCAATTCCCCGGTAGGGCGACGCGGCCTCGCGGCGTCGATGCTATCAGAATATTGAACCGCGAATGGACGCGAAGGAAAAGATACATTGGAGATTGGATATTGGTTATTAAGGGTAGATGTTTACCCAAAAGAGGGGCACGGGCGGCCCGCCCGTGTCTTCAAAGGAGCGCGGGCATCTTGCCCGCTTGAGCGCCTGCAGCGATGAGTCGGCGCTGCGGTGCCGCATCGCCCTACCGGGTGAGGTGTCCTGCAGGATGCAGAACACGGCCGGCGGGACGCCGGCGCTCCCTTTTTGAAGAAGTGGCGACTTCCTTTTTCACCCTCACACCGGAATCAGAAATGCAGATTTTGGCCAGAGCACGCAGAGAGCTTCGTCGAGGGTGGCGAGTTTGGCTTTTTTGCGGCGTGCAAGTTCGGCCAACCATGAATCCGTGATCTGTCGATGCCCGGTGATTCGTGTGGGTATAATTTCCGTGTAAGAAAAATTTTCGTTCCAAAATTCGTGTTTGGGATGGGCGTGCACCGCTGCAAGTGCTTCCCATGCAGCACGTGGCGATGGGTCGCTGGCGAGCATCATGAACACGCGCAGCAGCGTGCCCTCAGTGATAGGACAGGTGGCGATGCGGTCTTTGCCAATGCCGGCCAGCCAGCGGTGCACGCGCTCGTGATGCGGATGATCCGGCAGAAGCATCGCTATCAATACATTGCCATCGAGCAGCCAGGTCATTTCACACGGCGCTTGATTTCCGAAGCCTTCAGACCAAGTGCCTGCAGGGATCCGATGTCTTCGTCATCGAGGGCTTGGCGAATTTCCTCCGGCTTGAGTTTGCGACCGCCACCCGCGACGACGGGAAAGCCCGAGCGTGGATGCAGGCCGGGTTTTTTTCGACCTTTGGCGGGGCTGCTTTCGGAATCCTGTCTTCGCAACAGGCTCGAAATCGCTTTGCTGATCGAAATCCGCTCGCGGACCGCATGAGCCCGCGCCATGGCGTAAAGTTCGTCGTCGAGGTTGATGGTGAGGCGCATAAGTGCACCATGGTGCACTGGTGCGATGATGTCAAGGGGGAGAGGGTTCAAGTTTCAAGTGTTCAGTTTCAAGAGAAGAAAAGAGCATGAAGAAGCGGCTTCTTCAAGGAGCGTGGGCATCCTACCACTTCTTCAATTCCACGGTAGGGTGATGCGGGTCGCGGCGCCGAATTATCGCTGCAGGCGCCCAAATCGGGCAGGATGCCCGCGGTCCTTTTGAAGACACGGGCGGGCCGCCCGTGCCCCCCTTTTGAAGAAGTCGCTTCTTTATTAAGCGTGCGCAAGCCAACTAACCTTTCGGAGAAAGGTCCCTGCCTGAAGAAGCGGCATCTTTGTCTTTCCCGATGACCAATGACTATTGTCCAATAACCTCACGCCTTCTCCAACGCATACCCGTCCTTGCCGTCTTTGACTTGCCAGTCGAGTTTGGCGAGTTCGTCGCGGAGGCGGTCGGACTCGGTCCAGTTTTTTGCACTGCGTGCTTGCCAGCGGGTTTCGGCGAGTTGGCGGATGTCGGCGGGGACATCGGCGGATTCCTTTTCGCTCGACTCAGGAAGGGTGACGCCGAGGGCGCGGAGGATGCGATTGAGTGCGGCGAGTGCGGCTGCGGCCTCTTTGCCTTGGAGGTCGGCGGAGGCTTTGAGTCCGGTGAAAATTCCACCGAGGGCGGCGGGCGTGTTGAGGTCGTCGTTGAGCGAATCCCATGCGGCTTGGAAGGGGCCGAAGTCGACTGAAGTCAGTGTCGTTTCACTGCCGGCTCTTGTGGCGAGTGAGCGGGCGCCTTTGGCAATTTTTGCGAGTGCCTCGTGTGCGGCGCTGAGTGAATCGAGGGTGAAATTGAGCTGCTTGCGGTAGTGCCCGCCAATGAGGACATAGCGCACTTCCATCGCGGTGAAGCCGCGTTTTTCGAGATCGTCGATCGTGTAGAGGTTGCCGAGTGACTTTGACATTTTGCCGCCATCGACGAGCAGGTGGGTGATGTGAAACCAATGCGCCGCGAACTTGCCGCCGCAGGAGCAGGTGCTTTGTGCGATTTCGTTTTCGTGGTGCGGGAAAACCAGATCGACACCGCCCGAGTGGAGGTCGAATGAGTCTCCGAGGTATTCCTTGATCATCGCCGAGCACTCAAGGTGCCAGCCAGGTCGGCCATCGCCCCATGGGGATGGCCAGAAATTGACGCCGTCCTCGGGTCGGCGCGCTTTCCATAGCACGAAGTCCGAGAGGTTTTCCTTGTCGTATTCGTCGGAACTAGCGCGGGTGTTTTGGGTTTTGCCGAGTTCGAGTTCGCGGTGTTCGAGATGCGAGAGTGCGCCGTAGCCGGGGAAGGATGCGATATTGAAATAGACCGAGCCGTCATCGGAGAGATAGGCGTGACCTTTTTTCACCAGCTCTTCGATCATCGCGATTTGCTGCGGGATGTGATCGACGGCACCCGGCTCGACATGCGGTGGGAGGAGTCCAAGCTTTTTGCAATCGGTGTGAAACTTTTCCGTCCATCCGCGGGTGAATTCGGTGAGCGATTGTCCGGCTTTCTGTGAATCGCGGATCGTCTTGTCGTCGACATCGGTGATGTTGCGGACATGCATCGTGCGGGTGCCGCCGGTTTCGAGCGTGCGGCGCAGGACATCCTGGAGCACGAAGGTGCGGAAGTTGCCGATGTGGGCGGGTCCGTAGACCGTGGGTCCGCAGCAGTAGAAGCGGAAGGTCGAGCCGTCGATCGGCCGAAGTTCGCGTTCG
>JBKDYW010000143.1:0-4529 GCA_046308575.1 Verrucomicrobiota bacterium
GCTCAGGTCCTTCGGCACCAGCAATTTGCCCTGCTCGTTGAGCGACACTTCGCGACACAACATCGCCAACTTGCCCAGCAACTTGCCCTTCTCGACCGGCGACTTGTCGCTGCTCTGGATCAATGAAACTTTTTCGCCGTAGGCCTCGTGACTCAGTACCTTCACCAAGGGCATCTCATGCTCCTTGGAAAACAGCAGAAACAAAACACCCCCCGCTTCCGGACGCCATGCCGTCGGCACGGAAACCCGAAACTTGGGGTCCATTTTGTAGGGAGTGAATCCCTTGTATCGCTGGTAGTTGCTGCTCACGACGAAACCCGGATGACGCTCGGGTGGTGATGAAATACACCAAAATACACTCAACCAACAAGAAAAAATAAGGGTCACCAAAAGATAATTTTATTCGATTGATTATCAATGAGTTGCAAATCGAAATCTGGGCAATTTTTCCAAATTTCTCAGTCCGCCTGGGTTGAAATTTGAAAAAATTACCCCTGCGGAGCCAAAAAATAAGCCAGAATTTCAAGCTTTTTGGCACCCAGTGTACTTCAAGGGCAAATCAGTGGATCCGTGCCCCCTGCGCGAATGGCTTGAATTGCCGAGATCTTGATGCGCTCTCAATTATCCAATTTCCAATCTCACATGTCCCTTCACTTTGCCTCCTCACTTCACCCCCATCAACCCCAAGGGCGAGGGCGTGAGTTTTTCCGCCGCCACCACGCGCAGTGAGGCGATGGTTTTTTCCGGATCGAGTCGATTGAGCGGATAGAGCGAATAACCGCCGCCGATGTCGACGCCGTGGCTCTCGCGCATTTCAAAATGCAAGTGCGCCGGATAATAGCCATTCGCGGTGCCGACCGTGCCGATGCGCGATCCGCGCGCGACAAGATCGCCGGGCTTCACATCGATGCGATCGAGATGCGCGTACATCGAGTGTAGCGAGCGACCATCCGCCGCGCGATGCGCGACAAGGATCAGCTTGCCCCAACCGGGCGAAGGCTCGGCCGCGTAGAGCACGAGTCCGTCGGCGACGGAAAAAACCGGATCGCCAAGATCGGTGTTCATGCCGCCGATGCCATTGAGATCATCGCCGGTATGGTGCCCGCCGCGTTTCTCATTCATCTCCCAAAATTTCTGCGCGTTGTAGACCAGCGCTCCGTGCTCGGAACCGAGAGGCAGATCGAAGCGCATCGCACGCGGCACCGCGGCAGCCTGCCATGCCGAGAGTGTGTGGAAGCGAAAATCCGGCTCACCACGCGATGGCATTTCTAACGGATCATCCGCGCTCTGCAGTCCGCCGGGGCGCAGTGAAAACAAGCGCTCAGGCCGTAGCAACCAAAGCCCGGCGATCACCGCAAGGAACAGCAACGCCAGCAAGATCCACGCATTGGTTTTCCGCCGATTCACCGGAGAAAAATGACCCCGCCACGCCCATAAATCAAGCCACCCGCGATAAATCCCTTTCCATCTTTGACAATCCGCCGATCGGCAGACACTTTCGCGCCGCAAACCAGCAACCACTCACATCATGGCCTACGATCTCATTGTCATTGGTGGCGGCCCTGCGGGCTATGTCGCCGCCATCCGCGCCTCACAACTTGGAAAATCCGTCGCCTGCGTCGAAGCCGATCGCGCCGGTGGCACCTGCCTCAACTGGGGATGCATCCCGACCAAGGCACTTCTCAAAAATGCCGAGCTTTACCACACGCTCAGCCACAAAGCCGCGGAGTTCGGATTCAAGATCGATGGACTCTCCTATGACTGGTCGACCGTGGTTGGTCGCTCACGCAAAGTTTCCGACAAACTCGCCGGCGGCATTGAGTTTCTCTTCAAGAAAAACAAAGTCGATTATGTCCGCGGCTTTGGTTCGATCGAAGGCACCGGCAAGGCCAGCGTGAAGGCCGCCGATGGATCGGTCAAAACCCTTGAAACCAAGGATATTCTCATCACCACCGGTTGCAAATCGCGCGAGCTTCCAACGCTGCCTTTCAATGGCAAGTCGGTGATCGGATCCAAGGAAGCGATGACCCTCGCCGAGCAGCCGAAGGAAATGATCATCATCGGCGCGGGCGCGATCGGCGTGGAGTTTGCCTACATCTACAACGCCTTCGGCACCAAGGTCACGCTCGTCGAAATGGCGCCGCGCATCCTGCCGGTCGAGGACGATGAAGTCGGCGACGCGCTCGAAAAGTCACTTACCAAGCAAGGCATCCGCTGCCTCACCAACACCAAGATCACCGCGCAAAAAGATCTTGGCACGCATGTCGAACTCACGGTCGATGGGCCGAAGGAAAAAGGCGCGATCAAGGCCGATGTCTGCCTCGTCGCCATCGGCATCCAGCCGGTGCTGCCCGGCGGCACGCAACCCGCCCTCTCCGAGCGCGGCTTCATCAACGTCGGCGACCGCTATGAAACTTCGATCCCCGGCGTCTATGCCGCGGGCGACATCACCGGCCCGCCATGGCTCGCCCACACCGCTTCGTTCGAAGCCGTGCAAGCGGTCGAAGGCCTCTATGTCGCAGGCCACAAACCCCGCAAGGTCACCAATTTCCCCGGCTGTACCTACTGCCACCCGCAAGTCGCCTCGGTCGGCAAAACCGAACGCGCGCTCAAGGAAGCCGGCATCGAATACAATGTCGGCAAGATCCCCTTCGTCGCCATCGGCAAGGCGATCGCCTCCGGCGAGCCCGATGGTTTCGCCAAGCTGCTCTACGGCAAGAAACACGGCGAACTGCTCGGCGCCCACATCATCGGCGAGAACGCCACCGAGCTCATCGCCGAGATGGGCCTCGCCCTCGACCAGGAACTCACCGCCGAGGAAATCCACGCGACCATCCACGCGCACCCGACGATGTCCGAAGTGATCCACGAGGCGACCCTCGCTGCCGAGGGCCACGCGATCCACTTCTGATCGTAGGGAGCCATTTCGCCTACCGCATCAAGCCCTCCCGGCAAGTCGTCGGGTGGGCCAAACTGCCTGATTGACAGTCGCCCGCGTGGTCGCCTAGCCTCCCGCGCGTTTCGCCGCCAGCGGGTCCTTTGCCCGCATCCACACCCATTGGGCGAAAGCATCTCCAACAACCACATATCACTACGATGGCTACGAAAAAGAAGGCAGCGAAACCCGCCGCCAAAAAAAGCGCACCCAAGGCCGCCAAATCCGCGGCATCCAAAACTAAGGCAAAATCCGCTTCCGGCAAAGGAGCCAAATACGTTTACACCTGGGGAGCCGGCAAGGCCGATGGTGATGGCGGCATGAAGGCACTTCTCGGCGGCAAGGGTGCCAACCTTGCGGAAATGACCCGCATCGGTCTGCCAGTGCCTCCAGGCTTCACGATCACCACCGAAGTCTGCACTTACTACTATGCCAATCGTAGAAGCTACCCGACCTCGCTCCAATCGCAGATGGAAGCCGGCGTTGCCAACATGGAAAAAATCATGGGCTGCAAGTTCGGCGATGCCAAAGGCATGCCGCTGCTCGTCGCCGTGCGCTCCGGTGCCCGCGACTCGATGCCGGGCATGATGGACACCATCCTCAACCTCGGCCTCAACGACGATACGGTGAAGTCACTCGCCGCCGCCACCAAGAACGAGCGCTTCGCATGGGACTGCTACCGCCGCTTCGTGCAAATGTACGGCGATGTCGTGCTTGGCGTGCAAAAGCGCGAAGGCGAAGACCACGAGCCCTTCGAAGTCGTCATCGAGCACTTCAAGCACGAGAAATACAAACGCGACATCGTCGACTCCGACCTCACCGCGGCCGACCAACAAGAACTCGTCAAACGCTTCAAGGCCCTCGTCAAAGAGCGCACCGGCAAGAGCTTCCCAAGCAATCCGTGGGACCAACTCCGCGGTGCCGCAGGCGCCGTATTCGGCTCATGGATGAACGACCGCGCGATCGTTTACCGCCGCAAGTACAACATCCCCGCCGAGTGGGGCACCGCCGTCAATGTCCAGGCTATGGTCTATGGCAACACCGGCGACAAGTCCGGCTCGGGCGTTGCCTTCACCCGCAACCCCGCCAACGGCGCCAACGAATTCTACGGTGAGTTCCTCATCAACGCCCAAGGCGAGGATGTGGTCGCCGGTGTCCGCACGCCGGAGCCGGTCATCAACATGAAGAAGCAAATGCCGAAGTCGTATGCCGAACTCATGAAAGTCCGCACGATCCTCGAAAAACACTTCAAGGATGTGCAGGATGTCGAGTTCACCGTGCAGGACGGCAAGCTGTTCATGCTCCAGACCCGCAACGGCAAGCGCACCGCCGCCGCCGCGCTGAAGTTCTCCATGGACATGGTCAAGGAGAAGCTCATCGATTGGAAGACCGCTGTGCTCCGCAACCCGGCCGAACAGCTCGACCAACTTCTCGCGCCGATCTTCGACGCGGCCGATGTGAAGAAAGCCAAGGCCATCGCCACCGGTCTTCCCGCCGGCCCAGGTGCCGCCTCCGGCAAAATTTACCTCAACGCCGATCGCGCGGCAGCCGCCGAAGCGAAAGGTGAAAAGGTCCTGCTCGTCCGCAACGAAAC
>JBKDYW010000144.1:0-5873 GCA_046308575.1 Verrucomicrobiota bacterium
TTGACCGATGCCTCCAAGCGCACAAAGGCCATCGCACTTGCGCACGAGAACGGACTCTTCGAGCGCGTGGCGGAGCGTCTTGCCGGGCAGGGAGGAGGTCATGCCTATGGCTATAGCGCCAACCCTCAGTCATATCCGATCAGGCGGCTCGACTGGAGTGCCATTCGCGAATACCACCGCACCGGAAAATGGCGCGACGATGAGATTATCAGCAATGCCCTTGCCCGCATTCAGGATGAGGCTCTTGCGCTCTGGCTGGATCATCCATCGGCGGATGCAGTTCGATTGGAAGAAGTCCTCTGGGCCTTCTGTGACTTTGAGTTCTGGATGCCGCAGGAATGCGCGAAGCTGCATGGGGCGGATCTTACCGCAACGCGCTGCGGTGCGGTGCTTTCCGAGTTGTTGCTCGCGGTCGGCGACCGCCTCGACCCGCAGGTGGTCCGGCGCGTCGGCCAACGCATCGAGGAGCGATCCCTGAATGCAGCCCTCGATTGGCGTAACCTGCCGATCTGGATGTGCCGACGGAACAACTGGAACCATGTCTGTTTTTCCAATGTGATCCAGACGGCTCTCCACCGCATGAAGGAGCCGCGCCCGCTGGCCTCCTTGCTCGTGCTCTGCACGCACATGATGGAATTTGGCATGACGGGATTCAGCGAGGACGGAGGCTGTGCCGAGGGCCCGAAGTATTGGAATTACGGCTTTGGACATTTCCTCGAGGCAGCCATCGTGCTGCGCGAAGTGAGCGGGGGACTGTTGAATCTGATGGACTCGGAGCTTGCTCAACGCATCGCCCGCTACCCGCTGGCGGTCTGGCTTGAAGGAAAGCATTCCTGCCTCTTCTCCGATTCAGGCGACGGTTTCATGAGCGCTTCGTCGGCCCTCATGGTCAACGCATTCCTGCCCTTGCCGCAGTTGTTTGATTTCTGCGACAAAGGTCCCGACGGACGGCCAAAGCTTCAGAACTGGCACGATCTGCTGCTCGCGGTGGATTCTCCTGCATGGCTCGAGTTTGCCAAGCGCGAGCCGAGTCCGGTGACCGACACGCATCTTCCCTCGCTGGGATTTGCCAAGGTGGCCGCAACCCTTGCGGACGGATCCCGGGTGCAACTCGCCGCGACGGCCCTGCACAATGCGGCTTCGCACAATCACAACGACCTCGGGAGTTTCGTTTTTTACCGCGACGGCCGCGCATGGATCACCGATCCGGGCTTGCCGGTCTACACGGCCGATGTCTTCGGCCCGAACCGATATGACAATCTCCTCTGCGGTTCACAGGGCCACCCGGTGCCGATCATCAACGGCCATCTCCAGCAGTAGGGATCTCAGTATCGTGCCAGCCTTGCCGTCGATCACGCGGCAGCCGATGGATCCAAAACTCTGCGCATCGATCTGAGTCGTGCCTATCCGGACCCGACGCTCACCCGCTTCGAGCGCAAGCTGACGCTCACAGTTCATGGTGATTTGGAGATCGCCGACGACTTCGAGTTTTCCCAATCACCCGGCGCGCTTCAGGAAGTGTTCACCAGTTACTTGCCCTGCGAAGCGGAGGGCGATGGCGTGTGCATCGGCGGCACGGATGGCATGATCCTAAAGAGCAAACAACCCGGTAGCTTCGAGGTCGAGTTGCACGAAGTGGACTCGCCCTGCGCTCCCGAGGACAAAATGCTACGGCGCATCGTGTTCAATCCATCCGAGCTGAAGCAGCGCCAGTCGCTTGGCTTTGCCCTGCAAAAAGGCTGATGCCTAAAGTGCTTAGATGCCCATGATTGAGATTCATTCCATCTATCAGAATCACATGGTCCTTCAACGGGGCCAGCCGATTCCTTGGCGCGGGCGAGCCAATCCGGACTCGGAAGTGCGTGTTACGCTCGCGGGCCTGACTGCGTCGACGCGATCGAACGCCGATGGATCTTGGGAATTGTGTTTTGCCGCGTTGCCTGCCGGTGGGCCGCATGAACTGCTCATCGAATGCGGTGGGGAAACCTTGCGGATCAGTGAGGTGCTCATTGGCGATGTCTGGATCTGCTCGGGCCAGTCGAACATGGAGTGGACTCTCGGCAAAAGCGCGGGTGGAAAATCCGAAACGGCCGATTTGCCCGGCTTGCGTTTTCTAAAGATCGATCACCTTCCTGCACTTCAGCCTGCGGGCGAATGGTCATATCGACCGCAGTGGTGCAGCTACACTCAGCATGGCATGGGCCGGATCAGTGGCGTGGCTTATTACTTTGCCAAACGCCTCATGCAGACGGATCCGTCGGTGCCCATCGCGCTCATCATTGCCGCGGTCGGTGGGACGCGGATTGAAACATGGATGAGTGATGAAGCTCTTGCCGCCGCCGGTGCTGAACAATGCGCCGATCCCGTCGAGCCGGAGTTTGAAGATCAGCTCGCGGCGTTCATTGCCGGGATTGATCGCAGGGATATGGAGGACATCCCTGAACATGCACGACTCTTCGCCTTGCCAGAAACCGATTGCGCGGATTGGCCGGTGATGGAGTTGCCAAACTACTGGCAGGAGGCAGGTCACAAGTTCAACGGAGCATTCTGGTTTCGCCGCGAAGTGGAAATTCCGCAAGAGTGGGAGGGTCGTTCGCTCGAGTTGCATCTCGGCGCCTGCGACAAACACGAGCGGACCTATTTCAATGGTGAGGAGATCGGTCGCAGCGATATCGTCGAAGATCCGGATGTCTGGGCTGCTCCGCGCCGTTACACCATTCCTGCCAACAAGGTGCGTGCGGGAAAAAGCGTGATTGCGGTGCGCGTGTTCAGTCATGTGTTCGGCGGTGGCATGACCGGTCCGGCGGATGCGATGAAGATTGGTCCCGTTGATAGCGTAACGATTCCTCTTCACGGTACTTGGCGATATCAGATCGAGTCGAATTTCGGCAACGCCGTCGCGCCGCACGGCAATAAACATTCACGTCTGTGGAATGGGATTGTGGCGCCCATGGTTTCATTTCCGGCGCGCGGCTTCCTTTGGTATCAGGGCGAATCGAATGCCGGTGATCCCGCACGCTATGCCCGCTTGTTTCAGGCAATGATCCGCGACTGGCGTGCGAAATGGGGCGGGGGAGAGATGCCGTTTTTGTTTGTCCAGTTGCCCGGCTATGGACCCGGAAACACTTGGCCGGAACTCCGCGCCGCGCAGTCCACCGCGTTGGAATTACCCGCGACCGCGATGGCGGTTGCCATCGACCAAGGGGATGCGGAGGACATCCATCCGACAAATAAACAAGAGGTGGGCACGCGCCTTGCGCTCTTGGCGCTCAAGCATGTTTATGGTCATGCACCGATCGCTTGCGAAGGACCGGTGGTATCGAATGTGATGAAAATCACTCCCGACACTTTATCAATTTCCTTCGAACATGCGGAAGGTCTGCACTCGAACGGTGGCGATGCGATCGACGGCTTTGAAGCGGCGGGCAAAGACGAAATTTTTACTCCTTTGCCCGCGGCGAGGATTGATGGCGAACGGATTTTGCTGCACGATGTTCCGGAAGACGCCTCATGGATTCGCTTCGCATGGACTTCTTGCCCGGCGACCCATCTTTTTAACCGTCATGGATTGCCCGCTGCACCAATCCGCATTCAGGTTTCAAACTCACGACATAGCATCCCTATCAATTCATGAATCAAACAATCGACCTCAACGGCACATGGCAACTTCGCTGGAACGACGGCGAACGCGGTGAGCGACCGAAGCGGGTGCTGGCTGGCGAGGTGAACTGGAGCCGCGCGTGGAGCGCATCCGTGCCGGGCAGTGTGCATGAGACTCTGCTCGAACACGGCGAGATTCCGGATCCGGGCATCGGCACGAATGTGCTCGCCTGCCGCTGGGTGGAGGAAACGGTTTGGTATTATCGGCGCACATTCAAGCTGCCCCGCTTGCGCAAAGGAGAACGCGCATGGCTGTTTTTTGAAACGCTGGATCTGGCGGCCAAGATTTACCTCAACGGCGTGCAGATCGGCACGCATGCGAACGCATTTCATCCCTGCCGCGTCGAGGCGACCACCGCGCTGCGGAATGGTGAAAACGAACTCGTGGTCGAGATCGAGAGCGGCATTTATCATGCGATGACGCGCTCCTCCGAGGGCTATGGACTTCGCCTCAATCACCGCCAGACGAAATCAAACTGGCTGCGCAAAACCCAGAGCGAGTTCGGATGGGATTGGTCGCCGCGCCTCGTCAATGTCGGCATGCCCGGCAGCGTGCGTTTAGAAATTTCTTCGGGCATCCGCTGGGAGAGCGCGGTATTGATTCCCGACCTTTCCGCCGATCGCAGCAAAGGAAGCGTCACGGCCCGGGTGTTTGCTGAGAACCTGAGCGACAAGCCAATGCGCGGTGAGCTGCTGCTCAAGGTTGGAAAATCGAATGACTCCGTGCGTGTGCCGGTGCTCCTTCAACCGGGCGTGAACAAACTCGAAGCGGTGCTTCCTGTGGCCAAGCCCAAACTCTGGTGGCCTGTTGGGCACGGAAAACAAAACCGCAGCGAAGCGACAGTCGAACTCGTGGTCGCTGGCAAAACCGAAGGAAGCCTGACCCGCAAAATCGGCTTCCGCCATGTGCGCGTGAATCAGGAAACACACCCCGAGCGCGGTCGGTATTTCATCATCGAGATCAATGGCAAACCGATCTTCTGCAAGGGCGGCAACTATGTCCCGGCGGACCTCATCCTCAGTCGCATTGACCGCCAGCGTCATGCCGTGCTCATCGATCGTGCCTTGGAAGCGAATTGCAATTTCCTGCGCGTGTGGGGCGGCGGTGTTTACGAGAGCGACGACTTCTATGATCTCTGCGACGAAAAGGGCATCATGGTCTGGCAGGATTTCATCTTTGCCTGCGGCAAGTATCCTGCGACTGACGAGGCATTCCTTGCCGATGTCACGCAGGAGGCGAGGCATCAGGTGCGCCGACTCGCGCATCATCCGAGCCTCGTCGCATGGTGCGGCAACAATGAGATCGAGCAAGGATACTGGGAGTGGGACTACGAGCAGGGCGTGGCATTTCCCGATTACGCGCTCTACCATCTCGTGCTGCCGCGCCTAATGAAGGAAGAGGATCCGGGCAGGTATTACCAACCAAGCTCGCCATTCTCACCCGATGGAGAATCGCCGACTGCCGACCATCTCGGCGACCAGCACCCGTGGAGTCTTGGTTTTCGCGACAATGATTTCCGCAAATACCGTGACATGATTTGCCGCTTTCCGAACGAAGGCGGCATCCTTGGACCGAACAACCTTTTGGCGACCCGCGAATGCTTCGGCGATGCTCCGGGCAAGATCGGCACATTTCCATGGGAGCTTCACGACAACGCAGTGACCTCATGGGACAACATCCCCGCCTATGCGCCCGACCTCATGTTCGAACAATGGCTTGGCAAGTCGATCGCCAGCATGTCGCTCGAAGAGTATGTTTATTGGGGTGGTGTGCTTCAGGGCGTGGGTCTCTCGGAGTACATCAAAAATTTCCGCCGCCGCATGTTCGACAGCTCGGCAGCCGTCTTTTGGATGTTCAACGACATGTGGCCCTGCACGCGCAGTTGGACGATCGTCGATTGGAAACAACGCCGCAATCCCGCCTTCTGGCCTGTGCGCCGCGCTTTTGCGCCGGTGACTGTCGTGGTGACTCGTGAGAAAAAGAGCGTGAAAGTTTATGGCATCAACGAAGGCGATCAAACCAAGGCCACGCTGCGCTTTGGCCTCATGGCCTTGAGTGGCAAGTACCCGCTCGATGAAAAAAAATCCGTCACGCTACCCGCCAACGCGAGCACGGTGATCGCCGAGTTTCCTGCCGCGCAGTGGGACAAGCTCGGCATCAAGACGCATGTGGCTTTTGCCGTGCTCTCAAATGATGAGGGCGAGATCGCGCG